>NZ_JAJJOC010000022.1:0-200103 GCF_020907365.1 Arthrobacter sp. zg-Y750 | reverse complement strand
GGGATGGGCGGGGGATGGGTAGTTCTGCCCATGTGTTTTCCTTGACCGGTTTTGTTTTGGTGGGTTTGATAGGGGTTACCGGCAAGCGGAAAGGGATTTACCTGTTGGGGTGAATTCGTCCGGCTGACGGGGGAACAGTTTCGGACGAGGGCGCCGTGGGGTGCCAATAGGGAGTTTTTTCATGAAATTCGATATGGGTTCTTCTACCCTGGGTACGCTGACGCAGCAGACCGGTTCCTCGAATGAGGATTTGGGTCAGCTGGTGCGGAACCTGATGGAGGCTGCTGCTCCGCTGGAGGGCAAGTTCAACGGTGCCGGCCGGGTGAAGTTTGATGAGTTCAAGGCCCGCACTGATGAGGTGGCCAATGAGCTGAACAGTTCCCTGTCGGCGATTCTGACGGGCCAGTCGGAGATGGACCGGTCGTTCCAGACCGGTGACCAGGAGGCTGCGGATAACGCGGCGCAGCAGCAGGGCTCGGCGGCGTTCGACGCCGCACGGTTCGGTTCCTCGCGCTAGCGCGGGTTGAGCTTCTTCTTTTCTTCCTTTTCTTTTTCGGTTGTTTGTTCCGGCTGGTGCCGGTGTTGAAAGGATTTGTTATGTCCCAGGATCGTTTGAGCTATGACACTGATACGTCTTCTGCCGTGCAGGGGGATATCCAGTCGATTGTTGCCCGGTTGGAGTCGTTGATCGGTGAGCGTGAGAAGGCCGTGAACGCGGCGATGTCGGATTTCCAGGCTGATGGTGTGTCGGAGGAGTACCAGGCGGTGGAGAACCGTTTCCGGAATGCGGCTAATGAGACGCGGAACATTATTGCCCTGGTGAAGCAGACGCTGTCGCAGAATGATGAGACGGCTGCCGGCGCGGGTGCGCGGGCGAAGTCCGCCGTCGCCAATATCGGCTAGGACGCTTTGGCAAGCGGCGCCGGCAACCTGCCGGCGCCGCTTGTTTGTGCTTAAGCGGGTCGATCAGTGCCGGCGGGAGAGCCCCGCCGGATCCTTCGGACCGCCACCAGGAACGCGCGCAGCAGCATCAGTCGCGCTGCCAGGATCCGCCGCAGCGACCGCCACTGCTTGGGTGAGGTGTTGGCCTCATGCAGACGGCGCCGCAGCGTGTCCTCTTCGACGTGGTGCATGGTGCCGGCGAGGTTGGCCACCATCGCTATCCACTGGTCGTGCGTTTCGGTGAGGAACCCCGGAAACGGCAGTACCAAGGACAGGGCACTTCGGCGCATGGCCATGGAACAGCCGTAATAGGGGCGGTATCCCACCCACAGGGCGAACAGGTTTGCCCACCGCCGTCCGCTGTCCGCGGACCGCAGGCGGATGGATTCTATGGCTCGCGGCTGCTGGCCGAAGAAACTGAAATTGCTCGCGACAACCTCCGCATCCTGCAGGGCATCGACCATTCGCTGGACCCGGCCAGGGATCCAGACGTCGTCCTGGTCCGACAGGAACACATACTCACCCCGGCTGTGGGCCAGTGCCGCCTCGAAGGTCCTCACGTACCCCCGGTTGACGGAAGAGGGGATGAGCCGGATGCGGGAGTCGCCGACGCCGGACACCACGTCCCGGGTTTTGTCGGTGGACGCATCGTCCACCACTACCAGCTCATCGCCGGGGCCCAGTTCGGACAGGATCGAGTCGATCTGTTCCCGAATGTGTTCGGCGCCGTTGTAGGCCGCCATGCAGACGCTTACGCGGGTTGCTTCGGCCTGGTTCGAGTCCGGGTCCACCTTTTCCCCTGTCTGGATAAGGAAGCTAACCCGGTCAATTGAACCTGAACGGGATGGTTTGCGCTATGTGGGATGGGCGGGGGATGGGTAGTTCTGCCCATGTGTTTTCCTTGACCGGTTTTGTTTTGGTGGGTTTGATAGGGGTTACCGGCAAGCGGAAAGGGATTTACCTGTTGGGGTGAATTCGTCCGGCTGACGGGGGAACAGTTTCGGACGAGGGCGCCGTGGGGTGCCAATAGGGAGTTTTTTCATGAAATTCGATATGGGTTCTTCTACCCTGGGTACGCTGACGCAGCAGACCGGTTCCTCGAATGAGGATTTGGGTCAGCTGGTGCGGAACCTGATGGAGGCTGCTGCTCCGCTGGAGGGCAAGTTCAACGGTGCCGGCCGGGTGAAGTTTGATGAGTTCAAGGCCCGCACTGATGAGGTGGCCAATGAGCTGAACAGTTCCCTGTCGGCGATTCTGACGGGCCAGTCGGAGATGGACCGGTCGTTCCAGACCGGTGACCAGGAGGCTGCGGATAACGCGGCGCAGCAGCAGGGCTCGGCGGCGTTCGACGCCGCACGGTTCGGTTCCTCGCGCTAGCGCGGGTTGAGCTTCTTCTTTTCTTCCTTTTCTTTTTCGGTTGTTTGTTCCGGCTGGTGCCGGTGTTGAAAGGATTTGTTATGTCCCAGGATCGTTTGAGCTATGACACTGATACGTCTTCTGCCGTGCAGGGGGATATCCAGTCGATTGTTGCCCGGTTGGAGTCGTTGATCGGTGAGCGTGAGAAGGCCGTGAACGCGGCGATGTCGGATTTCCAGGCTGATGGTGTGTCGGAGGAGTACCAGGCGGTGGAGAACCGTTTCCGGAATGCGGCTAATGAGACGCGGAACATTATTGCCCTGGTGAAGCAGACGCTGTCGCAGAATGATGAGACGGCTGCCGGCGCGGGTGCGCGGGCGAAGTCCGCCGTCGCCAACATCGGCTAGGACCGCGGTGACGTACTCCATCCAGCCCGTGGAGGTGAGCGCCGTCCTGCAGGAAGTGGTGAACCACGTCGCCCAGTATGAGGGGCACGCGGTTTCCTTTCAGGGCGGGCTCAACGACCTCCTGGCCGCCGCCAAAAACAGCGGGGCAGTGGCGGACGCGTTGAACGGGTTCAACGAAAGGGTCATTACACCGGGAATGAACACCATTTCCGGGCGGACCCTCGCCGCAACCGAAGCCGTAAACAATGTCCTGAAGATCGTAGGGGCGGCGGACGGCCAGATGGCTACCGACGCCCAGACCGCCGCAGTCCAGCTGGCCCAGAGCACCTCCGGCGGTTCCTACGCGCCTGTTCCCCTGCACAGGCCCACCCGCGGTGCTTCCATCGCTCAGGCATAGCCTCCCCTCCCGCCGCGCTGCCGGCGGCAGTGCCTGCCACCACCGAGTCAACGATTCGTTGCCCTGAACCGAAAGTGAAACGCCATGCCCGTGTTTGACGTATCCGCGCTGGAGGCGATCATGCCTGAGCCGGAAGGGATCCGGGCGGCAGCTAAGTCCCTGCTCACAAGCGCCGCCGCCATCCAGTCCATTACGGAAAACGCAGCCCAGTCATGGGGCAAGCTCCAAGCCCAGGACGTGTACGTGATTGACGGCGCGGAGGTGGTTTTCTCTGCCTACCGGCCGATTCAGCGTGCTTCGCGGGACTTTGCGGATGATTTCGGGACGCTTGATGCGGCAGCGAACGTGTTCGCCGACGCGGTGGTGGATCTCAGGGCCCGCCTTGCGGATGTGAAGGCCCGGGCGGCTGCCCTCAACCAGGAGGCTGCCGCTGATGACGAATGGACCAAGGACAAGGACCTCATCGCCGAGCAGGATTGGATCACCAATGAGCTCAATACCATCAGCGCTGAGCTCAGCGGCCACGAGCGCGCCTTCGCCCAGTCCATCAGCGACTTGTACAACGGCAACGAATATGTCGAGTACTCGGAGAACGGTCCCGCAGAAGGGCAGTTTGAGCACGGCATTCCCCGCGATGTACTGAACGCGGCAGCGGCCGAGGGCCAGGTGCCGTGGGCTCACCCCCAGGAGTTTGACAAACCCTGGTACCGGGACGCCGGAGACGCCTACTGGGCCTACACCAAAGCCTTTTTCGGAACCGGGCTGGACACCGTTCTCGGCCTGGCGGCTCTTGCCGGTTTGGGCGGTAAGGACGCATTTGTCCAGAGCTGGAAGGGAGTGGGCACACTGGCGCACGACCTGTTCATCGTGACCGGTGCGGGCATGCCATTCATGATGGCGACGGGGCAGGAACAGAAGGTAAAAGACTCGGCCGGGAACCTGCTGGAAATTGCCAAGGACACCATTCACCTGGACGAGTGGAAGACGGATCCTGCCAGTGCGCTGGGGGCGACCGCCTTCGACGTGGTGACGACGATCGGAACGGGAGGTGCCGCCGCAGGCGTAAAAGGAGTCTCGGTAGCAGGCAAAGCGGCCGATGCCGCCGGTGATGCGGGGAAGCTGGCCAAGGCGGGCGAAGCGGCTGCCGCCGGGGGCCGAATGGCACACATCGCGGAGACCACCGGTATTGCCAAAGGTGTGCGGGCCGTAGAGGAAATCAGCGTCAAAATCGGTGAAATCAAGACCACCGCTGTCCAAACAATTTCGGAATCTCCGAAAACCGATCTCGGGCGCCTAGGCTCCGGCCACGACGCAAAGCACGCTGCGCCGGACACCCGGGCAGCCGCCCCCGATACGGTGACAAGGGCACCCGAAACGCAACCAAAAGCCCCCGGCGTGGACACTCCGGGCGGGCCCGCCCGCGGTCCGCACGTGCCAGAGGGGACCGTTCCTTCCAAAGCCGACCCCGACACGGGGAACGCCGGCAGCAAGCTGCCCGACGACGCCGCCGGTCCGAAGGCACCCGCACCCGGAGACAACGGTCCCCATGCCGGTGATGGGGGACTGGACGGCGGGACCAAGGGGCCGGGGAAGCCGGATGACCTGCCCACGGTTACCGCCGATGCCGCAGGCCAGCCGACCGAGGTAGAGTTCCCGGACGGAACGAGGATTTCGGTCGATTACCCAATAGAGACTCCCCGCAACGACATAATCCGGGAACTTGGTCCAGCATTGGAGTCCATTGGCAAGGACGAAGCCTGGTTGCGCAACGTCGTCGAGCAGGAAGTGGAGTCCCTTTCCGAAGACGAGTTGCAGGCACTGATGGAATTGCGGCATTCGATTCCCTCACTGGATGCGGATACCGTGATGCAGAAAGTGATTGACGGCAAGTCTTTTGAAGCGCTGCTGGACGGTTCGGACCTTTATGGGAACTCTGCGGGCGGCTTCATAACGAGGGCGTCAGACGCTGCGGACCTGCGCACACCGGAAGACGTCTACAACGCTTTGCGGCTTGACTACAAGAACACAAAGTATCTTCCCAACAATGACAAACCGGTGTACGCCGTCCAGTTCCGAGCAGGCAAGGGATTGGATGACATTCAGATTCCGGACGGCAGAGGCCAGGATGAGTTGCGGCGCCATGGCCTCGAGGCTGCCGACCCCACTGGACGACCTTACCCCGAGCCTCACGAAAAGCAGGATCCGTGGCCCAATACCGGCCATGGATGGACCGGGAGCACGGTCGATCACTCCAAGATCATTCCGGAGTACGCAGTCCGACAGGGAACAGGGGTGCCATATAACCATGGCGACGTAATATGGGAAATCAATGAAACCGGGGAACGCGTCCTGGTTGCCATTTTCGATAAGGACATGCCGGGCGCAAATGGAGCGAGAGGGATGTGGCGAAGAGTCGCGGGTTCCGGTGGCTAATTTAAGAATGCTGTTGGAATCCATAGCAATAAAGGCGCGAAAGGGTGCAAAGAGTGGCACAGCATCGTCCGACGGAGAGACTGCCTAATGGGATGCGTGTCCCGCAGTATTACGGGGTATGGCGGGGAGAATGGTTCTCCGCCCAGCTCACTCGTGAGGTTGCATCGCTCACGTCGTATGATCTGCAGCCGCCGAGCGCAGAGTGGTCTCCCTCACGGCACACGGATGAATCCGGCCACCCCAGGTACTGGTTCCTGGATGTGCCCGAAGACGAGCTTGACCGCTTGGTCAAAGTCACGGTGACGGCCAAGTGGAAGGGCAACGAGCTTGGCATCGTCCAGTATGCCGACGGTGTCGTTCACGCCCGGGTGGCGCCGCATCCGGCTCAGCAGGCCAGGATTGACCGGGGAGATATCCCAGAGATTGTCAAGGCTGACCGGATCGAGTATCACGGGACTTTCCGCTGGGAGGATCTGGAAGATGTCCAGATGGTTGAAAAGGACTTGAAGAAGTAGGTTTCGTCGGCACTTATCGCTGCCCGAGGGCAGCAGGAAGCAGAGTCTCGTGATTTTTCAGAAACCGCTCAGCCCGGCGCATGTGCGCACGATGGTGGAGGCCAACCGCGACTCGATCGCCGGGTTTGTCCTGAATGCCGCCGACGTCGCGCAGGTGAAGTCGCCCCGGGAACTGTATGAAGCGCACGGGCTGGGTTTCCCCGGCTCTCCGTGGGACCCGGCGGCGGACTACTTGGACGTGCTGCGCTTCGAGGCGCCGCCGTCGGTGTACGTGCATTCGGCGATGGCCCCGGAGTTTGTGGACCGGCCGCCGTTTACCGGGACCGGGTTTGCCCGCTGGGGCGGGGGAGTGGCCCCGGTGTGGTTCCTGGATGAGTGCCGGATTCCGCCGCGTGCGCAGTTGTGGCGGATCCGGGAGGGGCAGCAGGAGCAGTTGCTGGCCATGTATATAGATGTCGCTTCGGGGTGGGGTGTCTTGGACGGGTCGGACATCTCGACTCCCCGGCACACCTCCCCGCAGACCGTGATCGGCTGGGTGGCGGTCTGGGACGGTTTCCAGTTCCCGGCCGATGTGGTGGGTGACAAGGCGGTGCTGGCCGCGGCGTCGGAACCGCCGGCCGAGATTACCGGATTCCGGCATACGATGCGCGGGTGCTGGAGTCGCGAGGTGCCGCTCTCGGAATTGAATGACTTGTTCGAGGTCAATGCGGTGTGCCGGTGGCAGGGGCAGCCGTTCCGGATCACGGATGTGGCGCACGACGGCGGGGGCCGGGTTTTCCGTCTCTTCTACACCGGGCACAACGCCGATGTTGCGGAGTCGCTGGGCCTGAACAAGGCCGACGCCGGCGTGTACTGGACCGTCCAGCCGGAGTCTGCGGTGACCGATGTGGAGATGTTCCAGAACCGGCTCAAGCCGGCGGTGGGCTAGGGGTAGGACAGGGATCGATTCGGTCTTCCTCATGGATGTGTTCGGCACTGTTGGAGGCCGACACAGACGCTGATATGGGACGCTTCGGCCTGATCCGGGACCGCTTTCATTCACGCGACTCGCTAAAGACCGCGTCCACGAAGGGCAAGGTCCCTTGGGCCCACCTGCCGGTGCCGACCCCAAGGGCGACAACCCCAAGACCCTGCCCGACGACGGCACTTCGGCGCCTGGCCAGACGGCGCCCGGACACACCGACGTGGAAACCCCGGGTCGGTCCTCGATGAATTAACTTGTAATTATGTGGAGTTCTAGCGGCCTGAAAATTACCGGCAAGTATGGCACTTGGAACGGCCAGGAAGCTGAATTACATTCGACTGCCCCTGTCGACGGGATGTTGCTGCTAGTCAAGTACGGCGGACAAGCGCCAGGGCCGGAGTGGATGACCATCGACCTTGGGAACCGGTTCCCAATCTCGGGCATAAGGCACGCGCTCGAGGTCCCGGTCGACGAGGTTTCGAATATTCATGCCGTAACAACTACCGGCGAATTGGGCTCGCGGGGCACTGTGACAATCCTTGCCGAGGCCAGGGACGGAAGACTCGCAGCTTCTGCCAACGACCTTGGATTAAAAGAGTGGCTCATTATGGAATGCGGCTTCCACACCTATTTTGATGAGCCGGTTACCCGGTCATCGGCGTTTGGGTGGCTTCCGGCAGCCCTTGTTAGCAATATCAAATCCTCGGTTTCGTGGCGGAAGGACAATGACTCATAAGGACCTTCCAGGACCGTGCGGAGATGTCGCGGATAGACCGGAATGGCAATGAGGTGCTGGCGGCAATCTACTCTCTTGCGGGTAACCGTTGGATTAGTCTCTAAACATGTGGCTTTCCGATGGGAGAGAACTGACCGGATCTTACGGCACTTGGAAAGGGAAAATATTTGAACTGCGCCAGACAGCGCCTCTTGCGGATGGAACGTTGATTCTTGAGCGTGCGGGCGGGGACTCCCCGGGTCCTGAATGGGTGACTCAGGCCGGGGCCCACTCCTTCGGGAGGCCGCCCGTGGCGCATATACGGTTCGTTCCGGCCGATGAGGTCAAGGATATCCATGCCGTCTCCGCGGAGGGAATTTTCGGTTCCCGGTGCCGGGTATTTGTCCTCGCCGAAGATGGTAAGGGAAATCTTGCTGTTGAGGCGAGTGCGGCAAACCTGGTCTCGGATAAGAAGAGGTTGCTATCGCAATATGGATTCGAGGTCCGTCCGGGTGATCCGGTGGAGCGTACAAGTGTCCTGGGATGGCTTCCCGTCGAGCTGGTCCACGATTTTAAATCTGAAGTGGTGTGGCCCAAAGACGATGACTTACGACGAATCCCATGTTCGTAGGAGAGCAATTCGATAGGTTACACCATTCAAGAATCAGCCGTATGAGGCCAATGATGGCATTCGTGGGTTCCCGGAGGTTCTTTAGTCGTCGCTTGAGATTGGGCATAGGGCCGGTTTTCTTCTGTTCGTCGATGAACGGAGCAAGGCAAAATACCCTTCCCGGTCCTGCAAACCGTTCCAGGACCTAAGAACTCCGATAACCATGGCCAAAGCGAGAAAACGAAAAATCAAGGGACACGAGTAAATGTGCTCATGACTCCTTAAATCTCCCCGGTCACTCGGTCGGCAATTACTGTCCCACACATTGATAAGGTCCGGTCGCTGAGTGGGTCCGAATGTTGGCATCCGGCCTTAGCAAGCGCATTCTTTTGACGGCTTTGATGATTTACCCATGTTTCACCTCCGCGTTGGTGCCCCTGCAACTGGTGCAGATGGAGCTCACCCTACAAGTGGGCTCCGACAGGTCCGGAATGGTCTCCCTCGCCGCAATTTGATGAATCCGGCCAACCCAGATACTGGTTCCTTGGACGGAGCGGAATATCCCGCTCGGCAAAGGACGGACGCGGCGGGTAAAGCTCCTGGACCGTGGAAACGGCGGATGACGGCCGACACGGTGGGACCCGTGGGCCGGTCCATCGAACAATAAAGTAGCCTCGGTCCTATGTGGAGCTCCAGCGGAAAGAAGCTGTCCGGGTCGTACGGTACGTGGCAAGGGCAGGAAGTTGAACTAGATTCACCGGATCCGGATGACGGAATGCTCTTCCTCATAAAGTATGGCGGTGATGCCCCTGGTGCGGGTTGGCTGACGATCTACGACAGGGGAAGTTTCCCAACACCCGGTGTTCGACACTCGCTTGAGGTTCCCGCTGACGAGGTCACGGATATTCATTCCGTTCGGGCGATGGGGGACTTGGGTCTCGGGCGGGAGATTGAGCTTCTCGCTGAGGACCCTGACGGGAATTTTGCTGCCATCTCCGGTGAGTCGCTGCCGCCGGAGGAGCGGCGCCGGCTGGTGAGCGCTTACGGGTTTACCACTTTCTATGATGAGCCGGTTGAGAGATCCAGTGTGTTTGGATGGCTCCCGGCTGAGAAGGTCCACGGCATTAGGTCTGAAGTCTCGTGGCGGAAGAACGCTCCAACCTGAGAATGTCCCGTAGCTGGCAAGTCCGGACTCGCTGCGACACAGACGTCGCCAGCCAACGACGGCGTGCAACGCAACTCCCGCAACCGGACGGTATACGGCAAGATTGGTTAGGTGAGCACAGCCAAGACATCCCCGGAAACCACGGACACCGAAGCCGCCGTCGAGTCGGTCAGCACCGACACCCCGCCCGCCGGGGACCTGCGCGAGGAATACCAGGCGCTCGCAGAGCAGGTGCGCCGCTACCGGTTCGCGTATTACAACGAAGACGCGCCCCTGGTTTCAGACGCTGAGTTCGACACGCTCTACCGCCGCCTGGAGGAAATCGAGGCGCTGCACCCGGAGCTGGTCACCAACGATTCACCCACCCAGGAAGTGGGCGGCGAGGTATCCGCGGCCTTCGCCCCGGTGGAACACCTGCAGCGGATGTACAGCCTCGAAGATGTCTTCTCCCTCGACGAGCTGGACGCCTGGGTCCGCAAGGCGGAAGCGTCGGTCGCCAACATTGCCCCGGACGCCAAGATCAAGTGGCTCACCGAGCTGAAGATCGACGGCCTGGCCGTCAACCTGCTCTACCGCAACGGCGAACTGGTCCGCGCCGCCACTCGCGGCGACGGAACCACCGGTGAGGACATCACCCACAACGTGCTCACCATCGCGTCCATCCCGCGCACGCTGAAGGGCGAAAACCTGCCGGCGGAAATGGAAATCCGCGGCGAGGTCTTCATCCCCTCAAAGGAATTCGCGGCCCTGAACGAAACCATGGTGGAAGCGGGCAAGGCACCGTTCGCCAACCCGCGCAACGCCGCCGCCGGTTCCCTGCGGCAGAAGGACCCCGAAGTCACGGCCCGCCGCCCGCTGAGCATGTACGTGCACGGTATCGGCGCCCGCGAAGGCCTCAGTGCGGCCAGCCAGTCCGAAACCTATGAGCTGCTCAAGCAGTGGGGCCTGCCGACGTCGCCCTATTACAAGGTGCTGGACACCTACGAAGAAGTGCTCAAGTACATTGCCGAGAACGGCGAGCATCGGCACGATCTCTCGCACGAGATTGACGGCATTGTGGTCAAGGTGGACGACTTCGGACTGCAGCGCGCGCTGGGCAACACCTCCCGGGTGCCGCGCTGGTCCGTGGCCTACAAGTACCCGCCGGAGGAAGTGAACACCAAGCTGCTGGACATCCGCGTCAACGTGGGCCGCACCGGACGCGTCACCCCGTACGGGATCATGACGCCGGTGCTCGTCTCCGGCTCCACCGTGGAGATGGCCACTCTGCACAACCAGGACGTGGTGAAGGCCAAGGGCGTGAAGATCGGCGACATTGTGGTGCTGCGCAAGGCCGGCGACGTGATCCCCGAAATCGTTGGCCCCGTCGTCGCCCTCCGCGACGCGCAGGATCCGCCGGTTCGCGACTTCGTGATGCCCACGCACTGCCCTTCCTGCGGAACCGAGCTGAAGCCGGCCAAGGAAGGGGACGTGGACATCCGCTGCCCCAACGCCAAGTCCTGCCCCTCGCAGCTGCGCGAACGGGTGTTCCACCTGGCCGGCCGCGGTGCCTTCGACATAGAGGCGCTCGGTTGGGAGGCGGCGATTGCGCTCACCTCGCCCGCCGAGCCGGAAAACCCGCCGCTGACCAGTGAGGCCGGCCTGTTCGACTTGAAAGTCGAGGACCTGGCGGACGTGCGGATCGAACGGCCAAAGCGGGTCAAGGGCGTGGTGAACGGCACCGAACTGGTCCCGTACTTCTACACCAAGGGCACCGCCAAGAAACCGTCTGTTCCTTCTGCCACTACCCGCAAGCTGTTCGAGGAGCTGGAAAAGGCCAAGACCCAGCCGCTGTGGCGAGTTCTGGTGGCGCTGTCCATCCGGCATGTGGGCCCGACGGCGGCACGTGCGCTCGCCGGGGCCTTCGGGTCCATGGAGGCGATCCGCGCTGCCACCGAAGAGCAGCTGGCACACGTCGACGGCGTCGGCCCCACCATCGCCGCCGCGCTAACGGAGTGGTTCGCCGAGGACTGGCACCGCGAGATCGTGGACGCCTGGGCCGCAGCCGGGGTGCGGATGGCCGACGAGCGCGACGAATCGATGCCCCGCACGCTGGAGGGCCTGACCGTCGTCGTCACCGGCACCCTGCCGAACTTCAGCCGCGACGAGGCCAAGGAAGCCATCCTGACCCGCGGCGGAAAGGCCTCCGGCTCGGTCTCGAAGAAAACCGACTACGTGGTCGCCGGGGAAAACGCCGGCACCAAGCTGGAGAAAGCCGAAGCCCTGGGTGTGCGGGTAATTGACGAAGACGGTTTCCGGACGCTGCTGGCCGAAGGCTCCGTGCCGCTGGACGGTTCAGAGCCCGGTGACGGGAACGCCGCCGAAGCACTGGAGGAAGGGTCCGAATGAGCCCGCTGCCGGACGACGCTGATCCGCTGGAACTGCTGGAAGTGGCCCGCGAGGCCGCCGCTGCCGGAGCTGCGGTGCTGGCCCGGCGTTCCGCGGCGGGGCTGAACCCGGTGAACAAAAGCGCCGACGGCGACTGGGTCACGGACTTCGATACCGCCGCCGAGGTGGCCGTCCGCGAGGTTTTGGCCCGCCTGCGCCCGCAGGATGTGGTGACGGGGGAGGAGCTGGAAGCAGCGGTCCCGGTCCATTCCTCCGGCATCCGGTGGTCCATCGATCCGCTGGACGGCACCACCAACTTCATCCGGAACATCGTCTACTACGCCACCTCCGTGGCAGCGGTGAACGACGACGGCGAGTGGCTGGCCGGCGTCGTCCACGCCCCTGCGCTGGTGCGCGTCTATTATGCCGCCCGTGGGCACGGTGCATGGCTCGCTGAGCACGGCACCGTCCGGAAACTCACCGGACCGGATCCGGAGCGGGTTGGAAAGCTGCTGGGTACCGGGTTTTCCTACAACGCCTCTGTGCGCGACGAGCAGTATGCCGCGTTGCCGGGCCTGGCCGGACAGTTCGCGGACGTGCGCCGTCTCGGTTCCGCGGCGCTGGACCTGTGCATGGTTGCCGACGGGACGCTGGATGCCTACACCGAGCGCGGATTGAATGAATACGACTACGCCGCCGGGGCGCTGGTCGCCGAGGAAGCCGGTGTGCCGGTGCAGCGGCCCGCGAAGCCGAGCAACGATGCCGAACGCGAGGCTGCCTTCACGACGGCCGGAGCTGCGCTGCTGGGCTAAGTGTGGCGGGGCGGCTAAGTGCGGCGGGGTGGCTCCGCCACGGCACTTCCGCCGGACCGGGATGCGCGCCATTCATCGGCCAGGAGCGCGTAGCGGAGGTCATCCAGCCAGCGCCCCGAACGGTGGAGGGACCCCTGGCGGGACCACCCCTCACGCCGCATTCCCGCTTTTTCCATGACCCGCCAGGACGCGGTGTTGTCGGCGAAACACTCCGCCACCACCCGGCGCAGGCCCAGGTCCTCAAAGCAGACGCGCAGTAGTGCGGCCACGGCTTCGCTCCCATACCCCCGCCCGGCGAACTCCGGTGCAATGACGTAGCCGATCTCCGCCTGTGTGTTGCGCGCCAACTCCTCGACTTCCTGCTGCGCCCATGCGTCCTGGCGGGCAAGATAAAGGTCACCGATCAGGGTTCCGGCCTGTTCCACGGCGAAGGTGGCTGCCAAATGTTCCGGCTGCCGGAGTCGCTCCACGAAGGCGTCCACGTCCGTGGGCTGGGCTGTCATCCATTGGGCGACCTCGGGTTTCCGCCGGTAGTCAAACATGCGCGGCAGGTCTTCGGCTTCGGCGGGTCGGATGGTGAGGCGGGGTGTGATGACGGGCCAGCGGGGGCCGGAGGGAGTCGCGGTCATGGCACCATGATGGCCTATCCGGTTCCCCGGACGCGCTTAGTGGTTTCGGCAGCCGTCTGGCACCGGGCTGCGATGATGGTCTCCCGGCTCGTCGCTTCCATAAAGGGGCTGCCGTCCCAGTCCCCGTACCAGTCCGCGGAGCTGAAGCCGGCTTCCTGCAGCAGCCGTTCCAGGAGATCCGCGGGCGGGAATTTGAGGCCGGCATTGTCCTCGTCGTAAAGCGCAACGAGGCGCGGCTCGTTGTAGTGTGCGTCAACCATGGATCCCCTTGTTCCTCCTCCGGATAGCCGGAAGCCTACCGGGATTAAGCCCTGAGGAAAGACCACTCTCCCCAGGCCGGGTTTCCCAGCCGAAGCGCGGATAATCTATGCGACGCATCCCGTGCAGCATCGACTCACAGGAGGTACCCCGTGCCCCGCAAAACAACCACCGCTCCGCGGAAAACCGTGCGGACGGAGCCCGTGTCCGCCCCGGCACTGCCTCGGGTGCAAACACCGCCGGAGCTGGACACCGCCTATTTCGCGACCCTGATCGATGAACGCATCGACCGGACGCGTGAACAGATCGACACCTTGAACGCGGTCATCCGGGAAGTGACGTTGGCGGCAAAGGACATCCCTGCCGACGACGAACATGACCCCGAAGGCACCACCGTTTCGGTGGAACGCGCCAACGAAGTGGCCCTGCTGGCCGCAGCGGAAACGTCGCTGATCGAACTGCTCGATGCCAGGGTTCGGCTGGACGCCGGCGCCTACGGTATCTGCGAACGCTGCGGAAATCCCATACCGGCGGCCCGGCTGGAGATCCGTCCGGAAACGCGTTTCTGCGTCAGTTGCGCCGCCGCCCGCCGCCGGTGAGCAACCGGTAAGCAACCGGCGAGCAACCGGTAAACCCGCGCTAACGGATACAGGCGTTTTCCAGTGATGTGCGTGCCCTCACCCCGGTCCGGAAACGAAGCGGGGTGAGGGTAGAATCTACGTGCACTTCAACTAGAGACGTAAGGATTCGTAACGCGCATGAGCATCACCATCCGGCTTGCCACCGAGGCTGATTTTGAAGATATCCGCCGGATCACCCGTGAGGCTTACCTGCACGGCAATCACATCGAGGCCGACAACCCCTACGTCAAGGAACTCGAAAACGTCGAGGACCGCGCCAAGCACACCGAACTGTGGGTGGCGGAACGGGACGGAAAGGTGGCAGCCTCCGCGGCCATCACCTACGCCGGCCAGCCCTACACCGACATCGCCATTGAGGGCGAGCTGGAATTCCGGATGCTCGCCGTCGACCCCGCCGTGCAGCGCGGAGGAGTGGGCCGCGCCCTGGTTAACGCCATCATCGACTACGCCCGGAACAAGGACGGCATCGAGGCAGTGAGCCTGACCAGCATGACCACCATGCTGAACGCCCACGCCCTCTACCTGTCCCTGGGCTTTGTCCGGGTGCCGGAGCGGGACTGGACCGTTCCCGGCGAAGACTACATTCTCTGGGTCTTCCGCAAGGCTGTCTAACCGTCCTTGCCCGCGGGGCCAGCCGCTCCAGCGCCCGACGGCGGGGGGCGGCTTTCGCGTATCCGGTGGACGGGCGGACGGGCGGACGGGCGGTGCCGGATGCGGTGCCTTGTGTACAGCTGATGCGGGCTACGGCCCCGCCAGGCAGCATCTGCTGTACGGGAGATGAGCCCGACGCAGCATCTGCTGTACGGGAGATGAGCCCGACCCAGCATCGGCTGTACGGGAGTGTGTGGCGGCGGCCTCCATGGGCGGCCGCCGAACGCCGTAGACTGGAACGGATACCGGTTTCATACCGAAACGTTCCTTTAGAAGACGCATGGGAGACTCATGTCTGAGATCAATCGTGAGGCTGTGGCGCATCTGGCGCGGCTGGCCCACATTGAGATGACCAACGACGAGCTGGACAAGATGGCCGGCGAACTCGATGTCATCGTGGATTCGATCAAATCCGTAAGCGAAGTTGCCGGCGAAGACATCCCGGCAACCTCCCACCCCATCCCGCTGACCAACGTCTTCCGCGAGGACGTTGTGGGGCAGACGCTGACCAATGACGAAGCCCTGTCCGGCGCTCCCGACAATGCCGCCGGCCGCTTCAAGGTCCCTGCCATCCTGGATGAGGAGTAAAAGCTTCCATGAGTGAACTGATTACATCGAGCGCCGCGCAGCTGGCCGCTAAGCTGGCCGCCCGCGAGGTCACCGCAGTCGAGGTCACCCAGGCGCACCTGGACCGCATCAGCGAGGTGGACGGTGCCGTCAACGCCTTCCTGCACGTCAACACGGACGAGGCACTGCAGGTAGCCGCCGACGTCGACAAGGCCCGCGCCGCCGGCGAGCAGCTGCACGAACTTGCCGGCGTGCCCATTGCCATCAAGGACCTGATTGTCACCAAGGGCCAGCCCACCACGGCCGGTTCCAAGATGCTCGAGGGCTGGATGAGCCCGTACGACGCCACGGTCATCTCGAAGATCCGTGCCGCGCGGATGCCGATGCTCGGCAAGACCAACCTGGACGAGTTCGCGATGGGCTCCTCCACGGAGCACTCCGCCTACGGCCCCACCCGCAACCCGTGGGACCTGGACCGGATCCCCGGCGGATCCGGCGGCGGATCCGCAGCCGCTGTCGCCGCCTTCGAAGCACCGCTGGCGCTGGGCACCGACACCGGCGGATCCATCCGCCAGCCGGCCGCCGTCACCGGCTCCGTGGGCGTCAAGCCCACCTACGGCGGCGTCTCCCGCTACGGGGCGATCGCCATGGCCTCCTCGCTGGACCAGATCGGCCCGGTATCCCGCACCGTGCTTGACGCCGCCCTGCTGCAGGAGGTCATCGGCGGCCACGACCCCCGCGACTCCACATCCCTGACGGACCCCGTGGGTTCCCTGGCCGACGCCGCCCGCAACGGCAACGTCGCCGGAATGCGCATCGGCGTCATCAAGGAACTGCAGGGTGAAGGCTACGAGGCAGGCATCCAGGCCCGCTTCAACGAATCGCTGGACATGCTTCGGGACGCGGGAGCGGAAATCGTCGAGGTTTCCTGCCCCAACTTCAAGTACGCACTGGGCGCCTACTACCTGATCATGCCGTCCGAGGCTTCTTCGAACCTGGCCAAGTACGACGGCGTCCGGTACGGCATGCGCGAGCTGCCCGCCGAGCCGCCGCTGACCATTGAACGCGTTATGGGTGCCACCCGCGCCGCCGGCTTCGGCGACGAAGTCAAGCGCCGCATCATCCTGGGCACCTACGCCCTGTCCGCAGGCTACTACGACGCCTACTACGGTTCGGCCCAGAAGGTGCGCACCCTGATCCAGCGCGACTTCGACGCCGCGTTCGCGCAGGCCGACGTGCTGATTTCCCCCACCTCGCCCAACACGGCCTTCCGGCTCGGCGAAAAGCTGGACGATCCGCTGGCCATGTACCTGAACGACGTCGCCACCATCCCGGCCAACATGGCCGGCGTCCCGGGCATCTCGATTCCCGGCGGCCTGTCCGACGGACTGCCCGTCGGTATCCAGTTCCTGGCCCCCGCCCGTGAAGACATCCGCCTCTACCGCGCCGGCGCCGCCCTTGAGGGCATGCTGGAGCAGAAGTGGGGCGGTCCGCTGCTGGCCCAGGCACCCGTACTCGGAGGAGTGAAGTAAATGTCCGTCCACATCCAGGATGAAACCCTGTCCTTCGAAGAGGCCATTCAGAAGTACGATCCGGTGCTGGGGTTCGAGGTCCACGTGGAGCTGAACACCAAAACCAAAATGTTCTCCGATGCCCCGAACATCTTCGGCGACGAGCCCAACACGGCCGTCACCCCGGTGGACCTGGGCATGCCCGGTGTGCTGCCGGTCGTGAACAAAAAGGCCGTTGAGTACTCGATCCTGATCGGCCTGGCGCTGAACTGCAAGATCGCCGAATCCTGCACCTTCGCCCGGAAGCAGTACTTCTACCCGGACACGCCCAAGAACTTCCAGACCTCGCAGTACGAAGATCCCATTGCGTACGACGGCTACCTGGACATTGAGCTGGAGGACGGCACCGTCTTCCGGGTCGAGATTGAGCGTGCCCACATGGAAGAGGACGCCGGCAAGCTGACCCACATGGGCGGCGCTGCAGGCCGCATCCAGGGCGCGGACTTCTCGCTGGTGGACTACAACCGCGCCGGTGTGCCGCTGGTGGAGATTGTCACCAAGCCGATTGAAGGCGCCGGTTCCCGGGCCCCCGAGCTGGCGAAGGCCTACGTGGCCGCCATCCGGGAAATCGTGAAGAACCTGGGCGTTTCCGACGCCAAGATGGAACGCGGCAACGTGCGCTGCGATGCCAACGTCTCGCTGCGCCCGTACGGCCAGGAAAAGTTCGGCACACGCTCCGAAACAAAGAACGTGAACTCGCTGCGCGCCGTCGAACGCGCTGTCCGCTTCGAAATCCAGCGCCACGCCGCCGTCCTGGACTCCGGCAACACGATTGTCCAGGAAACCCGGCACTGGCACGAGGACACCCGCTCCACCACCTCGGGCCGGCCGAAGTCCGACGCCGATGACTACCGCTACTTCCCGGAGCCCGATCTGGTTCCCGTGGTCACGTCCAAGGAATGGATCGAAGAGCTGCGGGCGCAGCTGCCCGAGCCGCCGGCCGAGCGCCGCAAGCGGCTCAAGGAAGAGTGGGGCTACTCCGACGCCGAGTTCCGCGACGTCGTCAATGCCGGCGTCATGGAGGCCATCGAGGAAACCATCGCCGCCGGAGCCTCCGCACAGGTGGCCCGCAAATGGTGGATGGGTGAAGTGGCCCGCCGGGCCAAGGAAGCCGAAGTGGATCCGGTGGACGTAGGCGTCACGCCGGAACTGATCGTTGAACTGGACCGCCTGGTCCAGGCCGGCAAGATCAACGACAAGCTGGCCCGCCAGGTGCTCGACGGCGTCCTCGCCGGAGAAGGCACCCCGGAGGAAGTCATCGAAAAGCGCGGCCTCGCCGTCGTTTCCGACGACGGCCCCCTGCTCGAAGCCATCGACGCTGCCCTCGCGGCCCAGCCCGACGTCGCGGACAAGATCCGCGGCGGCAAGGTCCAGGCCGTCGGCGCCATCGTGGGCGGAGTCATGAAGGCCACCCGCGGCCAGGCCGACGCAGGCCGGGTGCGCGAACTGATCCTGGAACGCCTGGGCGTACAGGGCTAACACCCGGTATCCATCCGTTCCGGACCCCGGCAGGCATCCCGCCTGCCGGGGTCCGTCTTGTTAACGGGAGGAATGCGGCGGCCGCGTCACCAACGTGACCGTCGACACAGCTGCCGGGTACTCTGGCGGCATGGCCAACCTTCCCGCTGCCGATATTGCAGCCGACCCCGCCCTGGTCCGGCAGCTGGTGCAGGAACAGCGTCCGGATCTCTCCGGTCTGGAACTCCGGCAGGAGGGCAGCGGCTGGGACAACCACATCTACCGGCTCGGCACCGACTACGCCATCCGGCTCCCGCGCCGGCGGTCCGCAGTCGGACTGACCGCCAACGAACAGCGCTGGCTGCCGGAACTGACGGCGGACGTTCCGGTGCCGACGTCGGCCCCCGTCTTCTGCGGCACGGCGTGCGAGCTGTACCCGTGGCCGTGGAGCATCACCCGCTGGTTCGACGGACAGGACGTCTCCCTGCAGCCGCGGGACCGCAACGTTGCCCTGGCCACCGGGCTCGCCGGCTTCCTCAACGCGTTCCACCGGCCGGCGCCGGCGGACTACCCGCGCAATCCGTACCGCGGCGGCCCGCTTTCCAGCCGGTATGAGTCGGTGCTGCAGCGGCTGGACTCCGGTATGGTCCCGCATGCGGCCCGGGTCCGGGAGCTATGGGACGAGGCACAGCAGATCCCGGCCTGGCCAGGCCCGCCGCTGTGGTTGCACGGTGACCTGCATGCCGCGAATCTCGTCTCCAAAGACGAGGCGCTGCAGGCGGTCATTGATTTCGGGGACATGACCGCCGGGGACCCGGCCACCGACCTGGCCACCGCCTGGCTGGTGTTCGACGCCGATGGCCGGTCCGCGTTCCGCAACGCCCTGGGCCGGCAGTACGCAGCCGATCCTTACATCTGGGACCGCGCCCGGGGCTGGGCGATCTGCATTGCCACCATCCTGCTGGCCAACTCCGACGACGCCCCGGGCCTGAACCTGGTGGGCTCGGAAACCCTGATGGAAATCCTCACCGGCGACCGCGAAGAGACGGACTAGATGGCGACCTGGCGGAACGCGGTCCGCATTTCGATTGAGGGCGACGGCCATGTGCAGGAAGATATCTGCGGTTATGCCGGAGCGAGTGCCTGGGTGGTGGACGGTGCGACGCCGCTGCTGCCGCAGCTCGGACTGCCCGGACCGTCGGACCCCTCCTGGTATTCGCGCCGGCTGGATCTGCTGCTGACCGAAGCCGCCGCGGCTCCGGAGGCCGGGCACGGCGCCGGATCGGGGCAGCAGGTGCTGGCCGATGCACTGGCCCGGATGGATGCCCTGGCGCAGGAGGTGGCAGGGGAGGAGCGGGCCCGGTTCCCGTCCGCAGCCATCTGTCTGGCGCAGCTGACCGAGGACGGCGTGGAGATCGTGGCCTTGGCGGACTGCCATGCGGTGGTGGAACTCGAGGACGACTCCCTGGTCCACGTCACCCACGAGCCCGCCGACCTGCGGGTGCTGCACTTTGACGATGCCGCAGGCGAACGGGAGCAGTTGATCCGGGACAGGGAACTGCGCAACACTCCCGGACGGCTGTGGGTGGCCCGCCGGGAGCCGGAAGCGGCCCGGCATGCCCGCACAGTGCAGCTGCCCGCACCCCGGCGCGTTGTCCTGGCCTCCGACGGCGCGTGGCGGGCAGTGGACCTGGGCATAGTGGACGGTGCGGGCGGCTTCCTGCATGCCTGCCGCTCCGCCGTCGCCGCGCAGGAGATGCTGCTGGAGCTGCGCCGCCGGCAGCGTGAAACCGGCGAGAGCGCGGACGACGCAACCCTTATTACCGTGGAACGGATCGACGCAGCAGAAAGGCTCCCGTGACCGCAGCGGCAGAACACCTCACCTCCGACATCCTGGTTATTGGCGGCGGGATCGCCGGCCTCTCGTTGGCAGCAGAACTTGCTGCCGGCCACGGTGCGGCCGTGGTGCTGGCAGAGGCTGAACCCACGTTGGGCTACCACACGTCCTCCCGCTCGGCGCGGCAGCTGATCCCCAGCTACGGACCGCAGGTGGTCCAGGACCTGACCCTGCGTACGCTTGCGCTGATCCGGGCGGCCGAAGCCGGACTGCCGCAGCCCATCCTCACGCCCCGGAGCTTCCTGCTGGTGGGCGATGAAGAAGCTGTGCGGGACCGGGCCAGCTCGCACATGCATCCCGTGATGCCCGCCGAGGCACTGGCCCTGGCACCGGAATTGAAGCCCGGATCCTTCACGGCCGCAGGTCTGGACACCACCTCGGTGGCCTGCAATACAGATGCCCTGCTGGAGTACCACCGCGCCCGCCTGCTGGCAGCCGGCGGACAGGTGGTCACCGGCCGGCGGGTCGATGCCGCACGCCGGGCGGCCGACGGGGCCTGGATGGTTTCGGCCGAGGAGACACGGTTCACCGCGCCTGTGGTGGTCAACTCAGCCGGAGCATGGGCCGACGGCGTCGCCGGTCTTTTCGGGGCCCGCCCCCAGGGGCTCACTCCCTACCGGAGGACGGCCGCCGTCGTCGACGTCGAACGGCCGCTGGAGCCGGGAGCGCCCATGGTGGCCGACGCCGCTGACCGCTTCTACTACCGGCCCGAAGGCACCCGGGTGCTGATCTCGCCGTCGGAAAGCGAGCCCAGCGTTCCGGAGGACGCCCGGCACCGTCCGGAGGACGTGCAGGCCCTGATCGACTTGGTGAACAGCGTCACCACCATGGGTATCTCGGCCGTGTTCCGGGCCTGGACCGGGCTGCGGACGGAAGCGGCCGACGGCGTGCCCGTAGTCGGCTGGGATGCTGCGGTTCCGGGGTTGTTCTGGCTGGCCGGCCAGGGCGGTTACGGCTTCCAAACATCGTCCGCTATTGCCGAATTGGCAGCCGGAATCATCAGCGCTGCGGCCGGGGAAAACAGTGCCTCCCGGGCCCTCAGCCCCGCCCGGCACAAAGTGTGACGAAGATCTCACTGCTTGGCACGTAACGAATCAGCCAAGGGCCGCCCGTATGGTCTTTAGGCGGCCGATCGATGCCTAGAGTTGTAGTACCAAGCTTCTCCGGCCGAAACTCCGGAACATCTCCAAAATCAGTGCCCGAAAGGTCAGTCTCAGTGCCAGAATTCTTGCCGCCAAAAGTCGTTGGTGTGCAGCAGCGTCCGCTCTACATCCGGGTCCGTTCCATCCTGACAATTCTTAGTACGCTGTGGCTGATTGCGGCCGTCATCGGGCTGGGGTTCTTTTCCGGCGGCACCACCTCCCTGGCCTTCTCACTGATCCTGCTCTACACCACCGGCGGTGCCCTGCTCGTAGTGGTCTCGGCAATCTACCGGTTCGTCACCCGGGCGGCACGCCAGCGCGTTGAAACCGTTCCCGAAGACAACGCCGCAGCCGTTTTCGTTGACACCACCCGGTCTGCCACCGAGGAAATCATGGCCGCGCTGCGGCCTGCAGCTCCTGCCGGCCGCCCCGCCGTGCGCATGCCGCAGAATGTAGACGCCCTGGACGTGGCCGCAGCCCTCGCGGCACGAACCGCTGCCCTGACCGCAGCCGCCGTGGCAGAGAAGTCCGCTGTCGCCGCCGCTGCCATGGTTGCGCCGGCCAAGACCGCAACCAAATCGGCGGTCAACAAGTCCGCTACCAAAAAGAAGTCTGGCCCGAAGCAGCCCGCCCAGCCGCAGAAAGCCCAGGCAGGCAAGTCCCGCCCCGCCGCTTCGCGCGCTGCCGGAAGCCCGGCAAACACTGCACCGAAGAAGACCACCGGAGGCAAGAAGTCCGGTTCGGCCGGCAAAGGTGCTGGATCCGGTGCCGCTGCAGGAAACGCCAAAGCGTCCGCTGCGCCTTCTCCGGTAAAAGGAGGGGCAACCGGCTCCGCAGGAACCGCCGCAGGGAAGGCGCCGCTGATGAACGTTCCGGGAATCCGTACCGCCCAGCAGGATGTATTGCCGCGCCTTTCCGGCGCCCCGGCCTGCGGGCTCACGGCAGCCCCGGACCGTGCCGCCACAGTGGCCCGGCTCCGCGAATTGGTTTCGGCGGCCTAAGCGCGCAGCACAGTCCCGGACCCCTTCGGATACTCAGGTAGTTGTCAGGTTCTCTTCAGCACCTACCCAGACGGGCCGCTTATCGTAATTAGTACCTCATAAGGGTGCGAGTGATGAATGGACCGAGTAGTGACCGGTCCGGACGCCGGCAGACTAGGGTTGTTTCCCCCAACCAACCCCAAGTCTGCCGGCGTTTTCCTTTTAACTTTTGGTTCCCTGGGCTTACCTATGGGGGGGCAGGCCCGGTGCCGGGAACCTATTGTGCCCGGAACTCCCGGAATTCCGCGGTGGCCTCGGAAAACCGTTCTTCCACCCCGGTTACCGCCCCGGGCGCCTCGGGACCCTGAAGGAATGCCCGCAGCCCGTCCAGGGCCGGGCCGCTGCCCTCGGCAATCACCAGTACCGAGCCGTCCCGGTTATTGGACACCACTCCCGTGAGGCCAAGCCGCGTGGCCTGCTGCATGGTCCGGTAGCGGAATCCCACTCCCTGCACCTCACCGGTGACGAGGGCGGTAAGCCGGCGGGTCTGTTCCTGTTCCTGATTCATCCGCCCAGCGTAGTCCCGGCGGAGCAGCTCACAGCAGGCCGGCTCCGATCCGTTCCTCCGCGGCGGCCAGCAAAGAGCCGTCGTCGACCAGGACCCGCACCGCTTCAATCTCGGGTGCCAGATAACGGTCCGGGCCCGGCCCCGGAACCACGGCACGGATGGCAGAGCGCACGGCCGTAACGGCAGGAGCCGAACGAGGGGCGGCCAGGCCGCCATCGCGCATGTCCAGGGCCCGGGCCGAGGTCAGCAGTTCGATGGCCAGCACCCGGGTCAGTCCGTCCAGGGAGCGGCGCAGCTTCAGGCCGGCCGCCCAGCCCATGGACACGTGGTCCTCCTGCATGGCGGAGGAAGGAATGGAGTCAACCGACGCGGGCACGGCCAGGCGCTTGAGTTCGGACACGATGCCGGCCTGCGTGTACTGGGCGATCATGTGGCCGGAATCCACTCCCGGATCATGGGCCAGGAAGGCGTTGAGGCCGTGGCTGCGGGACCGGTCCAGGAAACGGTCGGTGCGCCGCTCGCTCATGGACGCCACGTCCGCAACGGCGATGGCCAGGAAATCCAGCACATAGGCTACCGGGGCGCCGTGGAAGTTGCCGTTCGATTCCAGCCGTCCGTCCACGGTCACCACGGGGTTGTCGATGGCCGAGGCACGCTCCGCGCCAGCCACCGATTCGGCGTGGCCCAGGGTGGACCGGGCCGCGCCGTGCACCTGCGGGGCGCAGCGCAGCGAGTAGGCATCCTGCACCCGGGTGAAGCCGCCGGTCTTCTGTTCTTCGATCAGGGCCGACCCGGCCAGGACCGCCCGGATGTTCGCGGCGGACTCGCCCTGTCCGGACTGGGGCCGCAGCGCCTGGAGGTCCGCAGCGAACACGGCATCGCTGCCCAGCAACCCCTCAACGCTCATTGCCGCCGCCAGGTCCGCGATGGCCAGCAGCCGGTGCAGGTCCGCAATAGCCAGCGTCAGCATCCCCAGCATGCCGTCGGTGCCGTTGATCAGCGCCAGGCCTTCCTTTTCCTGCAGCAGGACCGGTTCCAGGCCGGCCTCGGCCAAACCCGCGGCTGCGGGAACCAGGCGGCCGTCCCGGGTGCGGACCTCGCCCTCGCCCATCAGCGCCAGGGCGCAGTGGGACAGGGGCGCCAGGTCGCCGGAGCATCCCAGTGAGCCGTACTCACCCACCACGGGGGTGATCCCGGCATTCAGGAGACCGGCATAGGCGAGCGCCACCTCCGGGCGGACGCCGGTGCGGCCGGTGGCCAAGGTGGAGAGGCGGTTGAGCATCAAGGCCCGGATGACCTCGCGGTCCACTTCCGCACCGGACGACGCCGCATGGCTGCGGATCAGGGAGCGCTGCAGCTGGGTGCGCTGCTCCGGCGGGATCTGCTTGACCGCCAGGGCGCCAAAACCGGTGGATACCCCGTAATGCGGTTTCTCGTCTGCGGCGAGGCTTTCAATCACACCGCGTGAGGATGCCATCGCGGCCAGGGCCTCGGGGGAGAGGGCAACCTCTGCGCCCCCGCGGGCCACGGCCACGATGTCGCCGCCGCTCAGCGGACCGGCCCCCAGTTCAACGGCCGCCCGGGAAATGATGTCCATGTATCTCCGTCCTCGCGGAGAAAACTCTCCGTCATCCACATTGCCGGTGCATTCCTGTCCCGGCACCTCTGTTCCAGCATGCCTGTACCGGCACCTCTATCCCAGCACCAGTTCGGTGCCGAGCCTACCTCCGGGCAGGATTGTGTTTCTGGGATACCAGACGCTGCCCTAGACTCGGCGCATGTCCGCCAGCTATTCGCGCGTCCAGGTTCCCGCTGCGGCCCAGGTCCTGGCCATCCTCCGTTATCTGGGTACCCAGGCCGGGCCGGTGAGCGCCGCCGCCGTCGCCCGGGACCTGTCCCTGCCGCGGTCCACCACGTACCACCTGCTCGCCGCCCTGGCCGCGGACGGTTTCGCCGTCCACCTGCCCGAGGAACGTAAGTACGCCCTGGGTGCCACCGCCCACGAGTTGGGGACCGGCTATGCCAGGCAGGCACCGCTGCAGCGTATCGGACGGTTTCCGCTGCGGAAACTGGCCGCGCAGTGCCGCGCTACAGCGCATCTGGCGGTGCTGCAGGGCACCGATGTGATCTATGTGGTCGAAGAACGGGCGCCCCGGCAGCCACCGCTCGTGACCGACGCCGGTGTGCGGCTTCCGGCCCACCGCACCGCCAGCGGCAGGGCGCTGCTGGGGCAGATGACCGGTGCCCAGCTCAGGGCGCTGTATCCGGATCCTGCGGCGGTGCGTTCCTCCCGCGCCGGTGGAACGGGCCTGCCCGGCCTGCTGGCACAGATGCGGGAGCGCGGTTATGCCTGGGAAGAGAACGAGGTTACGGAGGGATTCTCCTCCCTTGCCGTGCCGGTGCTGGACCGGGCCGGACACGCCGTTGCCAGCGTTACCGTGACCGCAGACAACCGGGACCACGCTCCGGCTGGCCGGACGGACGGGGAAACGGCGGAGGGAACCGGTGGCAGCCTGGCCGTTCTGGCCGAACGCCACCTGCCGGGCCTAACCCGCTGCGCTGCCGAAATTTCCCGGCGGCTGGGCGGCACCGCCAGGGCCTAGCTGCCGGGACCTAGCTGCCGGGACCTAGCTGCCGGGACCGGCCGATGGTCCAGCCGGGACAGGTCTGGTATCCCAGACATTGCCGCCGGAGCAGCGCCCGGTCCGGGCCCCCTCGGTTACGGTCGGGGCTATGGCAACCACCTCCGATCCGACCCGGCTGATCCGGGCACCGCGCGGCACCGCACTGACGGCCAAGAGCTGGCAGACCGAGGCGCCCCTGCGCATGCTGATGAACAACCTGGACCCCGAAGTGGCCGAACGGCCTGCAGACCTGGTGGTCTACGGCGGCACCGGCCGGGCAGCGCGCAGCTGGGAAGCCTATGACGCGATCATCCGCACCCTGGCCACGCTGGCGGATGACGAGACCATGCTGGTCCAGTCCGGCAAACCCGTAGGCGTGTTCCGCACGCACGAGTGGGCGCCGCGGGTCCTGATTGCCAACTCCAACCTGGTGGGGGACTGGGCCACCTGGCCAGAGTTCCGCCGGCTGGAGGCAGAGGGGCTCATGATGTACGGGCAGATGACTGCCGGATCCTGGATCTACATCGGCACCCAGGGCATCCTGCAGGGCACCTACGAGACCTTCGGCGCCGTCGCCCGCAAACTGTTCAAGGATGAAAACGCCACCCTGGCCGGCACCCTGACCCTGACCGCCGGCTGCGGCGGCATGGGCGGTGCCCAGCCGCTGGCAGTGACCCTGAACGGGGGAGCGGTGCTGATTGTCGACGTCGACGAAACCCGCCTCCGCCGCCGGGCCGGCAAGCGGTACCTGCAGGAGGTGGAGACGGACCTGGACACCGCCGTCGCCAAGGTGATGGCAGCCAAGGCGGAGAAGCGGGCGCTGTCCGTGGGGCTGGTGGGAAACGCCGCGGAAGTCTTCGAAGAACTGCTGCGCCGGCAGCAGGCCGGGGAGATCAGCGTGGACATCGTCACGGACCAGACCTCCGCACACGATCCGCTGAGCTACCTGCCGGCCGGAATGCCAGTGGAACACTGGGCCGCGGAGGCTGCTGCGGACCCCGAGGGCTTCACCAAGAAGGCCCGCGAATCCATGGCCCGCCATGTTGCTGCCATGGTCGGTTTCCAAGACGCCGGTGCCGAGGTGTTCGACTACGGCAACTCCATCCGCGACGAGGCACGCCAGGGCGGTTATGCCCGTGCGTTTGAGTTTCCGGGCTTCGTTCCCGCCTACATCCGCCCGCTCTTCTGCGAGGGGATGGGACCGTTCCGCTGGGTGGCGCTCTCCGGTGATCCGCAGGACATTGCGGTCACGGACGCGGCCATGAAGGAGCTCTTCCCGGAGAACACCCGCCTGCACCGCTGGCTCGACGCCGCCGCGGAGCACGTCGAGTTCGAAGGGCTGCCCGCCCGCATCTGCTGGCTGGGCTACGGGGACCGGGCCAAGGCCGGATTGCTGTTCAACTCCCTGGTCGCCGAAGGCAAGGTCAGCGCCCCGATCGTCATTGGCCGCGACCACCTGGATTCCGGTTCGGTTGCGTCCCCATACCGGGAGACCGAGGCCATGGCGGACGGGTCAGACGCCGTCGCGGACTGGCCCCTGCTCAACGCCCTGCTCAACACGGCCTCCGGGGCCACCTGGGTGTCACTGCACCACGGCGGCGGCGTGGGCATCGGCCGGTCCATCCACGCCGGCCAGGTGGGCGTGGCCGACGGCACCGAGTTGGCCGCCCGGAAGCTGGAAACGCTGCTGACCAATGATCCGGGTACCGGGGTGATCCGCCACGCCGACGCCGGGTACGACCAGGCGAACCGGGTTGCCGAGGAGCGCGGTATCCGGATCCCCATGAACGAATAGGCCGGGCCGATGAGGGATAGGTACACGGACAAGAACATCCCCAGCGTCAGTTCCCTGCTTGGGTCCATTCAGGACGTTGGCCGGGACCCCCGCCGGGGCGGCTACTCGCGCCCCGTGTTTTCCACCGCGGAGCTGGACCTGCGCGGGTGGTTTGCCGTGGAGGCGGAACGGCGCGGCCTGCCGGTGGAAACCGACCGCAACGGGATCCTCTGGGCCTGGTGGGGGCAACCGCAGGAAGGCGCCCTGGTTACCGGCAGCCACCTGGATTCCGTGCCCGGCGGCGGAGCCTTCGACGGACCACTGGGAGTGGCCTCGGCGCTCGCCGCCGTCGACATCCTGCGCAGCCGCGGCGTCGAGCCCCGCCGGTCCCTGGCCATTGCCGTGTTCCCGGAAGAGGAAGGGTCCCGCTTCGGTGTGGCCTGCCTGGGTTCGCGCCTGCTCACCGGCGCGATCGACCCCGACAAGGCACGGAACCTGCGCGACGCAGACGGCACCACATTCGCCGAAGCAGCCCGCGCCAACGGGCTGGACCCGGAGCTGCTGGGCAGGGACGGGCAGGCCCTTGCCCGCATCGGGGACTTTGTGGAACTGCATGTGGAGCAGGGCAGGGGGCTGGGCGACGGCGGTCCGGGAGTCGCCGTCGGCGGGTCCGTCCTGGGCCACGGCCGCTGGCGGATGAGCATAACCGGGCAGGGCAACCACGCCGGAACCACTGCGATGGCGGACCGCGCAGATCCCATGGTGGCCGCCGCGCAGATCATCCTCGCGGTGCAGCAGGCCGCGTCCGGCGTGGAAGGCGCCCGGGCCACGGTGGGACGGATCGAACCCGTGCCCGGCGGCACCAACGTCATCGCCTCCCGGGTGGATCTGTGGCTGGACGCCCGGCACCCGCAGGACGCCGCCGCGCTGGACCTGGTGGATACCATCCACGGCAAGGCGCAGAAGATCGCCGCGTTCGAGGGCTGCACCGTTTCCCTGTCCCGGGAATCCTGGACCGGGACCACGGACTTCGACGCCGAACTGCGGCGCAGCCTGGAGCTGTCGCTGCCGGGGGCGCCCGTGCTGCCCACCGGCGCCGGGCACGACGCCGGGATCCTTGCCGGGCACGTGCCCGCCGGCATGCTGTTTGTCCGCAATCCCACCGGGATCAGCCACTCGCCGGAGGAGTACGTGGAGGAGGCCGACGCCGACGCCGGAGCGGCGGCCCTGGCGGATGTGCTGCAGGACCTGCTGTGAGTGCGCCGGACCGGCAGGCGTCCTTCTGGTGCGAGCAGGGCTGGATCAACGGGGGCGTTGTTGGCGGTGTCCGGCTGGAGGTCGATGCCTTGGGAACAGTGACACGTTCCGAAACCGGCGTCCCGGCCCGCGCGGGTGACTGCCGGCTGGCCGGAGTGACGTTCCCGGCGGCGTCGAATGCCCACTCCCATGCCTTCCACCGGATCCTGCGCGGCCGCACGCACGACGCCGGCACGGGCAGCTTCTGGACCTGGCGCGAGCAGATGTACGAGGCCGCCGCCACACTGACCCCGGACCTGTACGGGCAGCTTGCTACGGCGGTGTTCACGGAAATGGTGGTCACCGGCTGGACCTCGGTGGCCGAGTTCCACTATGTCCACCACCGGCCGGACGGCAGCCCCTACGGGCAGGCGCATGCCATGGAGCGTGCCCTGGCACGGGCAGCCGTCGCCGCAGGCATCCGGCTGACGCTTCTGGATACCTGTTATCTGGCCGGCGGGTTCGGCGCGCCGCTCACCCGGGGCCAGCTGCGGTTCGGTGACCGCGACGGCGCCGCCTGGCTGCAGCGGCTGGCCTCCCTCCGGGAAGCGTTCGCGGAAGAATTCGATCCCGCACAGGTCAGCGTTGCCGCTGCGCTGCACTCCGTGCGCGGTGTTCCGGAGGAGGAACTGGAACTGATCTCCCGGAACCTTCCCGCGGACCTGCCGCTGCACATCCACCTCTCCGAACAGCCAGCCGAGAACGAAGCCTGTGTAGAAGCCACCGGACTCACCCCGGCACTGCTGCTGGCCAAGCACGGACTGGTGACCCGGCGGCTATCGGCGGTTCATGCCACCCATCTGGGTGCCGAAGACATCACGGTCCTCGGCAATGCCGGCGCAACTGTGGTTCTGTGTCCCACTACGGAGGCGGACCTGGCTGACGGGATCGGCCCCGCGGCACAGCTGCGCGATGCGGGTGCCCGGATCGCGCTGGGCACCGACCAGCACGCCGTCGTGGATCCCTGGCTGGAGATGCGGGCGCTGGAACACGGGGAACGCCTCCGTTCCGGGAAACGCGGCCGCTTTGCCCCGGCGGATTTGCACACTGCCGCTTCCCGTGCCGGAGCAGAAGCGCAGGGACGGCCGTCGCCCGGGCTGGCCGTCGGACAAACCTGTGATCTGATGTCAGTGGATCTCCGAACCATCCGTACCGCCGGTTCGGAGGCGGGCCAGCTGGCACTTACCGCTACGGCCGCGGATGTGCACACCGTCGTCGTCGGCGGCCGCATCCTGGCCCGGAACGGGCTGCACACCCGCCTGGGCGACCCGGCCGTTCTGCTGTCAGCCGCCGTCGCCGCCGTGGACTCGTCCCGGCACCGCACGCCACCCGCCGCAACCACGAAAGACTCATGAGCGCATCCACCCAGCCCACGGCAGCAACACTGATCAACAACATCGGCGAGCTCTCCACCCAGGACCAGTCCCGAGGAGCGGACGGTTCCGTGCTGCGGGATGCCGCCGTGGTGTTTGAGGGAGAACGGATCAGCTGGATCGGTGCGGCCTCGGCGGCGCCGGCCGCTGATGTGGTGGTCGACGCCGGCGGACGGGCGGGGTTGCCGGGATGGGTGGACTCCCACACGCACCTGGTTTTTGCAGGGGACCGCGGCGCGGAGTTCGAGGCGCGTATGGCGGGAGAGGCCTACGCCGCCGGCGGCATCGCCGTCACCACCGGCGCCACCCGGGACGCCTCGGATTACGAGCTGACCAGGCTGCTGCTGGCACGCGTTGCCGAGGCCGCAGCCGGCGGCACTACATATTTGGAAACCAAGACCGGCTACGGGCTGGGTGTGGAGGAAGAGCGGCGGCACGCCCGGATTGCGTCCACGGTTGCGAACCAGGTGACCTACCTGGGCGCGCATCTGGTTCCGGCCGGCGCTGATGCAGAGGAATACACGGACCTGGTCTGCACCGGCATGCTCGAAGCCGTGCTGCCGTATGTGCAGTGGGCCGATGTCTTTTGCGAGGTGGGCGCCTTTACCGAGGACCAGTCCCGCCGGGTGCTGCAGGCCTGCCGCGACGCCGGCCTGGGGCTGCGGGTGCACGGCAACCAGCTGGGCCACGGTGCTGGGGTGCGCCTGGCCGTCGAGTTCGGGGCGGCAAGCGTGGATCACGTGAATTACCTGACGAACGAGGACATCGATGCCCTTGCCGGGACGTGGGCACAATGGAACGGCGTTGGGCTTGGTGCTCCCGGTGTCCCCGGAACGGTGGCCACCTGCCTGCCCGCGTGCGACCTGTCCACCCGTGCACCACTGGCTCCGGCACGGCAGCTGCTGGATGCCGGCGTGCAGGTGGCACTCGCCTCCAACTGCAATCCGGGCACTTCCTACACCAGCTCGATGAACTTCTGCGTGGCCACGGCCGTGCTGCAAATGGGCCTCACCGTTCAGGAAGCGCTCCGGGCCGCCACCTTCGGCGGAGCCCTGGCCCTTCGGATGCACACCGGGAAAGACCGGGACGGGCAGCGGGCGGTGGGGTCGCTCGCCGTCGGGCACCGTGCGGACTTGCAGCTGCTGAACGCGCCCTCCGCAGCTCACCTGGCCTACCGGCCCGGCATGCCGCTCACGGGAGCGGTGTGGCGGGCCGGGCAGCAGGTGCGCTGAGCCACGGGGCGGAGCATGCACTCCGTCCGGCAGAATGGACACCATGCGTGCTGCCTCCCCTTCCGCCCCGGCCGGTTCACTGGATCCCCGGGCCCGGCGGATGCTGGTCTTCGAAATCCTGATTGTGCTCGGACTGTCCCTGGGCAGGTCCGGGGTTTACGCCGTCGTCGAGCTGATCGAAAAGGCGACTGAAGCGCCCCTGGGCGGGCAGACCACCACCTTGAATCCGGTGCTGGACGAGCAGCCCTGGTTCGATCTGGTGTACCAGCTGCTGGGGATCTTCTTCTCCCTGGTTCCGGTGGCGCTGGTGCTCTTCCTGCTGACTGAACCCGGTAAGTCGGCTTTCCGCCGGATCGGGTTCACCTTCGAGAAGCCGCTGCGCGATTTCCTGCTGGGGGTGGGGCTGGCGGCAGTGATCTGCGTCGGAACCCTGGGCGTGTATGCGGCCGGCCGGGCGCTGGGGATCACCACCGCGCTGGTTCCCGCTGCGCTGGACACTTACTGGTGGACGCTGCCGGTGCTCATCCTCTCCGCCGTGCGGCACGCGGTGCTCGAAGAGGTGGTTGTGGTGGGCTACCTGTTCACCCGGCTGCGGCAGCTGGGCTGGGGTGCCCCGGCGATCATCCTCACCAGCGCCCTGATCCGCGGCAGCTACCACCTGTACCAGGGCATCGGCCCCGGGATAGGCAATTTCCTGATGGGCCTGCTGTTCGGTGCGGTCTATGTCAAAACCCGGCGCGTGATGCCGCTGGTCATTGCCCACGCACTGGTGGACATCACGGGCTTTGTCGGGTTTGCGCTGTTCGGCCCGGCCATCGGCATCGGCAACTGAGAATGGCATCTGGAGATGGAGACACTGTGACACTGCTGACCGCCTGGGGATCGGCCCTGGACCCGGACGCGGTGCTCCAGGAATACCCGCGCCCGCAGCTGGTCCGGGAGAGCTACCTCAACCTCAACGGGTACTGGCAGTACGCCGTAACCCCCGCCGCGGTGCAACAGCCGCCGGACACATGGGAGGGGCAAATCCTGGTGCCCTTCTCTCCGGAGGCCCCGCTGTCCGGCGTCGGCCGCCAGCTGCAGCCCGACCAGGCGCTATGGTACCGCCGGACGGTCCGGCTGCCCGAGGGGTTCGCCGGCGAGCGGGTGCTGCTGCACTTCGGCGCCGTGGACCAAAGCTGCACGGTAACGGTTAACGGGACACCGGTGGGCGGCCACGTGGGCGGGTACCTGCCGTTCACGCTGGACGTCACCGACGCCCTGGTCCTGGACGGGCAGTCCGGGGATTCCGGGCAGGAAATTGTGGTCCGGGTCCGGGATATCAGCGACACCGGTCACCACAGCCGCGGCAAGCAAAAGCTGGACCGCGGCGGGATCTGGTACACCGCCCAGTCCGGCATCTGGCAGACCGTGTGGCTGGAATCGGTGCCGCGGATCAGCGTTGGGCGGCTGGCGCTGGTCCCCGACCTCGAGTCTGTGGACATCAAGGTGCTGCTCGACGGCGGTGCCGGGCCGGGTGCAGGGGAAGGCGGATCGGTGGACGTTTCGGAAGGCCGAGGCCCGGACCTGACCGCCCTCGTTACCCTCTCCGCCGGCGGACGCACCGTGGCCGAGGCCGCCGTCGTACCCGGTGTGCCCTCGCGTATCCGCGTGCCGGACCCGCACCTGTGGACCCCCGATGACCCGTTCCTGTACGACGTTGAGGTGCGGCTGCTCGACGGCGGCCGCGAAGTGGACCGGGTGCAAAGCTACACCGGGCTGCGGACCGTCGGCATGGGACCCGACGCGAAGGGGCGGCAGCGGCTGCTGCTCAACGGCCGTCCGTACTTCCATGCCGGGCTGCTGGACCAGGGCTACTGGCCGGACGGGCTCTACACGGCGCCGTCGGACGCGGCGCTCGCCTCAGACATCCGCCGCGCCAAGGACCTGGGCTTCACCATGCTGCGCAAGCACATCAAGATTGAGCCGCTGCGCTGGTATTACCACTGCGACCGGCTGGGGATCCTGGTCTGGCAGGACCTGGTCAACGGCGGCAGCACCTACCGGAACTCGGTGATCAGGCCGCCGGCGGCCGGGGCGCCGCACCGCAGCGACGACGCGTACCTGGTCTTCGGACGGGACGACGAGCAGGGGCGCCAAGAGTTTCTGGCCGAACTGCGCGGCACCGTGGAACTGCTGCAAAACGCGGTATCCCTGGCCGTCTGGGTTCCGTTCAACGAGGGCTGGGGCCAGTTTGACGCCAATGCCGCCGCTCACCTGCTGCGCCGGCTGGACCCCACCCGCACCATCGACCACGCCAGCGGCTGGCATGACCAGGGCGGGGGAGACCTGAAGAGCGTGCACGTCTACGTGGTGCCGTTCCGGCTGCGGAAGGGCTGGCTGCGGGGCGGCCGCGCCGTCGTACTGTCCGAATACGGCGGCTACAGCCTGCGCATCCCGGGCCACACGTTCAACGCCAAGGAGCACGGTTACCGCAGCTTCCGGAGCCGCGCGGCTCTGAAACGGGCGTACCGGCGGCTGATGCTGCGGCAGATGGAACCCGCGGTTGCCCGCGGCCTGGCGGCTACGGTCTACACCCAGCTGACGGACGTCGAGGACGAGGACAACGGCCTGCTCACCTATGACCGGGCCGTGCTGAAGATCGATGCCGGCACGGTGCGGGAGCTCAACGCCCGGCTGATCCGCGCCGCCGGTTCCTAGTTAGAGAAATCGACCGGTTTGGGAAATCCCTGCCACGGCGCAGCGGAGGGATTTCCCAAACCGGCAGGAGAATCCCTAACCGGCAGCGGGAATCCGCAGCCAGCCCTCCATGATCCGGACGAAGGCTTCAGGTTGCTCGATCCAGGGGTAGTGTCCGCAGTCGGGCAGGAATGCGAGCTCGGCGCCGAGGGCATTGGCATACGCGCGGACGGGTCCGACGCCGGAGAGGATGTCCTCTTGGCCGCCCACCACCAAGGTGGGCGGCTGCGGCGAGGCAAGGATCCGGGCGGCGGCGTCGCCGGGGATCCGGTTGAACCAGGCCGATGCTGCGGCGAGGGTCATCGTCCCGACGCCGGAGTGCTGCCGCTCCGGTGCTGCCCAGCGGGCATATCCGGCGGGGGCCTCCACCTTCAGGGCATGCTGGAACTCATCCTCCGTGCCGGGCTGCACCCCGGACATCGAGGTGAGGGCTGCGTCGACCAGCGGCTCGGACCGGCGGGCGGCAAGATCAGGGCCGTCGTGCACCGCGCCGGTTAGCCAGGCTGCGGCTGGAGTGACCAGGGCCATTGAGCGGACGCGTCCGGGGAACTGCGCAGCGGCCGCCAGGGCCAGGCGCGTCCCTGCAGAGTGGGCGAGGATATCGAAGCCGGGCAGGCCCAGCGCATCGGCAACCGCGATGGCGTCCGCCGCGTCATTCCACCAACCGCGGGACAGTCCACCGGTCGCGGGGGTTCCCCGGGGATGGAGAACGGCAAGCGGACGCACGGCGGCCAGCCCCGCCAGGCCCACAAGGTAAGCGGGGTCGCGGCACGGTCCGCCCGGAAGCACCAGAACAGGCGGCTGGTCACCGGCGCCTTCGAGTTGCACGCATAGCTGCACACCATCCGGTGCCGTGATTCTTTCCATTCGGACCAACTTACCGGTGCGGTATCTCCCTCCTGCGCCGGAGTCGCTCCGGTTTGGGAAAATTCAACCGGTTGACGTTTCTACTGCCGTATACAGCTGGCAGCAGATATGTAAAGCGCGGGCAGAATCGCTAACCGGCAGCAGATTTGCCGCCCCGTTTCCGTGGCAGACCTGCACGAACCAGGCATTGGACCAACCCCTCCGGATCCTGAGGGGATCCTGTGACGTCGTTCCAGGACCAGCGGATGAACCGCACGCCTCGCGCCCGGATTGCGTCTTCACGCTGTTTCTCGCGTGTCAGCGTCTCCCAGGAAGGCGGCATACTCTTTCCACCCGGAAACGCCATAGTGCCTCGCCCGTATTTCACAGCACCGTCAAATTCGCCCACGAGCTTTTGCTCCGGCCAATAGAAATCGGTACGGCCAAGGAAGCGCCCACCGGCGGAACGGAACTCGTGCTGCAACTCGGGAGCCGGAAAACCGTGCTTGTGAAGAATTGCACGAGAGAAAGACTCGCCAGGGGATTCAGACCGCGCATCGGCGAAATCTATGACCCTCACCGCTCGAGAGTGCTTCGCCCGGTCCGGAAGCCGTGACGCAACGGCGTGCAGGTAGTCCTTGCTGAGCGACGGAAACTCTCGGGTCGGGTCGGGCCGCAGCACATGGTCCATGGCCGGGACGGCCTGCTCAAAAGGAAGATAGGCAGCCATATCGATGACCGTCTGGGCGCGGGACGTGAGCTGCACACCGTCCCGGCACGCCAGTGGTTCCAAGAGCTTCCGTCTGGTCCATCGCAGGCCGCCGCGGCGCCGGCCGTGGGAGCTGTCGGATGCAAGCAACAGCACTTCCGGTGGGGAACCGATGACGGGAATCCCCCACATTGCTGCCGCTGATTCCTGGAGCAGCACCCTTGGCCCTGATCCGCTCTCCAGCGCCGCAACAATCCGCAAGCGGTCCCGTTCCCAGCGGGGCATGTGGGCCCAGGCAGCAGCACCGACGTAGACACCCCGCCGTATCCGCACCAATTCGCCTGCGGCGCAGCGCAGCGCCAGTGGTTTAGCCAGGGCGTTCGCGGTGTCGGCCGCAAAGAGAAGTTCCTGATCCATGGATACAGGCATACGGCGTGCACGGTTTTCCGGCGAGCGTGCCGTTGCGCACTGTGGAAAGTTTGGCAGGTTAGAGGAATCGACCGGTTTGGGTTGCTGCTGCCGCTTCCAACCGGCAGCAGAAACCCAACCCGGCAGGAAAACCCGACCCTAGATCTCGACGGGACCCTTGCTGGTGTCGAAGGTTACCGACATAACGCCCGGTGTGCCGGCCGGAGCGATCCAGGTGACTCCCAGGCCGTCCAGCGGCTCCTCGACACGGGTGCCCAGCCAGTCACTGACCCGGGCGGCGGAACCGGCAATGGTCAGCGAGCTCAGCTTCACGGAGCCGGGCATGCCGGGAATGGCGTTGGACGGGTGCAGTGCCTCGGTCCCGTCATCCCAGCGCAGCAGGTAGGGCACCTGCGGATCGGCAATCAGGCCGTTGATGCCGATCTGCTGCCAGGTCAGCTCCTGGCCGTCCGGAAACTTCCGGTTGCCCGGCACGGAGGAACGGCCCAGCCGCTCTTCGAAGGGTGAGAGGTCATCCACCGCAACACACCAGCCCATCCAGCCGCCGCCGGATTCGGAGCGCTGGCGCACGGCCTGGCCGAAGGGGGCCTTGTCCGATGCCGGGTGGTTGAGCACCTCCACAACCTCGACGTACTGGTTGTTGGCCAGGGGGAGGATCATATTGCGGGTACCGAATCGGGGGTGGACGCCACCCTTAACGAAGTCGGCGCCGAGGGCAGCAGCAATCCTCTCGGTGGTGGCCAAAAGACCGTCAGATTCACAGGCGTAAGAAACATGATCCAAGCGCATGCGGCTCATTGTGGCACGTTGTGACCACCGTCTCGACTTAGGACCTCCTTACCGCCAATTTCAGTGCCGGCGGAAGCGAAACGGCGGATCGGGGCGCCACCGGGTTTCACGCAAAGTCATGAAGGTTGCGCTGGGCCCGGCTATCGGTTTTCATAGGTGCAGGTCATGAGTGCCAGCAGATAGCCCCGGCTTGCTGGCCGGCAACCCTCCAACCGCGGTGGGGTGCCCCGGGTGAAGACCTGGCCGTACGCCAAGAGGGCGTCCGGCAAGCGCGGGCCCCGCAGCCCTACCGGAATTCCGGTGTGCACGTTCGTGTACCCAAAACCGGAACGACGGCGTTGTGCGGCCCCTGGTATGAGGGAGCATCATGAGTGCAGATTGGTCTTTTGAAACCCGCCAGATCCACGTAGGCCAGGAGCCCGACGCCGTCACCGGTGCGCGTGCCCTGCCGATCTATCAGACGTCGTCCTTTGTGTTTCCCAGCGCTGAGGCCGCCGCGAACCGGTTCGCGCTGGCCGAACTGGAACCCATCTATACCCGGATCGGCAACCCGACCCAGGAAGCGGTGGAAAACCGGATCGCTTCCCTGGAGGGCGGCGTCGGCGCGCTGCTGCTGGCCTCGGGGCAGGCAGCGGAAACCTTTGCGCTGCTCAACGTAGCCCATGCCGGTGACCACATCGTGGCCAGTCCCAGCCTGTACGGCGGCACCTACAACCTGCTTCGGCACACGTTGAAGAAGTTCGGGATCGACACCACGTTTGTGCAGGACCCGGATGACCTTCAGCAGTGGCGGGCAGCGGTGCAGCCCAACACCAAGGCGTTCTTCGGCGAGGTGGTCTCCAACCCGCGGCAGGACGTGCTGGACCTGGAGGGCATCAGCGCCGTCGCGCACGACGCCGGCGTTCCCCTGATTGTGGACAACACCCTCGCCACGCCGTACCTGATCCGGCCGATTGAGTGGGGTGCGGACATTGTGGTGCATTCGGCCACCAAGTATCTGGGCGGGCACGGGACTTCCATTGCCGGGGTGATCGTGGATTCGGGCAACTTCGACTTCGCCGCCGACCCGGAGAAGTTCCCCGGCTTCAACACCCCCGATGAGAGCTACAACGGCCTGGTCTATGCCCGGGACCTGGGCGTGAACGGTGCGCTGGGCGCCAACCTGGCCTATATCCTCAAGGCCCGGGTGCAGCTGCTGCGCGACCTCGGTTCGGCGGTGTCCCCGTTCAACGCGTTCCTCATTGCGCAGGGACTGGAAACCCTGAGCCTGCGGGTGGAGCGGCACGTCGCCAACGCAGTCGCCGTCGCCAACTGGCTCGAGGGGCACGACGACGTCGTCTCGGTGGCGTACGCGGGTCTGGAATCCAGTCCCTGGTTTGAGCGCGGACGCAAGTATGGTCCACGCGGCACCGGCGCGATTGTGTCCTTTGAGATCGACGGCGGGGTGGACGCCGGGAAGCGGTTTGTCGACGGACTGGAACTGCATTCCCACGTGGCCAACGTGGGGGACGTGCGCTCGCTGGTCATCCACCCGGCGTCGACCACACACAGCCAGCTCGGTGCCGAGGCGCAGCTGGCCGCCGGGGTCAGCCCGGGGCTGGTGCGGCTGTCCGTGGGCATTGAACACATCGATGACATCCTGGCGGACCTCGATGCCGGCTTCCGGGCCGCCAAGGGAGCCTGAGCCTTCCGTGGCGATCCGGCACCCCGCTCTGCAGCACCCCGTCACCGACCGGGACGGGGTGCTGCAGTTCGCCTCCATTGGCGGACTCGACCTGGAAACGGGCGGTTACCTGCCCGACGTCGTCCTCGGTTACGAAACGTGGGGACGGCTCGACGCCGACGCCGGCAACGCAGTGTTTATTGCCCATGCGCTGACCGGCAGCACCCATGTGGCTCGGGGCGATACGGATGAACCGGGCTGGTGGGATGACCTGGTGGGGCCGGGCAAAACCGTGGACACCAACCGGTTCTATGTGGTGGCGGCGAACATGCTGGGCGGTTGCTACGGTTCCACCGGTCCCTCGTCCCCGGATCCGCAGGGACTGCCCTGGGGATCCCGGTTCCCGTTTGTCACCGTCCGCGACTCGGTGCGCGCCGAGGCACGGCTGGCCGACCTGCTCGGGATCCGGGCCTGGCACACCGTGCTGGGCGGTTCGCTCGGGGGAGCACGGGCCTTGGAATGGGCGGTTACCGAACCCGGGCGGGTGAAACGCTGCGCCGTCATTGCGGCGACGGCGGCCAGCACCGCGGAGCAGATCGCTTTTGCCCAGGCGCAGCTGGCCGCGATCCGGCTGGACCCGGCGTTCAACGGCGGGGACTACTACAACGGTGCCCCGCCGCTGGCCGGGCTCGGGCTGGCGCGGCGGATAGCCCACATCACCTACCGGTCCGAGCCGGAGCTGGAGTACCGGTTCGGGCGCAGTCCGCAGGGAACCGAGGACCCGTTCGGTGCCCCGCTCCCTGCTCAGAGGGGCCGCTACGCGGTGGAAAGCTACCTGGACCACCAGGCGGAAAAACTCGTGGACCGCTTTGACGCCAACACCTATCTGGTGCTCGCCGAAGCGCTCGCGGGGCACGACGTCGCGCGCGGACGAGGATCCCTGCGCGAGGCACTGCGGGGGACCGGTGCCGAGTTCTTCATCGCGGCGGTCGAGTCGGACCGGCTGTACTTTCCACAGCAGTCAGCCGACCTGGCCGCGGCCCTGCCCCGGGGTACCTCCGTGCACCTGATCCGGGCACCGATTGGGCATGACGGTTTCCTGACCAACGCGCAGGAGATTGCCGGCCCGCTCCGGGTGGCGTTTTTCGCGTGAGCCGCGGGGCGGGTTAGTCTGCCTCGGCCTCCATCAGCCAGAAGGCTGCACCGGTGGGATCAGCCAGCTGGACCATCCGGCCGTAAGGGGAGTCTTCGGGCGGGGTGAGCACCGCCCCGCCCAGTTCCTCGGCCAGGTCGGCAGCGGCGTCGACGTCGGTGTGCCCGAAGTAAAGCTCCCAGTGCGAGGGGATCCCGTCGGGCAGGTCCGCGGCGCCGTCCATCACGCCGGCTACTGGCCGGCCGTTGCTCTGGACGGTGGTGTACCGGAAGTCGGCGGTATCGGAGAGGACTTCGGTCTCCCACCCGAAGACGTCCCGGTAGAACCGCAGGGCGGCCGGATAGTCGCTGGTCAGCAGCTCGTACCAGACCGGTGCCCCCACCTCGTCGATCCGCGCGAATCCGGGATGGTCCGCCGGCTGCCAGATGCCGATGGTTCCTCCGGACGGGTCACCGAGCAGGGCCATTGATCCCTTGCTCCCCACCTGCTGCGGATCCAGCATCACCTGCCCGCCGGCCTCGGCAGCCGCATCCGCTGAACCGGCGGCATCCCCGAAAGCCAGGTACACCGTCCAGGTATCCGGGTAGGCGGTTTCGGGGGAGTTGGGCATCAGTCCGGCCACCGCCGAGCCCCGATGGAGGAAGTCGGCATACCCGTCCGGTTCGGACACAGCAGCCTCCCACCCCAGCAACCCGGCGTAAAACTCCCTGGCCCGCTGCGGGTCGGAGCTGGCCAGGTCCGCCCAGCACGGGGCGCCGGCGGGAAACGGGGCGGACACTTCGGGCATGGCAGTCCTGCTCTCGGGTGGGGGCCGGGAGTCCCAGCTATATCAACTGGGCCCGCCGGGCAACAGGGCGGTGCCCTTGCCAGCAGGGCCTATCCGTGCGAAAACAATGCCATGACTGACCGGATCCATCTGCAGGGGCGGGCCCAGTGCTCGCCGCAGGCCCTTTGGCATGCACTCGTTGACAACCGGGCGGCGTGGTGGCCGGACATGGATTTCTCGCCGCATCCCGGCTCTCCGCTGCAGGAGCGCTGGATGGAGGACGGGGTGGAGCATACGGCCAGCGGCACGGTCCTGGCCGTGGCCCCGGGCCGCCTTTTTTCCTTCCGCTGGACAGCTCCGGACTGGGAGGCGCACACAGTGGTCAGCTTTGAACTCACGCCGGCGGACGACGACGGCGGGGAGGGCAGCGCGACCGACGTCGCCGTCACCGAGAGCGGGTTCGCCGCACTGAAATCTGGGCCGGCATTATCCGAGGCGCACCGTGAGGGCTGGGCCTTCCATCTGGCGAACCTGATCGAGCAGGCAGAGAAGTGAGCAGGCGCGGCGCGGGTTAGTCTTGCCGCCATGAGCAATGCAGCAGATGTGTCCGGCCGCCGCAGCCCGGCAGCCAGGATCCTCAAGGCCTCAATGGTCCCGCTGGCGGCAGCGGCGCTGGTGGTTGCCGGCGTCGTCCTGGCCGCCACCGCACCGGTGGAGTCCTTCGGCTGGTTTGCCTACGGGCCGCTGGAGGAAGGCACCGGGCCGGGGAAGCTGCTGATGCTCACCGGCCGAATGCAGTTGGGGTATCTGCTTGTGGCGGCGGGACTGCTTGCCGGTGCCTTCTGGGGCGGGTTCCGGCTGGGCCGGCGCGGGCGCACCGGCCAGCCGGCCGCGCAGGGCCGCTAGTCGGCTTCGCCGGCGCCCTGCGGCATCGGTGCCCCGAACATGGGGCCGGCCTCGGGCCGCTTGGCGGAAATACCGTCGCCGGAGGACTGGTGGCGCACCCGGCGGACCACCCAGGGTAGGAGGAATTCCCGGGCCCAGACCAGGTCCTCGGACCGGGCGGCACGCCATTTCTTGGCCTGCAGGGGTTTGGTTTCCAGCGGTTCCAGGGTGTGCGGGACATTGAGGGTGTCCAGCACCATGGCCGCAATGGTGTGATGGCCCAGCGGCGAGAAATGCAGCCGGTCCGGAGCCCACATCCGCGGATCGTTCAGTTCGCGCAGCGCCCACATGTCCGCAACGACGGCGCCGTGCCGCTTGGCCACGGTCCGCAGGTTCTCGTTGTAGATGGCGGCACGGCCCCGGACGCTGCTCAGCACCGGAGTGTTCCCGAGGTCCGGGCCGGTAAAGAGGACCACTCCGGCACCGGCGGCGCGCAGCTGGGCCACGGCTCCGTCCATGCGTTCGGCCAGCCGGTCCGGATCGCCGCCGGGACGGATGACGTCGTTTCCGCCGGCGCAGATGGTCACCAGGTCCGGCTTCAGTGCCAGGGCCGGTTCCAGCTGCTCGTCGACAATCTGGTTGAGCAGCCGTCCGCGGATAGCCAGGTTCGCGTAAGCGAAGTCGGGCTGGCCTGACGCGAGTTCCTCGGCCACGCGGTCCGCCCACCCGCGGTTGCCGCCCGGACTGTTCGGGTCGGGATCGCCAATGCCTTCGGTGAAGGAATCGCCCATGGCAACCATCCGGGACCAGAGGTGAGCCGGCGGCTGCTGTCGTCCGGACTCGGGGGCGGGAGCGGCTTGGGACAGGTAATTTGTACTCACCGGTCAATTCTTGCAAACGGCCCGCAGGCTACGCGACCGTAGGTTGTAAATAAGGGCGTGCCAGAATTGGACCCATGACTTTCGAGAATCCCGTTGTCCTGTGGTCCAAGCCTGAAGCCGAACGCGCCGGCACTCCGCTGCTCGTCCTTTTTCACGGTCACCTGGCCAACGAGGAGGACCTCATGGGCCTCACCGACTACCTCCCGGCAGAGTTCACCATCGCCTCGGTGCGGGCCCCGCAGGCAATGGGCCCCGGCTACACCTGGTTCCCGCTGACGGCTGACGCCGACTACTCCGTGGAGGCCGTGGTGGACTCAGTATCCGCCGTGTCCGACTGGCTGGACGGCATCAGCACCGGGCACAGCAGCGTGAGCATGCTGGGCTTTTCCATGGGGATGGCCGTTGCCACCTCGCTGCTGCGCCACCGCCCCCGGGACTTCGCCGCCGTCGTCGGGCTGTCCGGTTTTGTAGTGCCCTCGCAGGACCACGCGTTCTTTTCTGACGGCGAGCTGGCGGAGCACAAGGTGCCGTTCTTCTGGGGGCGGGACCAGGCCGACCCGGTGATCGACGCAGCCCGGATCGAATACACGCACGCCTGGCTCAATACGCACACTGCGCTGACCAAGATCCTGTACTCGAACATGGGCCACGGCATTAACATGCAGGAGCTGGGGCACGTGAAGGAATTCCTCACGCATACGGTGCTGCGCGGCGCCCGGACGTCCTAATCCGGACGTCCCAGCGCCGCCGTCCGGGCCGAAAGGTCAGCCTTCGCGGACAATCCGGACAGTTTCACCGTTCACGGTTACTTCGTCACCGGCGTGCAGCTGCCGGCCGCGCCGCTCCTCGATGTCGCCGTTGACCTTCACCAGGCCGTCTTCGATCAGTTGCTTGGCATGGATGCCGTCTTCGGCCAGGTTCGCGAGTTTGAGCAGCTGGCCGAGGCGGATCATTTCGTCGCGGATGGGCAGGTCTTGGGCATCGGGGGAACTCATCCTTCCATTCTGCCCGATGACGACGACGCCGGACGCAGGGAACGGCGGGCACGCGGGCGGCGGTAGGGTGGACGCGTGCCAAATGCTGTGCGGATGTCCCCGCTGATCGGTCTGCCCCTGTCCCTCCTCGCCGGCGTCGCCATGCCGGTCCAGACGCGCGTGAACGGAACCCTCGGACAGCGGCTTGACGACGGCCTGGCCGCTGCACTGGTCAGCTTTACCGTTGGCTTGGTAGTGATGAGCGCCATCAGCGTCGTCCTTCCGCGCGGGCGCGCCGGCGCCTCCCAGTTGCTGCCTGCCCTGCGCGAACGGCGCTTTCCGCGCTACTACGTACTGGCCGGCATGATCGGCGGCTATTTTGTTCTTTCCCAGACCCTTACCGTCGCCGTGCTGGGCGTCGCCGTGTTCACGGTGGCCGCAGTCGCCGGGCAGACCCTGACCGGACTGGTGGTGGACCGGCTCGGGATCGGCCCCGCCGGTAAGAAGGCGCTGACCGTGATGCGCGTGGTGGGAGCGGTGCTGACCATTGCCGCGGTGGCCTGGGCTGTCAGCCCGAAGCTGACCGGCGGGCAGGATCCGTCCGCCTGGTTGTTGCCGGTGCTGCTGCCGCTGACGGCCGGCATGCTGATGAGTTTCCAGCAGGCCATGAACGGCACTACGGGCATGCACTACGGCACTCCCATCACGGCCACGCTGGTGAACTTCATCTCGGGCACCGTCCTGCTGGCCGTGATGTGGGGCATCAAGGTGGCTGTGTCCGGTCTGGGCAACCCGCTGCCGGGAGAATGGTGGCTGTACCTGGGCGGCCCGATGGGGTGCGTCTTTATTGGCCTGGCAGCGCTGCTGGTGCGCAGCCTGGGAGTGCTGCTGACGAGCCTCGGCCTGATCGGCGGACAGCTGATCGGCTCCCTGCTGCTCGATATTGTCTTCCCGGCCCCGGGAACCACAGTGGTGGCAGCCACGGTGCTCGGCACCCTGCTGACCCTGGCCGCCATTGTGCTGGCCACCCTGCCGTGGAACATGCCCGGCGGCGGTCCGTTCCGCCGTCGCCGTTCCTCGCGGCCGGACACCGCCGGCACGCCCCGCTGAGACGGGCAGCGACGCACCGAACGGCTCCGGTAGGTGGGCGGGCCCTGCTCGCCTTAAGCTGGTAGTTAAGCTTTGCCTGTTGGCACTGTCCCCGCATGCCCTTTGAAGCTGCGCGGACGGGCCCGGGACCACGAGCGGACCGCACCCAGCGGCCCTGTATACACGAAAAGAACGGCGGTACCATTCCATGGCTTCGACCAAATCCAAGCTGGATCCGATCATCTCCCTGGCCAAGCGCAGGGGCTTCGTTTTCCAGTCGGGTGAGATTTACGGCGGTTCCCGGTCCGCATGGGATTACGGCCCCCTGGGTGTCGAGCTCAAGGAAAACATCAAGAAGCAGTGGTGGCAGCACATGGTCCGCGGCCGCGACGACGTCGTAGGCCTGGACTCGGCCGTCATCCTGCCGCGCCAGGTCTGGGAAGCATCAGGCCACGTGGAGGTCTTCTCCGATCCGCTGGTCGAGTGCCTGAGCTGCCACAAGCGCTACCGTGCCGACCACCTCGAAGAGGCTTACGAGGAAAAGAAGGGCCACGCCCCTGAGAACGGCCTGGCCGATATTGCCTGTGCCAACTGCGGCACCAAGGGACAGTGGACCGAACCGCAGGAATTCTCCGGCCTGCTCAAGACCTTCCTGGGCCCGGTGGCCAACGAGGAAGGGATGCACTACCTGCGCCCGGAAACCGCGCAGGGCATCTTCGTGAACTTCAACAACGTGCTGACCACCTCGCGGAAGAAGCCGCCGTTCGGCATCGGCCAGATCGGCAAGAGCTTCCGCAACGAAATCACGCCGGGTAACTTCATCTTCCGCACCCGCGAGTTCGAGCAGATGGAAATGGAGTTCTTCGTTGAGCCGGGCACGGACGAGGAATGGCACAAGTACTGGATCGAAAACCGCTTCAACTGGTATGTGGGCCTGGGCATCGATCCCGAAAACCTGCGGCTGTTCGAGCACCCGCTGGAAAAGCTGAGCCACTACTCCAAGGGCACCACCGACGTCGAATACCGCTTCGGCTTCCAGGGCTCCGAGTGGGGCGAGCTGGAAGGCATTGCCAACCGCACCGACTTCGACCTCGGCACGCACTCCAAGCACTCCGGCACGGACCTGAGCTACTTCAACCAGGCCACCAACGAGCGTTTCACCCCGTACGTGATTGAGCCCGCCGCCGGCCTGACCCGTTCCTTCATGGCGTTCCTGGTGGACTCCTACACCGAGGACGAGGCCCCCAACGCCAAGGGCGGAGTGGACAAGCGCACCGTCCTGAAACTGGATCCGCGCCTCGCCCCGGTCAAGGCCGCCGTGCTGCCGCTGAGCCGCAACGAGGACCTCTCGCCCAAGGCCAAGGACCTCGCCGCGCAGCTGCGCCGGAACTGGAACATCGACTTCGACGACGCCGGCGCCATTGGCCGCCGCTACCGCCGCCAGGACGAGATCGGCACCCCGTTCTGCATCACCGTGGACTTCGACACCCTCGAGGATCAGGCCGTCACCGTGCGTGAACGCGACACGATGGCCCAGGAGCGGGTGAGCCTGGACAAGGTCGAGGGCTACCTCGCCGAACGCCTGATCGGCGCGTAATGGCTCTTTCATTCCGCGAATGGCGTGAAGACGACGATCTCAAGCTGAACCAGCTCTGGGGCGATCCGGAGAGCGTGCAGGCCGGCCAGTTTCGTGCCGTGCTCCGCCCGTCCTCCAACGAACCGTGGAGCCGCTGCATTGTGGCCGAAGACGACGGTATCCCCGTGGCCGCCGGGGTGGTCTACGAGACCAGCCTGCACCCGGACCGGCTCTGGGCCTACGTGGAGGTAGCCCGGGAAAACCGGCGCGCAGGCCTCGGCAGCACCCTGCTGGGCATGCTTCGCAAGGAAGCCGAATCCGCGCCGTCGGGCGTGCGGAAGCTGCGCGCGAAGGTGGAGCCGGGCACCCCGGGCGCAAAGTTCGCCGAAGCTGTCGGGCTGACACCCATCCAGCGCTCGGCCGTGATTGTGGTGGAGCCGGGCAAGCTGAAACTGCCCGTGTTCACCGACGACGGTCCCCAGCTGGACGAGGCCGCCACCGGTTCGGTGGAGCTGACCTCAGCGGTGACGGAGTTCTACAACTCGGTGCACGGCTGGGACCGGGCGGACATGAACCTGGGCCGGGCCCAGCAGATGCTGCTCAATGACGCCACCGGTGCCTCCGGAGCCATTGTGCTGCGGGACAAGCCAAAGAAGGACGGCGGGAAGATTGCCGCCTTCGCGGTGAGCTACACGCAGGAACGCACTGACGAGCCTGCGGACGTGCTGGTGGGCTATGACACCACGCTGGACGACGCCGAGGCGCAGGCCGCCGTGGAGTCGCTCATCGCCATGCTGGCGTACCAGTATCCGGTGCAGCTGGAAATCGACGAGTCCATGACTGCCGTGGTCCGCGCACTGGAACCGCTGACCCGTGCCGGGGTGGCCCGGCAGGTCGGCAGCGAAACGCTGATCCTCAGCGACTAGGCGTTACCGGCGCCGAAAGCGGCGGTCCCTGCATCGAGGATTACTTCGATTCCGGGGGCCGCCGCTTTTCTGTTTGCGGCGGCTGCGGCCGGAAAGAGCGGCTAGGACTTGAGCTGGCCGGACAGGGCATACAGCACTGAGTCCGTGACCTTTTCCAGCGGGCGTTCGGGGTCAAACACCAGCCAGTCCAGGGCAGCCATCAGGGTGGCGCCGAAAACACTGCCGGCTATCAGCATCACATTGTCCGGGCCGTCGGTCCCGTTCTCCTGCACGGTCTCACGGATCGGTTCCACGAACTCGGCCAGCGCCTCTTGGCGCAGCAGGTGCATGGAGTGCTGCCAGGTGCGATCGGTGCGCAGGATTTCGGCGGCCATCAGCTTGGCCAGCGCCCGGTTTTCGCACAGCAGTTCCAGGAGGGCCCGGACCATGGACTCGATGGCAGGCCAGCCCGTACGGCCGCTCCGTGCTGTCCGCAGCGAATCAGTCAGGGAGCCCACACCCTCCAGCGTCAGCTTCTCGAAAAGCTTGTCCTTGGAGGAGAAGTTGTAATAGAGGCTGCCCTTGGCCACACCGGCCCGTTCGGCCACGTCATCCATGGTGGTGCCGGAGATGCCGTTCGCTGCGGCTAGTTCCAGCGCGGCATCCAGTATGGCGCGCTGGGTTCCGGATTCGCGTGGCATGCGGCAGTACGTCCTTCACGATGGAAAACATCTCTTCCACTGATCTTAGTTGGCGGCGCAACCGGGCGCGTTTACCGGAAGGTGCAGCGGTGTTCTGAGCAGGATTTGCATCCACTTGCGAGAATAGACAGGTGACTGTTCTATCTCCGGAGCTCAAGCTCGAGCTTCCCCCGCTGCAATTAGGCCCCATCACTGTGGACACCCCGGTGATTCTGGCTCCCATGGCCGGTATTACCAACAAGGCCTTCCGCCGGCTCTGCCGTGAATACGGCGGCGGCCTCTACGTGACCGAAATGGTCACCTCGCGCGCCCTGGTGGAACGTTCGCCGGAGTCGATGCGCATCATCAAGCACGACGACGACGAAAAGGTCCGCTCCGTCCAGCTGTACGGTGTGGACCCCAAGACCGTCGGTGCAGCCGTCCGCCTCCTGGTGGAGGAAGACCGCGCCGACCACATCGACCTGAACTTCGGCTGCCCGGTGCCCAAGGTCACCCGCAAGGGCGGCGGCTCGGCGCTGCCCTGGAAGCTGGACCTGTTCACCGCCATTGTGCAGACCGCCGTGAAGGAAGCTTCCCGCGGCAACGTGCCCCTGACCATCAAGATGCGCAAGGGCATTGACGAGGACCACCTGACCTTCCTTGACGCGGGGAAGATCGCCCGCGACTCCGGGGTGGCCGCGGTGACCCTGCACGGCCGCACGGCCTCGCAGTTCTACTCCGGCAAGGCCGACTGGTCTGCCATCGCCGAACTGCGCGAAGCCCTGCCGGACATGAACGTCCTGGGCAACGGCGACATCTGGTCCGCCGAGGACGCGATCCGCATGGTGCGCGAAACCGGTGTGGACGGCGTCGTCATCGGCCGCGGCTGCCAGGGCCGGCCCTGGCTGTTCGGTGACCTGGAGGCCGCCTTCGAGGGCAGCACCGAACGGCACCGGCCCGGACTGAAGCAGGTTTCGGACAGCGTGTACCGGCATGCCGAGTTGCTGGTGGAGACCTTCGGGGACGAAGTCATTGCCCTGCGCGACATCCGCAAGCACATGGCCTGGTACTTCAAGGGCTACGTGGTCGGGGGAGACCTCCGCGCTAAACTGGCGACGGTACCGTCCCTGGCGGTGCTCCGTGAACTGCTGGACCAGCTGGATCCCGAAGCTCCGTACCCCGGCGCCGACGCCGAGGGACCGCGCGGACGGGCCGGCACACCCAAAAAGACAGCGCTGCCGGAAGGCTGGCTGGACGGGCGGGAACTGAACGCCTCCCAGAAAGCCATCATTTCGGCAGCTGAACTCGACGTATCAGGCGGCTAAAGCAACCCATGACCTTCCCGCAGGCAGTTTCCACCGCAGGCTATACCGACGTTGACCTGGCCCGCTGGGTTACCGAGCCGGCCAAAAACACCAACCGCACGCAGTTCGGCCGTGACCGGGCGCGGGTGCTGCATTCTTCCGCGCTGCGCCGGCTCGGGGCCAAAACCCAGGTGGTGGCCCCGGATACGGATGACTTTGTGCGGACACGGCTGACGCACAGCTTGGAAGTGGCCCAGGTGGGCCGGGAACTAGGCAACGCGCTGGGCTGCGACCCCGACGTCGTCGATGCCGCCTGCCTCTCCCATGACCTGGGGCACCCGCCCTTCGGCCACAACGGCGAGACCGCGCTGAACGACATAGCGCACGTGATCGGCGGGTTCGAGGGCAACGCCCAGACACTGCGGCTGCTGACCCGGCTGGAACCGAAGATCATCGCCCCGGACGGCACGCCGGCCGGGCTGAACCTGACCCGCGCCAGCCTGGACGCCGCCACCAAGTACCCGTGGTCCATCGCCGACGCCCCGCTGGTCAACGGGCACCGCACCACCAAGTTCGGCGTGTACGAGGATGACCTGCCGGTCTTCACCTGGCTGCGCGACGGCGCTCCCGCCGGACGCTCCTGCCTTGAGGCCCAGGTCATGGACCTGGCCGATGACATCTCCTACTCCGTGCACGACGTCGAGGACGCCATTGTCGCCGGCCACGTGCAGCTCAAGTGGCTGGACAACCCCGACCAGCGGGCCCGCGTAGTCGGCTACACGCAGCAGTGGTACCTGCCCGGCGTCGACCCCGCTGCCATTGAGGCGGCACTGGCACGGCTGGAAGCAACCCGGGTGTGGGTCCGGGAGTCCGATGGCAGCCGCCGCGCCATGGCCGCGCTGAAGGACATGACCAGCCAACTGATCGGCAGGTTCTGCAACAGTGCTTTGGAAGCCACCCGCGGCATTTACGGCAGGGACCCGCTGACGCGCTACAACGCCCAGATGGTGGTCCCCGAGGACACCGCACTGGAAATCGCAGTGATGAAGGGCCTGGCCACCACCTTCGTGATGACCACCGACCAGCGCCAGCCGCTTTATGAGCGCCAGCGGGAGATCCTCACGGCCCTGGTTGCCCAGCTCTCCGCCACCGGGGACAAGCACCTGGAGCCGATGTTCGCTGCCGACTGGCAGGACGCGGCCGACGACGGCGCCCGGCTGCGCGTGGTGGTGGACCAGGTCGCCTCGCTGACGGACGGCTCGGCGCTTGCCCTGCACGAGCGGCTGGTAGGACCGGTTCCGGCGCTCTGGTAGGGACTTTCCCTGGGATCTTTGCAGGATTGCGCGGCTGCTCTCTGGTGGACGGCCGTTTGGGCAGTTAGCCTCTGGCGCGGGGTGGTTCAGCGTCTTCCGATTCACTGACGGGAGATGTCGGCCGATCGAGCGCACCCGAGGTCCTGATGAGCCCCCAGCAATCCCGTGTACCCCGCCCCCGCCGCCACGTCTTTGGATGGACCCGGCAATCCCGGTTCCGCAGCGTCTTGGTGTTCCTGACGGGCCTGCTGCTGATGGTCGTTCCGCTCGCGGTGCCTGCGCAGGCTGTCATCGATCCGGGACCGCCGCCGAATGAGGCGCCGATCGCGGACGCCAACACCGATATTGTCATCACCTCCACGGGGGCCGGTGTCAGCAATGTGCCGGGAGCACTGCCACCGGTGGGAACCAGCTGGCCGATAACGGCCTATCCCACCAGCATTCCCTCCGGATACGAGAGGGAGACCGTAGGCTTCGCCGGCATCATCAACACCCAGGAAGTCGACGGGACCACCACGGCACAGATGTACTGCATTGATATCCGTACACCTACCGGCATCGGCTACGGGTATGAAAACGGGTCATGGGATGAGTCCAACGTTCCCAACATCGGATACGTTAACCGGATCCTGAACACCTATTATCCGAATACCAATCAGCCCGCCGGACTTACCGATAACCGGAAAGCCGCCGCCGTGCAGGCCGCCATCTGGTTCTTCACGGACGGTTACGTGGTCAATCCCACGAACAACCTGTATTCCGCGGTTGCCTCGATTGTGAACGCCACCATTGCTGCGGGACCGCTTACCGAGCCGGACGCCCCGGACATCTCCATCATGCCGGCCACGGCCGAAGCAGCGGTCACAGGGGTTGCGGGACCCTACACCGTCACTTCGGAGGCAGCGGAAATCACCGTCACGGCTGATGAGGGGTTTGGGCTCTTCGCAGATGCGGCAGGGACCGTGCCGCTAACCAATCCCGTAGCCAGCGGCACCCAGGTGTGGGTGCGGAGCGAGGACGGCGGCACAGGGCCGGCCACCGTGACGGCGCGCGCCACGGTTACCGTCCCCACGGGTAACGTCTATCTCTACGACGGCGCGACCCCCGGGGTGAATGCCGCGCAGAAGCTGATCCTGGCCGCCACCCGGGAGCTGAGTTCCGCTGCCAGTGCCACGGCGGAGTTCTTCGAGGTGGGCTCCCTGGCCGTCACCAAGTCCATTGAAGGCCCCGCCGCCGGCAGCCAGGGCGAGGTCGTGATCAGCATCGACTGCGGACCCGGATATCAGTTCACGTTCAATATCGCCGCCGAATCCACCGGGGCGCCGTCGGAGACCTTCACCGACATCCCGGCAGGTTCCGTCTGTACCATTACCGAGCCCACCAACGGTGCCAATGCAAGTGTCGCGGTGAGCACAAGCATTGTGCCGACTGCAGTGACGATCCCCTCGGGTACCGCGGCGACGGCGACGGTCACGGACACCTACACCTTCACCTCCGGGACACTGGTGGTTACCAAAACCAATACGGGGGAGGCAGCCGGCGCGCAGGGCGAGGTGACGATCTCCGTGGTCTGCACCCTGGACGGTGCCACGGTACTGAATGAAACGGTGACTATCCCTGAAGGGACGCTTACGCCGGAGGCAGCAGAATTCCCCAACATCGCCGTAGGCTCCAGCTGCACGGTGACGGAAACCGGAAGGGGGGAGACCACTGCCGTGGCGGTCACTGTCGAAGGCGAGGGGACTGTGGTCGTTCCGCCGACAGGGAGCGTTACTGCCGCACTGACCAACACCTACACGTTCAATCCCGGGACGCTTGCGGTGCGCAAGGACATCACCGGGTCCGGGGCGGGCCGGCAGGGCGTTGTGACACTGCAGGTCACCTGCAGTTCCGGTGCAGGCCGAACCATCACCATTCCGGCCGGCACCACCGAACCCATAACGGAGGAAATCACGGGGCTTCCCGCCGGGACCACCTGCACGGTCACGGAGACAGCGGACGGTGCGACCACAGAGGTCAGCGTCAGCACCGTGATCGATCCGGCCGGCGGAGCAGTAACCATCCCGTCCGGCGACGGCGTGGAGGTTACTGTCACGGATACCTACACAGTTAATCCGGGGGCAGTTCTTTTGAACAAGACCATTGCCGGCCCGGCAGCGGGCGAGCAGGGCGAGGTCACCCTGGAGGTAACCTGCACCCTGGAGAGCGCGGTGGTGGCAGAGGGGACCTTCACCGTCGCAACCGGTGCCACCGGAACCGTTGCGGCGGGCACCCTGACCGGCATCCCGGAAGGCGCGAGCTGCGCCGTCACTGAACCCGTCACGGGGGAGAGTACTGAAATAGGCGTGGTGGTGGACCTGCCTGATTCCGTGACCATCGCCGCAGGTGCCACCGCCACGGCTACTGTGACGGACACCTATAGCGAGAATCCCGGCACCCTGATCGTCACCAAGCTCATTACCGGTGAGGCAGCCGGAAACCAGGACGCGGTGGAGGTAGCCGTGCTTTGCACTCTGGCCGGGGAAACGGTCTTCGAGGAATCCTCGGAGATCCCTGCCGGAGAGACCGGAGAGATAGGTGCACAGTTCCTGAACATTCCGGCAGGTGCCTCCTGTGCCATCACGGAACCGGTCACCGGAGCCACTGAGTTTGTCCAGGTCAGCTCCGAGCTCCCGACACCGGTCACCATAGCGCCCGGCGGCAGGGACAGTGCGACGGTAACCAACACGTACACCTTTACCCCCGGAACCCTGGCCGTCACCAAGGAGTTTGCCGGTGACGCGGCAGGAGCGCAGGGCGAAGTAGTGCTGCAGGTGACCTGTGGGCCGGACGGTTCGGTCCTGGATGAAACCGTGACCATTCCCGCCGGGACCGCCGAAACGGTGACCAGGAATTTCGAGGAGCTGCCCGCGGGCACGGAATGCACTGTCACGGAGACTGAAAGCGGGGCAACAACGACGGTCTCGGTGGACACGGTGATCACTGATCCGGTCACTATCCCCGCGGCGGGCGGTGCGGAGCTGACGGTGACCAACACCTACGGCTTTAATCCCGGCGTGCTGGTGGTCACCAAGGTCATCGCCGGAGCTGCCGCAGGCACACAGGGCGACATTGTCCTGGAAGTCCGGTGCGGCACCGATGGGTCCGCGTTGGATGAAACCGTGAGCATTCCCGCTGGCGCCACGGGGGACGTATCTACGGAATTTGCAGGTTTGACCGCCGGCGCCGAATGCACCGTCACGGAGACCAGCACCGGGGCCACTGCGTCCGTCACCGTGGAGTCCGAGCTGCCCGGTCCGGTTACGGTGCCGGCCAGCGAAACCGTTACGGCTGTTATCACCAACACCTACAGTTCCGTAGCCCCCGGACCCGAGCCGCGGCCGGAGCCCTTTAACCCGGTCCGGCCCAACCTCCCGAGCACCGGGCTGGAGATACCCGCAGGGGTCTATCTGGCACTGGGCGCCGGACTCTGCCTGCTCGGCGGACTGGGGATATACCTGACCCGGCGTCGGGAAGAGGAGCGCCGCGAAGAGTAAGGGTGCTCGCGAAGCCTGAGGGGAGGCCCGGACGCCTGGGGGAGTCCGGGCCTCCTTGGGGAAGCACAGCGCTTGGTGCGGTCCCCGGACTTCCTGATCGGGAAGTTATATCGGGAATTGTGCAGGCGTTTGGGAAGTAAAGTTGAAGACATGGCCGGATTGATCAAGCGTGAAGACATCGATGAGGTGCGCCTGCGCACCGACATCAAGGCCGTGATTGACGGATATGTGACTCTCAAATCCGCAGGCATCGGCTCCTTCAAGGGGCTGTGCCCCTTCCACGACGAGCGCTCGCCGTCCTTTCATGTCCGTCCCCAGGTGGGCACCTACCACTGTTTCGGCTGCGGGGAGAGCGGCGACGTCATCTCCTTTGTGCAGAAGATGGACCACGGCACCTTCTCCGAGACGGTGGAAAAGCTTGCCGCCCGGCTCGGGTACGAACTGCACTACGAAGACGGCGGCACCGGCCCGCGCAAGGAAGACGTGGGCAAGCGCCAGCGCCTGCTGGACGCGCACAAGGTGGCTGCCGAGTTCTTCCGGAGCCAGCTGGGCACCCCCGGAGCTGCAGCCGCACGGAACTTCCTGCAGGAGCGCGGCTTCGATCCGGCCGCGGCCGAGCATTTCGGCGTCGGTTACGCCCCGCAGGGCTGGGACTCGCTGCTCAAGCACCTCACCGCCAAGGGCTTCACCCGTCCCGAACTGGCCGAAACCGGTATGTTCTCTTCCGGCTCGGACGCGTCAAGGTTTTACGACCGGTTCCGCGGTCGGCTGATCTGGCCCATCCGCGATCTCACCGGCTCTGTGATCGGCTTCGGTGCCCGCAAGCTCTACGAAGATGACCAGGGGCCGAAGTACCTGAACACCCCGGAAACACCGCTGTACAAGAAGTCCCAGGTGCTTTACGGCATCGACCTCGCCAAGCGGGACATCGCCAAGACCCGCCAGATCGTGGTCGTGGAAGGCTACACGGACGTGATGGCCTGCCACCTGGCCGGCATCACCACCGCGGTGGCTACCTGCGGCACCGCCTTTGGTACCGACCACATCAAGATTGCCCGCCGGCTGCTCTCCGACGACGGAACCGGGGGAGAGGTCATCTTCACGTTCGACGGCGACGCCGCCGGGCAGAAGGCGGCACTTCGCGCGTTCGAGGAGGACCAGCGGTTCACGGCGCAGACCTACGTAGCCGTCGATCCCAACGGGATGGACCCCTGTGACATCCGGCAGACGCACGGTGATTCAGCAGTGGTGGAGCTGATCTCCTCACGGCGCCCGCTCTTTGAGTTCGCAATCCGTTCAACCCTGCGCAAGTTCGATCTGAACACCGTGGAGGGCCGGGTCTCCGCCCTGCGGGCCGCCGCACCGGTAGTGGCGGACATCCGTGACCCGGCCATGCGGCCCGCCTACTCACGCGAGCTCGCCGGGTGGCTGGGCACCGACGTCGACGACGTCACCCGGGCCGTGAACGCGGCCGCCAAGCGCCGCACGGCAGGTTCCGGTGCAGAGAACACGGACACGCCGGCGTCGAACTCCCGCGGCCAGCAGCAGGGCAGGCAGGACTACGGCCAGCAGGGTCGGCAGCAGTACGGCCAGAACCGGAACCCGCAGGGCCAGCAGTATGGCCAGCAGCAGCAGCAGCAGCCGGAGCCGGAGGCAGCCCCGGCCTTCAACCGCCCCGACCCGAATGATCCCGCCGCCCGGATGGAGCGCCAGGCCCTGGAAGTTGCGCTGCAGCAGCCGGGCCTGCTCGACGCCGGCCAGTGGGAGCGGTTCAAGGCGGCACGGTTCACGGTGCCGGCCTACGTGGCAGTCCATGATGCGATCCGTGCCGCCGGCGACGCCGGAACGGTTCCGGCTGCCTGGGTGGAGCGGGTGCGGGAGGAACTGCCGGACGCGCTGCGCGGTTTCGTCAGTGAACTGGCCGTTACCCCGCTGCCGGCCCGCGACGCCGATGCCCTGGCGCTGTACTGCCGGGACATCCTGAACCGGTTGTTTGAGCTGCAGGTGACGCATTTGAAGGCGGAAAAACTGGGCCAGCTGCAGCGGTTGGATCCCAATGCCGACCCGGAGCTGTTCCACCAGCTCAACCGCGAGCTGATGGACCTGGAGATGCAGCGGCGGGCCCTGCGCGGGGACCAGTAACGGCCCGGATTCTGCGGGCCGGAAGCCGATTTCGTTTCCGGGGAAAACCTCTGTAAAGTAAAACCTGCGCTTTCCCCCGTAGCTCAATTGGCAGAGCATTCGACTGTTAATCGAAGGGTTACTGGTTCGAGTCCAGTCGGGGGAGCCAATGAAGCCCCCGGCCCGTGTTTACATGGGCCGGGGGCTTTTTCTTGCCTGCTTCGTAAGCCGGGCGGGCAGCACAGACCACTGCACCCCCGCGGTTCGTGGGCACCCGAAAGTTCCTGTATAGTTGAGGACGCCGCTTTCCCCCGTAGCTCAATTGGCAGAGCATTCGACTGTTAATCGAAGGGTTACTGGTTCGAGTCCAGTCGGGGGAGCCAGCAAAGGGTCTGTAGCCGGAGTCATCCGGGTGCAGGCCCTTTTTGTATCCCCCGTTTTGCCTCTACCGTGTCCCGTTTTCCGGCCTTGCCGCCCGGCATCCCGGCACGCCGAAAGAGCATACTTGCCCGCAGGCACAGCTATGCGCCTACACTGGCCGTAATCGCGCCCGTCACGGCTCGGCCCGGCATCACCGGGCCCCGCCCGCGGGCAGTAAAGGCATCCCATCCTGTTGCCCCTGGCGCGGAGCCCCACGGCTTCCGGTATCCGCTCTGCATGTCCGTTCATCCCGGACCGGCAGGGCGGACCTTCCCTGGACCCAACAGTTGGAGAACCGCTATGTCTGCCACTGCCTCTGAAAACATCACCCAGCCCATCAGCGTCGAAGAAATCTTCGCGGCGCACGAGGGCGGCAAGCTTTCCGTGGAAACGAAGCTGTCCTTGGACTCCAAGCGGGCACTGTCCATTGCCTACACTCCCGGGGTGGCCCAGGTCAGCCGTGCCATCGTGGCCGATCCGGCACTGGCGGCAACCACCACGTGGGCCTCGCGGTTGGTGGTGGTGGTCAGTGACGGAACCGCCGTGCTGGGGCTGGGAAACATCGGTCCGGCAGCATCTTTGCCGGTGATGGAAGGCAAATCGGCCCTCTTCCGTACCTTCGGCGGACTGAATTCCATTCCGCTGGTGCTGGACACCACCAACGTGGACGAGATCATCGAAACACTGGTCCGGCTGCGTCCCAGCTACGGCGCCGTGAACCTGGAGGACATTTCCGCCCCGCGCTGCTTCGAACTGGAACAGCGGCTGATCGAGGCCCTGGATTGCCCGGTCATGCATGATGACCAGCACGGTACCGCCATTGTGGTCCTTGCCGCCCTGGAGAACGCCGCCCGGGTCACGGACCGGGAGCTCGCCGGACTGCGCGTGGTGATCTCCGGTGCCGGTGCCGCCGGAGTCGCCTGTGCCAACATCCTGCTGGAAGCCGGCATCACCGACGTCGTAGTCCTGGACTCCCGGGGAGTGATCGGCCCCGGACGCACAGGCCTGACCAGCGTGAAGGAGGACCTCGCCGCCAGGACCAACCCCCGCGGCGTCGACGGCGGGGCAGCCGAAGCGCTGCAGGGGGCCGACGCGTTCATTGGGGTATCTTCCGGAACCGTCGGAGAGGAGCTGCTGGCTGGAATGGCGCCCGATGCGATCATTTTCGCCCTCTCCAACCCGGACCCGGAGGTGCACCCGGACACCGCCCGCCGGTACGCCGCCGTCGTCGCCACCGGCCGCAGCGATTTTCCAAACCAGATAAACAACGTCCTGGCCTTCCCCGGGGTGTTCCGCGGAGCGCTGGACAGCGGTGCCCGCCGGATCACGCCGGCCATGAAGGTTGCCGCTGCAGCGGCGATTGCCAATCTGGTGGGGGAGGAGCTGCGGACGGACTACATTGTGCCGAGCCCGCTGGATCCGCGCGTGGCGCCAGCCGTGGCCGCTGCGGTCGCTGCCGCGGCCCCGGCCTAGCTGCCAATGCGGTACAGAACCCGCACGATTTGCGGTGGGAGGGGTTCCCGGCGAACGCCATGGACGTAGGCTTTTAATTCGCGTGGAGGGGCCTCGGGACACTCCCCGACGGCGCCGTGGGGGACCGGCACAGCTGACCTCGAGGAGCAGGCATGTCATCAGAGGCCGTACCCCCAGCCCCGGAGGACCGGGACCAGGTCAAGCACCCAGTGAAGGCCATCCTAGTCTGCGCCGGTGCGGCGGTGGGCGGGATCCTTTTCGGCTTTGACAGTTCGGCGATCAACGGCGCAGTGGATGCCATCGGCGTGGAGTTCCGCCTCAGCAGCGGTGCCCTGGGCTTCGCGGTGGCCATCGCACTGCTGGGCTGCGCCGTTGGCGCCTGGTTTGCCGGGCAGCTGGCCGATCTGTGGGGCCGGCGGGCCGTGATGGTGGTCTCCGGCATCGTGTTCACCGCGAACTCGATCGGTTCCGCACTGGCCGGCAGCGACGTGGAGCTGATGATCTGGCGGTTCATCGGCGGGCTGGCCATCGGCACGGCGTCGGTGATTGCGCCGGACTACATAGGGGAGATTGCCCCGGTGAAATGGCGCGGCGCCCTGGGCTCCGTGCAGCAGCTGGCCATCACGCTGGGCATCTTCGGGGCACTGCTTTCGGATGCCCTGCTGGCCTCCGGCGGCGGCGCCCTGCAGCAGTTGTGGTGGGGGCTTGAAGCCTGGCGCTGGATGCTGCTGGTGGGTGTGGTGCCGGCCGTTTTCTACGGGATAGTGGCCCTGCTGATTCCCGAATCCCCGCACTATCTGATCCGAAAACACCGGGACAAACAGGCCAAACACGTCCTGGCGGACATCAGCGGCGTTGATGACACAGACGCCAAGGTATCCGAGATCCGGGAGAGCTTCTCCTCCGCTTCCCGTGCCCGCTACCGGGACCTGCGCGGCCCGGCCTTCGGACTGCAGCCCATTCTATGGATCGGGATGACGGTGGCCGCCCTGCAGCAGCTGGTGGGGATCAACGTGATCTTCTACTACTCCACCACACTGTGGCAGTCAGTGGGATTCAGCACAGAGGACTCCTTTACGACGTCGGTGATCACCGCGGTGGTCAACGTGCTGACCACCCTGGTGGCCATTGGATTCGTGGACAGAGTGGGCCGGCGGAAGCTGCTCCTGGCCGGGTCCGTTGGAATGACCCTGGGCTTGCTCGCCACTGCCATAGCCTTCTCCCAATCCGTGGACACCGGCGGCGGCGTTTCGCTGCCCGGCGGGTGGGGACCTGTGGCCCTGATCGGCGCAAACCTGTTTGTGGTCTTCTACGGTGCGTCCTGGGGACCTGTGATGTGGGTGACACTTGGGGAGATCTTTCCCAACCGGATCCGTTCCCTGGGACTGGGCATCGGCGCCATGGTCAACTGGGTTTTCAACTTCATCATCACCCTCGCCTTTCCCTGGGTTAACACCTCGCTGGGCCCGGCATTTGCCTATTCTGCCTTCACTTTTTTCGCCTTCGCCTCGTTCTGGTTCGTAAAGCTGGCGCTGCCCGAGTTCAAGGGCCGGGACCTGGAATCGGGACGCATCGTTCAGTGACCATCTGTCCCCGGTTGGCCATTGCGGCTACCCTGCCCGGACAAGCACTCCTAGGGTTATGCGTAGGCTTAAGTGTTTTGACAGCAGTCTTATGTATTCAGTAATCCAACAGAAAACGAGGAACGGTCGATGGGCGCGACTCAGCCAGGACCAAATAAGGGCGGATCCGAACGGATTGCCCACCCCGGAAGGGTGATTGGCGTCACCGTCGCTGCTGCCGTGGGCGGGTTGCTCTTCGGCTTTGACACCGCCGTCATTAACGGTGCGGTGGACGCCATCGGTGAAGAATTCACCCTGAGCCCGGGCATCCTGGGCTTCACCGTGGCCATTACGCTGCTCGGCTGCGCCGTGGGGGCCTGGTTTGCCGGCCAGCTCGCAGACCGGTTGGGACGCAAAACGGTCATGGTGGGTGCGGCGGTGCTGTTTGCCGCGAACTCGGTGGGTTCGGCCTTCGCCTTCAGCGAGTGGGACCTGATGCTCTGGCGCCTGATCGGCGGCCTGGCCATCGGTACTGCCTCCGTTATTGCCCCGGGCTACATTGCCGAAGTGGCGCCGGCAAAATGGCGGGGTGCGCTGGGCTCAGTCCAGCAACTGGCCATCACGCTGGGTATCTTTGCTGCTCTGCTCTCCGATGCCTTCCTGGCCAACTCGGCGGGAAGTGCGCTGGGGGAACTCTGGGGAGGCATCGCCGCCTGGCGCTGGATGCTCCTGGTGGGCGTTGTTCCGGCCGTGGTTTACGGCGTGCTCGCCCTGACCATTCCGGAATCGCCGCAGTTCCTGGTTCGCCGCAACCGCGACGAAGAAGCCGCGAAGGTGCTCAGCTCCATTTCCGGCGTGACGGACACGGACCGGAAGATCGCCGATATCCGGGACAGCTTCAAGAGCCCGAAGCCGACGTTCCGCGACCTGCGCGGCCCCAAGTTCGGCCTGCAGCCGATCCTCTGGGTGGGCATGGCCATTGCAGCTTTCCAGCAGCTGGTGGGCATCAACGCGATCTTCTACTACTCCACCACCCTGTGGAAGTCCGTGGGCTTCAGTGAAAGTGATTCATTCACGACGTCGGTGATCACCTCCGTGGTCAACGTGGTCATGACCCTGGTCGCCATTGCCTTCGTGGACCGCATCGGCCGGCGCAAGCTGCTGATGATCGGTTCCGCGGGTATGTTCGTCGGCCTGCTGGCCGCCACCATCTCCTTCCTGCAGGCTGAGACGGTCAACGGCGAAGTGTCCCTGCCCGACATCTGGGGTCCGGTGGCCCTGGTAGGAGCGAACCTGTTCGTGGTCTTCTTTGCCGCCACCTGGGGCCCGGTCATGTGGGTCACCCTGGGCGAGGTGTTCCCGAACAACATCCGTTCCCTGGCCCTGGGGCTGGGCGCGATGGTCAACTGGATCTTCAACTTCATCGTGACCCTGGCCTTCCCGTGGGTCAGTGACAACTTCGGGGTCTGGATTATGTACGCCATCTTCACCGCCTTCGCCGTGCTGTCCTTCTGGTTCGTCAAGTCCAAGCTGCCCGAACTCTCCGGGCGCGAACTCGAGGACCGCGAGGGGCTGGAAACCGCCTGACCGGTACGTGATGCGAATGGGCAAGGTGTTAACTATGAGGGGAATGGTAATTTGGGGTTATGGCTACGGTGAATAGTGAACAGGGGACGGAGGCTGGGCGCATGAATCGCTCTGCTAGCACTCGGACACAGCGGACGGCGGGAAGCTCTTCGCTGGTGGGGCTGGCGAAGGTGATGGCCCGGCTGACTCCGCGCCAGCTGAATGACGAGTTCGCCCTCGCCACGGCCGAAATGAAGCAAAAGGGCATCAAGGCCGGCATCGCCGCCGCCTTCATGGTTGTTGCCCTGCTGTTTGTAGCCGCGCTGGCCATCGCGCTGATCGTTGCGGCCATCATGGCGCTGTCCTTGGTGATGCCGGCCTGGCTGGCCGCCTTGCTGGTGGCGGCATTGTTCCTCGTGATCGCGGCAGTTGCCGGGCTGGTTGGCTTCAGCCGGTTCAAGAAGACCCTGCCGCTGCTTCCCGAGGAGGCCATCCGCGGGCTGCGCTACGATGTCGGCGTGCTGAAGGAAGGCCGCCGCTTTGATCCGGCCACGCTGGATAAGCCCAAGGAGCCCAAGGAAAAGAAGGACAAGAAGGCAGAGAAGGCCGACAAGCCCGAAGGCCCCAAGCAGCCCAGCCCCGAGGAACTGCGGACCCGCGCCCGCCAGCGCCGCGAGCACCTTGCCGCCGTCCGTGACGGACTTGGCGAAAAGGTGGACGTCAAGGCACGCATCCAGGAGCTGAAGTCCCGCCGCGCAGCCGCGTCCCGCGGCAACGGCAGCTCCGCTGCTTCCCCGGCAGATGACGTGCTGGCCATGATCAAGGAACGCTGGCAGCCGCTTGCGGTTATGGGCGCCTCGCTGCTGGCCATGCTCATCATGTTCCGCCGGCTGGCTCGAAAGTAAGCTGTACTCGTACATCTTTGACGAGGGGAACGGACCGTGATCAGACTCATCGGTGCCGGAACACGTGCTGACACGGAAACAACCGTGACGGACGGGTTCTGGACCGTACCGAATCTGGTCACGGTCCTTCGCTTTCTCGGGATCCCGCTTTTCGTCTGCCTCGTGGCCCAGGACCGGTACGGAAGCGCCTTCATCACGCTGGTGGTGGTGGGCTGCACGGACTGGATTGACGGTTACCTGGCCCGCCGGCTGAACCAGGTGTCCCGGACCGGGCAATGGCTGGACCCGGTGGCGGACCGCCTCGCGCTGATCATTGTGGCCGCAACCTTCGTGGTGGATGGGATTGCCCCGGTGTGGCTCATCCTCAGCATCGCCGTTCCCGACGCCGTGCTGACCATCAACTCCCTGCTCCTTTTCCGCGGCAGCCCCGACCTGCCGGTGAGCGTGCTCGGCAAAATCCGGACAGCGCTGCTGCTCCTGGGGGCGCCCCTGCTGCTGCTGGACCGTGTGCAGGGTTATGACTTCCAGTGGCTGGCTGCCGCCGGCACCACGGTGCTGGCCATGGGCTGCATCGGACATGTGGCTGCAGCGGCCGGATACCTGGCGGCGGCATGGGATAAGTACCGCCTCCTGCGCGGCCGGGATGTGCCTGCCGGAACCGGAACCGGCCATGCACCCTAGGACCGCAGCGCCGGCCCGCGCCCGGCTTGGACAGTGCCGATGGTAGGAATAGCCGTCGCCTGTGCCCTTGCCAGTGCCTTTTTCCTGGCATTCGGGGCCCAGCGCCAAGGCAGCGCGGTGAGCGCCGACACCGGCGGGCTGGCCCTGAACTCGTCGGGTTTCACCCGACTGCTGCGCAACCCGCGGTGGCTGTTCGGCCTGCTGCTGCTGGGCATCGGCATGGGCCTGAACGTGGCCGCGCTGTCCATGGCCCCGCTGACCGTCGTCCAGCCGATCGGGTCCCTTGCCCTGGTAATCACCACGGTGGTGAACTCACGGGACCAGGGGCTGCGGCTGAACCGCATTACAGTGGCGGCTATCGCAGCATGCGTGGCAGGCAGCATGCTCTTTGTGTCCCTCGCCATCGCGGCCACCCGCTCGGGCCAGCCGGTGGATTCGGCGCAGGAAGTGACAATTGTCCTCATCCTGGCGGTTGTGGTGGTGTTCTTCGGCGGCTTGAACCTGCTTTTCGGGAAGCGGTTGAAAGCCATCGCGCACATTCTGGGGGCGGGTATCCTGTTCGGCTTCGTGGCGGTGCTGACCAAGGTCATCATCGGGGACCTGCTCAACCCCAACGGGCGCTTCCTTTGGAACGTGCCCTGGTACACGCTGCTGGGAATTGCGGTGGCCGGAGCCTTGGGTTCATGGTTTGTGCAGAACGCGTACTCCAGCGGTCCACCGGACCTGGTGATCGCCGGACTGACGGTGATCGATCCAATGGTCGGGATCGCGATCGGAATCGGGGTGCTGAATGAATTGCGTCCCGATGTGCCCGCAGTGACTGCCGTAGCCATGGCCGTGGCAGGTCTGATTGCTATTGTTGGGGTCGTTGCCCTCTCGCGGTACCACCCTGATGTCATTCAGAGGCGGAATGAAGAACGGAGGCGGCAGAAGCTGGCCTCCAAGACCCCGAAAGCAGGACCACTCACGTGACCGATTCACCGGTAGACAAACCGCTGACGATCCTTATTGCCTGTGACACCTATCCTCCCCACCTGAACGGTGCCGCCCAGTTCGGCTACCGGCTGGCGCGCGGGATGCATGGGCGCGGACACAATGTCCACGTCCTGGCCCCGAACGACGTCGACGGCGGCAGCCGTTCCGACCTTGAAGGGCAGTGGCCGGTCCACCGCCTCCGCTCGCACGGAGTGCCCACCCACGAGTACTGGCGGATCTGCCTGCCGTGGGAGATCAAGAAGGAAATCACCCTGCTGTTCGACCGGGTGCAGCCCGACGTCGTACATATCCAGTGCCATTACATGGTGGGCGACTACACCCTCCAGGAAGCCCGCAAACGCGGCATCCGCGTTATTGCCACCAACCACTTCATGCCGGAGAACCTGGACCCGTTCCTGCCGTTCCCTAAGTGGGTCAAGCGGATTGTCGCCAAGAACTCCTGGAAGGACATGGGCAAGGTGATGGGGCAGGCCGCCGTCGTCACCACGCCCACTCCGCTGGCGGCGGAAGCCATGCACCGCCACGCGTTCCTGCACGAGGTGATGCCGCTGTCCAACGGTATCGACGCCTCCGTCTACGAGCTGCATCCCGGTGAGGAAATAGCTCCGCACCCGGGCCCCACCGTGCTGTTTGTCGGCCGGCTCGCCGAAGAGAAACACGTGGACGTCCTGATCGACGCCGTGGCCAAGACCCCGGCGGAGCTGGGCGTACGTGCCGAAATTGTGGGCGGCGGAGAAGTGAAGCCGGCGCTGCAGGCCCAGGCTCAGCGGCTTGGTCTGGGGGACCGAGTGGTGTTCCGCGGGCTGGTCAGTGATGAAGAGCTGCGGGAGGCCTACCTCCGGGCGGATATTTTCTGTATGCCCGGCACTGCCGAACTGCAGTCCCTGGTAACCCTGGAAGCCATGTCCGCGTCCAAGCCGGTCCTGCTGGCGGACGCCATGGCGCTGCCGCACCTGGTGGACAAGGGGCGCAACGGCTACCTCTTCACCCCGGGCAACAGCGACGAGCTGGCGGGCCGCCTCACGGAAATCCTGGAACTCTCGCCCGAGGACCGGCAGAAGATGGGTGAGGCGAGCCGCGACATGGTGGACAGGCACAGCCTTGATGCCACGCTGGCCACGTTCGAGAAGCTCTACCGCCAGGCAGAACCCGAGGCTGTACGGCCCTAGCGGGCGCAGACGGCAATTGGTTCTGCGGCGCCCGCACGCATTAGGATGGCTTCATTGCCTGCGGGCAGCTACGGGGCTGTAGCTCAGCTGGTCAGAGCAGCGGACTCATAATCCGTGGGTCGTGGGTTCAAGCCCCACCAGCCCTACCCGTGTGAAGAGCTGGGACAGCGTTCCGGCTTGGCATCGCCAACACCCCGGTCTTCGGACCGGGGTGTTTTCTTTTGCGCTGAACATTGTGATCGTTGTTACTGGTGGGTAACATAGGCTCTGCCGGTCCCCGAAGGGTGCCGGTGATCACCGATGATCAGCAGCGAAGGATATTTCCATGGCAACTATCGACGTCGACAACCTTCCGTACGCGGACGGCGACTTCTACGCATTCGAGGACCTCCTCACGGACAAGGAGCGCGACCGCCTGCACGAGATCCGTGCCTGGCTCGCCAAAGAGGTCAAGCCGCACGCCGCTGATTGGTGGAACGCCGGTGAATTCCCGCACCACATGATCCCCAAGATTGCCGAACTGGACGTCATGAGCCCGGTGTACCGCCAGGGCTACTCCAACCTGTTCGCCGGCCTGTGCCACGCAGAGGTCACCCGCGCCGACACCTCCTTCGCCACCTTCCTGGGTGTCCACGACGGACTCTTCACCGGCTCCATCGAGGCGCTGGCCTCCGAGGAGCAGAAGGCTGCCTGGCTGCCGGACATCTACGCCATGAAGAAGATCGGCGCCTTCGGCCTGACCGAGCCGCTCGGCGGGTCCGACGTGGCCGGCGGCACGCGCACCACCGCCCGCCGCGACGGCGACAACTGGATCCTGAATGGCGAAAAGCGCTGGATCGGCAATGCGACGTTCTCCGACTGGGTAGTCATTTACGCCCGCGACGTTGAGGACAATCAGGTCAAGGGCTTCATGGTGGACACCAAGACCCCCGGCTACAGTGCCACCAAGATCGAGAACAAGATCGCCCTGCGCACCGTCCAGAACGCTGACATTGTGCTGGACAACGTGGTGGTCAGCGACGACTTCCACCTCAAGGGCGCCAACAGCTTCCGCGACACCAACAAGGTCCTGAAGGTCACCCGCCTTGCCGTCGCCTGGCAGGCCGTAGGCCAGCAGATGGCCGCCTTCGACATTGCCCGCAAGTACGCGGTGGAACGGCACCAGTTCGGCAAGCCGCTGGCCTCGTTCCAGCTGGTGCAGGAACAGCTCGTGAAGATCCTGGGCAACACCGTCAGCTCCCTCGGCATGATGGTGCGCCTGGCGCAGCTCGAGGACCTGGGCCAGGCGAAGGACGAACAGTCAGCGCTGGCCAAGGCCTTCACCACTGCACGGATGCGTGAATCCGTGGCCATGGGCAGGAGCATCCTGGGCGGCAACGGCATTGTCACCGACTACGGCATGGCCAAGGTCTTCGCTGACGCCGAGGCCATCTACTCGTACGAAGGCACCTACGAAATCAACACGCTGGTCACCGCCCGGGCAATCACCGGCGTGGCCGCGTTCGTCTAGGAACGCCGTGTCCGGTTGATGAAAGCCGGCACATGAATACCGGCCGGAGTCCCGCAAGGGTTCCGGCCGGTTCCGTTTAATAGCCGGAATCCGGCACCGGCAGCAGCACCGAGGGGCGGCGGTCGCCAACGTAGTTGAGTGGATTCACGTACGCCCCGTGCAGTCGGACGCCCCAGTGCAGGCACTGCCCGCTGCAGTGCACCCCTCCAGCCCCGCCGGACGCGGATGCCACCATCCCGACGGGGGAGCCGCGGGACACGGCGCTGCCGGCCGGCACCAGCGGTTCCACGGATTCGAAGCTGCTCTTGAGGCCACCGCCGTGGTCGATCGTGATCAGGGGACGGTTGACCACCACACCGGCGAAGGCCACGCGGCCATCCGCCGGCGCCAGGACGAGCACGCCCGGAACAGCGGGAAGGTCCACCCCGCGGTGCCCGGCCTGCCAGCGCCGGGACGGGGGATCGAAGCCGCGGATCTGCTCCGGCGCCGGGACCGGATCCAGCGGCCAGCTCCACGGCGGGGAGTATGCGGCGGGCGGGGTACGCAAAGCCGATGCTGACGGCGGGGTGGGCAGCGCAAGGACCGGCACCGCCAGGCCCGCGGCCAGCAGTGCCGCGGCAACACGGCGGAAGCGTCCATTTGGCATGGGGCACAGCCTGGGCTTTTCCCGGCGCGGAGAGACCGGTGCGGGCCCCCGGGTGGATGGATCCGGGCCCGAATCCGGCAGGGGAGGAAGGGTGGGCCCGGATGGTGCGGGCGGACGCCGGCAGTCCTGGGCTGTAGTACACTTGTCGGAGCAGCTTGCTGTGCCATGGGACCTGCCCGGACGTATTTTATCCACCGCCGGTCCCGCGCCTGGGAGTCGGACCATACCGGCCCGCATCCCATTCACTGGCACTGGAATCTGACTACGCGTGTCCCAATTATCCCCGTCAAAGGGGGTGCTTCTCCAACGGTCCGGCAACGCCGGCAGGGGGAGCGCGTCGATGCCTGAAAGGGCAGCGGCTGATGGACACCAGGAGCTCCGCCCGACCGGGCGTACAGCTAAAACCGTCAATTGGCAGTAGGACCAGTGCGCCGTGCGCACGGCTGCTGCCGGAAGGAGTGACGACATGCCCGTCGTTACCATGCGCCAGCTGCTCGACAGCGGCGTTCACTTTGGTCACCAGACCCGCCGTTGGAACCCGAAGATGAAGCGCTTCATCTTCACCGAGCGCAACGGCATCTACATCATTGACCTGCAGCAGTCGCTGTCCTACATCGACCGTGCCTACGAGTTCGTCAAGGCCACTGTGGCCCACGGCGGTACCGTACTGTTCGTCGGTACCAAGAAGCAGGCTCAGGAAGCCATCGCCGAGCAGGCCACCCGTGTTGGCCAGCCGTACGTCAACCAGCGCTGGCTCGGTGGCATGCTCACCAACTTCCAGACTGTTGCCAAGCGTATCCAGCGCATGAAGGAACTCGAAGAGATCAACTTCGAGGACGTCGCTTCCTCCGGCCACACCAAGAAGGAGCTCCTGCTCCTCAAGCGTGAACTGACCAAGCTGCAGAACAACCTCGGTGGTATCCGCAACCTGACCAAGGCACCGTCCGTGCTCTGGGTTGTTGACACCCCGAAGGAACACCTCGCCATTGACGAGGCCAAGAAGCTGAACATCCCCGTTGTTGCCATCCTGGACAGCAACTGCGATCCGGACGATGTCGACTTCCCGATCCCGGGCAACGACGACGCCATCCGCTCCGTGAACCTGCTGACCCGCGTCATTGCCGACGCCGTTGCCGAAGGCCTCATCGCCCGCAACAACAAGGCCGCAGGCAACACCGAAGCACCGGCTGAGCCGCTGGCTGAGTGGGAGCGCGAACTGCTCGAGGGTGCTGCAGAGACCCCGGCAGCCGACGCTGCTGCAGAAGCTCCCGCTGCCGAAGCAACCGGCGTCGACGCCGTTGTGGATGCTCCGGCCGCTGAAGTAACCGAGAAGTAAATAACGAATTCCTTAGTCCGGGCGGTCCACCGCCCGGACCAGGTACCTGCGAGTGCGGCTGGCCGGTAATCCGGCCAGCCGCACTGGCGGAACCGCACCAATACTTATTACGGGAGGACTGGAGTCCAAATGGCGAACTACACCGCTGCTGACATCAAGGCACTGCGCGAGCGCACCGGCGCCGGCATGATGGATGTAAAGAAAGCTCTGGACGAGGCCAACGGCGATGCCGACAAGGCCATGGAGCTCATCCGCATCAAGGGCCTGAAGGGCGCTACCAAGCGTGAAGGCCGTTCCACCGCTGAGGGCCTGGTTGCTGCCAAGGTCATCGACGGCACCGTCGGCGTCATGATCGAACTCAACTGCGAGACCGACTTTGTTGCCAAGTCCGCCAAGTTCATCGAGCTGGCCGACAAGGTCCTGGCCGCTGCTGTTGAGTCCGCTGCTGCTGACGCCGAGACCCTCCTCGCCTACAACGTGGACGGCAAGCCCCTGTCCGAGATTGTTGTCGAAGAAGGCGCCATCCTGGGCGAAAAGGTTGTTGTCCGCCGCGTTGCACGCGTCGAGGGCAAGACCGTTGACGCCTACCTGCACAAGACCTCCAAGGATCTTCCGGCACAGGTTGGCGTGCTGTTCGCCGTCGACGGCGAAGGCGCAGAAGCTGCCACCGCCGCACACGACGTTGCCGTGCACACCGCTGCATACGCTCCGACCTACCTGACCCGCGAGGAAGTTCCGGCAGAGACCGTCGAGAACGAACGCCGGATCGCCGATGAGACGGCACGCGCCGAGGGCAAGCCCGAAGCCGCGCTGACCAAGATCGTCGAAGGCCGCCTGACCGGTTTCTTCAAGGAAATCGTCCTGCTGGACCAGCCGTTCGCCAAGGACGCCAAGAAGACCGTCGGTAAGGTTCTCGAAGAAGCCGGTGTCACACCGGTCGGCTTCGCCCGCTTCCGCGTAGGCGCCTAATAACTTAGGACCAAACGGTTTCGACGAATACGTCATCATGACAGAGGGGGTGGTCACCGCGGGTGACCACCCCTTTTGCCTGTCCAGAACACCTCACTAGTCTTTAAAAGCAGCAGTACCTATGCCCGGGAGGCACAATGGCCCACGTACTCAAAGAATCCGATTCCCCGCGACGCCGCGTCCTGCTCAAACTCTCGGGTGAGGTGTTCGGCGGCGGCAAGCTCGGCGTGGACCCCGACACCGTGCGGGCAGTGGCCAAGCAGATCGCTGCAACTGTCGGCGAAGTGGAAGTGGCGATCGTCGTCGGCGGCGGTAACTTCTTCCGCGGCGCCGAGCTGTCCGTCAGCGGCATGGACCGCTCGCGCGCGGATTACATGGGGATGCTCGGCACCGTCATGAACTGCCTGGCCCTGCAGGACTTCCTGGAGCAGGCCGGCGTTGAAACCCGCGTGCAGAGTGCCATCACCATGGGCCAGGTTGCCGAGGCGTACATCCCGCGGCGTGCCATCCGCCACCTGGAAAAGGGCCGCGTGGTCATCTTCGGCGCCGGTGCCGGGCTGCCTTACTTCTCCACGGATACCGTCGCCGCCCAGCGTGCCCTCGAGGTCCATGCGGATGAGGTCCTTATGGCCAAGAGCGGCGTGGACGGCGTCTACACCGCCGATCCGAACAAGGATGCTTCGGCTGTTCGGCTGGAGACCCTGACGTACGACGACGCCCTGCGCCAGGACATCCGCGTTATGGACCAGACGGCCATGACCATGTGCAAGGACAATGACCTGGACATGGTGGTCTTCGGCATGGAGGGTGAAGGCAACGTAACCCGTGCCATCCGCGGCGAGAAGATCGGCACCATCGTTTCCAACTAGCGGGTGCGGCTCTCGGGTCCCGAAGGGACCTGGAACGGCGGCAACGAAATCCCCTCGGCCGCAGGCGGCCTCCGGGATTTAAAGCCGCCTTCCTCCAGGTCCCTGCGGGACCGGCACGTCCTCCCAGTGGGGGACGGCAGCCAGTGACTTTTCCTGGGTGGTCACGGTTTGCGTTGCGGCCCGCAGAGTGGGGCTTCGCTCGGTGCAGGGAACCCGCACCCTTTTGCGCCGAAAGGGTTCCCCTCCACCTCGCTTCGCTCGGTGCAGGGAACCCGCACCCTTTTGCGCCGAAAGGGTTCCCTCCACCTCGCTTCGCTCGGTGCAGGGAACCCGCACCCTTTTGCGCCGAAAGGGTTCCCCTCCACCTCGCTTCGCTCGATGCAGGGAACCCGCACCCTTTTGCGCCGAAAGGGTTCCCCTCCACCTCGCTTCGCTCGATGCAGGGAACCCGCACCCTTTTGGCTTAGGATGATATTAGAGTCCGGCCACTGAGCGAGAGTGCTTGGTGGACACTGTTTTTAGAGGAGATACCGTGATCGAAGACACCTTGAAAGAGGCCGCCGACAAGATGGACAAGGCGGTGGAGGTTGCCAAGGAGGACTTCTCCTCCGTGCGCACGGGCCGCGCCAACCCGGCACTGTTCTCGCGCGTGCTGGTGGACTACTACGGTTCTCCCACGCAGCTGCAGCAGCTGGCGTCCTTCGCTACCCCTGATGCGCGCACCCTGCTGATCACCCCGTACGACGTGACGGCCCTGCGCGCCATCGAGCGGGCCCTGAGCGACTCCGAAGTGGGCGCCAACCCGTCGAACGACGGCAAGGTCATCCGGGTCATCATGCCCGAACTGACCCAGGACCGCCGCAAGGAATACGTCAAGATTGTCCGCGGCAAGGCAGAAGACGCCAAAGTGTCAGTCCGGAACATCCGCCGCAAGGCTAAGGACGGCATCGACCGCCTGGTAAAGGACAGCGAGGTGGGCGAGGATGACGGCGCCCGCGCGGAAAAGGACCTTGACGCCCTGACCAAGGCGCACACCGATTCCATTGACGATCTTCTCAAGCGCAAGGAAGCCGAGCTTCTCGAGGTCTGATGAGTGACGCCCAGCCTTCCAACCAGGCTGGCGGTGCACCGTCCGTCGAGACAGTTCCGGCAGCAAAGGCCACGGATATGAGCGCAGCCGATTCCGGCCGGGTGCCGAGCCGTCGGACCCGGAACCGCAAAGCCGACGCCAAGCCCGCCAAGGCCTCACGCGCCGGACGCAACCTTCCGGCGGCCATCGCCGTCGGGGTCATCCTCCTGGGTGCCCTGCTGATCGGCCTGCTGTTCTTCCCCTTCGCCATTGTGGTCATTGCCGTGGCCTTCGCTGCGGTAGGGGTATGGGAAGTTAGCCGCGCGCTGGAAGTGCGCGGCATGAAGGTGCCGCTGGTGCCGGTGCTGGTGGGATCCGTAGGACTGCCGTTTGCCGCGTTCTTCGGCGGCACTGAAGCCCTGGCCTTCGCAATGGTGGCCACCGCCGTCGCGATCCTGCTGTGGCGGAGCATCGATACCGCCGAAGAAGCCATCCAGAGCATTCTCGCGGGAATCTTCGTGGTGCTCTGGGTGCCGTTCCTGCTCAGCTTCGCGTTGCTGCTCCTGCGTGAGCCGGACGGCCAGATCCGCGTCGCCGTGCTGCTCCTGCTGGTGGTCTCCAATGACACCTTCGGATATCTGGTGGGCGCTTTCTTCGGCAAGCACCCCATGGCCCCCAAGATCAGCCCCAAGAAGTCCTGGGAAGGCTTCGCCGGATCCGCCGGCGGCGCCACGATCGTGGGTGTTGCAGCGGCCGTGTTCTTCCTGGACCAGCCCTGGTGGTTCGGCGTGGTGCTGGCCGTGGCAACGGTAGCGGCAGCCACCGCGGGCGACTTCTCCGAATCCATGGTCAAACGAGAGCTGGGCGTGAAGGACATGTCCAACCTCCTGCCCGGCCACGGCGGTGTGATGGACCGGCTGGACTCCGTGGTGTTCGCTTCTCCGGTGGTCTTCCTGCTTTCCGTGCTGCTCTCCGGCGTGTCCTAGCCGCCTTCCGGCAGTGCCTGCCGGTGGACCGGCTGCCTACCAGCCGGATCACCGCGGCGGGACCGTAATACCGTAACGGTCCGGCAACGTCCGGTGTGCCTGCACACATACGCGGGTGGCGGCGTCGTAAGATGTTTCAGAGTTTTTCATACATTGCCCATGCGCCGGATCCTGGATATCCAGCCCTGGCGCAGTAACTCCGTAAGGCAATAACCACAGAGGAACAGTAAATTCATGGACGATGCGCGGCAGGCCAGTGCTCCTTTCGAACGCGTGGGACGGCGGGACTTCGGCTACAACATCCGCCAGGTCGATGAGTTCCTGACCAAGGCCCGTAACTACTACAACTCCGATTCGAAGGCATCCAACCCGGTCACCAGCGCCGACGTGCGTTCCATGGCCTTCGACCCGGCCAAGGGCGGTTACGAGCCGCAGGCCGTAGACGCGGCACTGGACCGCCTCGAAGACGTTTTTGCACAGCGTGAGCGGGACCAGCTGATTGAAGACCGCGGCGAAGAAGCCTGGCTGCTGCAGATCGGGCGCATCTCCGCCGTCCTGCGTGCACGGCTGCACCGCAAACCGGGGGAGCGGTTCCGCCGTCCCGCCCGCAAGCGTGTGGCCAGCTACAACGTCAAAGACGTGGATGCCCTGTGCAACGAATTGCTGGGCTACTTTGAACACGACCGTCCGCTGAGCGTTGACGTTGTCCGCCGTGCGGTGTTCCGCGAAACCAAAGGCGACCAGGGATATGAAGAAACGCAGGTGGATGCGTTCCTGGACCGCGTTGTCGAACTGATGGCCTCCATCGACTAACCAGCCCTCCCGGCTCTAAAGCGGACATCCTTCAGCAACGGACTTTCAGCAGCGGAGCCTTCAGCTTCGAGGCGCACTGCCCGGGCGGGGACGCTCCAGCGGCTCGGGGGTGTGCAGCCGCGCCAAGAACTTCGCGGCGCCTCCCGGCGTCGAGCCGGCCGTTATCCGGGACACGACCACGGTGACCGCGAAGGCCGCGGGTACCGTCCACGCCGCCGGTTGTTCAATCCAGGCCGGAATCTGCAGTTCGAGCCTCGGCAGGACGGCGGCAGCCGCCATGGACCCGCCGCACAGCAGCGCTCCGGTCAGCATGCCGGCCCCGGCACCGGGCGCAGTGAGCCGGCGCCACCAGATCCCCAGTACCAGCAGCGGGCAAAGCGTGGAGGCGGTGAAGGCGAACACCATGCCGATGCTGCCCGCGAGGGCCGAGGACTCGGTGAGCAGGGCAATGGCCAGCGGTACGACGGCGGCCAGGACAGCGGAGAGCCGGAACCCGCGGACACTGCCGCGGAAAAACTCCTGGCTGATCACCCCGGCGAGGGATACGGTGAGCCCGCTGCTGGTGGACAGGAACGCGGCAAACGCACCGGCCGTGACCAGCGCTGCCAGCAGATCCCCGGTGGCTCCGTCGAAAACACGTCCGGGCAGCAGCAGCACGGCTGCGTCCGTGGCGCCGGCGTCGGCGAGATCCGGTGCGTAGATCCGCCCCAGTACGCCGAAGGTGATGGGAAAAAGGTAGAACAGGGACAGCAGCCCCAGCACGATCATGGTGGTGCGGCGGGCGGACGCGCCGTCGGGGTTGGTGTAGAAGCGCACCAGCACATGAGGCAGTCCGAGCGTGCCGCACAGCAGGGCGATGCTCAAGGAAATGTTCCGGTAGAGCGGGGCGTGGGTCTGCGGGTCCAGTGCTTCAGCCAGCACCGCTGCGCCGTCCGGGCCGGGCGGCCCGTCGCCGGCGAGCCGGAAGAGGATGAACAGCACCGGAACGGCGATCGCCACCAGTTTCAGCCAGTACTGGAACGCCTGGACGAAGGTGATGGAGCGCATCCCGCCGGTCACCACGCTCAGGCAGACGACGCCGGTCACGGCCAGGCAGCCGATCTCCGCCGGCAGTCCGGTGGTGATCCGGATGGTCAGCGCCGCGCCGTGCAGCTGCGGGACGATGTACAGCCAGCCGATGGCGATCACCAGCAGGCTGGTCAGGCGCCGCACAGGCAGGGACTCCAGCCGGGCGGAGGCAAAGTCCGGGACCGTGTAGGCCCCGGACCGGCGCAGCGGTGCGGCCACAAACAGCAGGAGCATCAGGTATCCGCCGGTGTAGCCGATGGGAAACCACAGGGCGTCGACGCCGGAGGCCACTATCAGCCCGGCCACGCCCAGGAAGCTGGCAGCGGAGAGGTACTCGCCGCCAATGGCCGAGGCGTTCCACCAGGGCTTGACGGTGCGGGAGGCAACGTAGAAGTCGCTGGTGGTCCGGGAAATCCGCAGCCCGTAGAACCCGATCAGCAGGGTCGCCGCGGCCACCGCGGCCAGCGCCGTGTAGCCGATGCCCGGACTCATGCCCGGGGCGATGTCCCAGCTCACCGGCCCTCCACCAGATCGCGGTAGCGGTTTTCGTTGCGCTGGGCACTGAGCATGTAGAGCAGCCCGCAGCCGATCACCAGCGGGTACACCCCCACGCCCAGCAGGATCCATGGGGCCGGGATGCCGCCGATATGCAGGTCGGCACTCACCGGAAGGAAAGCAAGGAGCACGGGAACGCCCAGCAGGATCAGCAGGAACCCTCCGCCCACCACCAGGGCCAGCCGCAGCTGGCTGCGGATCAGCGAGCCGATAATCAGTTCACCCACTTCGGACTGTTCATCCAGTTCCCGGGACACGGGGAAAGGCGCAGCCCCGGGGGAGGCGCCGGCGGCAGTGACACGGATCCGCGGCGGGGCAGGGTCGGCGTGCTCAGGTGCCGAGCCGTCAGGCGCAGCCCGGTCAGGCGCCGACCCATCAGGCACAGCCCGGTCCGGGGCGGCTCCGGCGGTCACTGGGCGGGCCTGACCCGGCCGGCGTCGAGTGTGTTCCGCACGGCAGGCAGATGCCGCCGGCTGACCGGCAGGTCCACCTCGCCCAGCTGCACACTGGCCCGGCCGCCGGCCAGCCGCACCTGGCGGATGTGGTTCCGGGCCACCAGATAGGACCGGTGGATCCGCACGAAGCCCGCCCCCGACCACTGTTCCTCCAAATCCGCCAGGGGGACCCGGATCAGGTAGCTGGCATCGGTGGTGTGCAGGCGGGCGTAATCGCCCTGCGCCTGGACGTAGCGGATGTCGGCGCGGGCAATGATCCGTGTGGTAGCGCCCTGGACCACGGTCACCATGTCGGCCTCGGCCTCCGGTTCAGTGACCGATTCGCAGATCCGGCGCACGGATTCCGCAAGCCGTTCCGGCCGCACCGGCTTGAGCAGGTAATCCAGGGCGGCCAGGTCAAAGGCCCGCAGTGCCTGGTCTTCGTCGGCCGTCACGAACACCACCGCCGGTGGCCGTTCCCGCTGGCCCAGCGCTTTGGCAATGTCCAGGCCGGACAGGGCGGGCATATGGATGTCGAGGAACACGGCGTCGACGTCGCGGGTGGAGATCTCGTGAAGGGCTGCCGCGCCGCTGGCGGCCCGGTAGACCGTGCCCACCCGGGAGTCCAGGCCGAGCAGGTAGGCGAGCTCCTCGACGGCGGGGGCTTCGTCGTCTGCCACCACAACGCTGAGGGGGCGGGGAGGTTTGCGCATGCGATACAGATTACGCGTTGGTGGGCCGGTTCTCCGGCTGCGACTTCGGCACACGCATGGTGATCAGGGTGCCGGCGCCGGGCGCCGTGTCGATGACCAGGCCGTGCTGCCCGCCGTAGACCTGCCGCAGCCGCACATCAACGTTGCGCAGGCCTACATGGTCCCCGTCGGCATGCCCGGCCAGGACGGAGCGCAGATGGACCGGGTCCATCCCCACCCCGTTGTCCTCAATGGTGATCACCGCGTCCGCACCGGCGTCGACGGCGGCAATGGTGATGCGGCCCTGCCCGTCCTTGGCCTCCAGCCCGTGGCGGACCGAGTTTTCCACCAGCGGCTGCAGGGACAGGAACGGAATGACGGTGCCCAATACCTCCGGGGCAATCTGCAGGCTGACCTTCAGGCGCTCCCCGAACCGGGCCCGCTCCAGGAGCAGGTACCGGTCCACGGATTCCAGTTCCTCGGCAATGGTGGTGAAGTTCCCGTGCCGGCGGAAGGAATAGCGGGTGAAGTCGGCGAACTCGACCACCAGCTCCCGGGCGCGCGCCGGGTCGGTGTTGATATAGGAGGCGATGGCGTTGAGCGAGTTATAGATGAAGTGGGGGCTGATCTGGGCCCGCAGGGCCCGCACTTCTGCTTCCATTAGCTGCGCCCGGGACGTGTCCAGCTCGGCCAGCTCCACCTGGGTGGCCAGCCACGCGGCCACCTCGTTGGCCGCCCGGACCAGTCCGGCCCGGACCGAGGGGGCAAACACCGCGACCGTTCCCACGGTCTTTCCGTTGACCGGCAGCGGGGAGACAAGCAGTTCCCGCCCGCAGTCCTGCAGGCCCAGCGCGCGCAGCGCCGCCCCGCGGAACACCCGGGTCCGGCCCGATTCCAGCACCAGCCGCGCGGCGGACAGCAGCCGTTCGCGGCGGGCCGGAGTATCCGCAACTGCGCCGTCCCAGGCCAGTACGGCCACCGCGTCGGTAATGACCAGCGTGTCGCAGTCCAAAAGGTCCCGCAGGTGCCGGCTCGCCTTGCGGGCACCGGCCGGAGTCAGGCCCGAGCGCAGGTGTGCAGAGGCGAGCGACGCCGTGTGCAGGGTGGCGTAGGTGGCACGCTCCGCGTCCGAACCCAGGTCCCGTGCCGAGCGGCTGAGGCGGAAACCGAGCACGGCCACCACTGCAACCGTCAGGACGGCGACGGCGCAGACCAGGGCAATGTCGACGGCGGGGCTAAGCATGGACCCACCCTAGCGGCCCCCGGCGTCAACCCGGCCGGCCAGCCGGCCAGCCGCCCGCGCGCCCCCGCCCGCCCCCCCGGCCCCCCGCACCCGGCTTACCCGGCGCCGAACGCTGCCGTTCACCGCACGGAACGCACCGTTCACCGACGCCCGGCGGCGTCGTGCAGACGATCCGGACCGGCCTGTAGGAAAGTGATGAGCGTCACAGCTTGCACGGCGTCGTGTCCCGGCCTCTTGGCGGGTCAACGCGTGGAGCGTGCCCCAACAGAGGAGGAACAATGGCTGAAGAGCAGCCGGTTTCACACGCTGCGCACCCGGAGCAGGTGGACTTCCGGGAAGTCCAGAGCTCACCCGAGTTCCGGGAACTGCGCCAGCGCCAGCGCAGCTTCATTTTCCCGATGGCCGTGGCCTTCCTGGTCTGGTACTTCGCGTATGTGCTGCTGGCCGATTACGCGCACGGGTTTATGTCCACCCCGGTAATCGGCAACATCAACATGGGCCTGATCCTGGGGCTGCTGCAGTTCGTCAGCACCTTCGGCATCACCATGTGGTACGTCAGCTATGCCAACCGCCGGATGGATCCCATTTCCTCGGAGATCCGCGGAGAACTTGAGGCCAAGGGCGTCAGCCGGCCGGAGGAGACCAAGTGAACAACGTGCACATCGCGGCCGCGGAGGTAACGGCCGAGTCCATCAAGGACACCGGGCTGCTGAACATGGTCATCTTCGGCCTGTTTGTGGCCGTCACCCTGATAGTGGTGCTCCGCGCAAGCCGCAACAACAAGACCGCCGCGGACTACTACGCAGCCGGCCGATCCTTCACCGGACCCCAGAACGGTACCGCCATTGCCGGCGACTACCTCTCCGCTGCCTCCTTCCTGGGTATTGTCGGCGCCATCGCCGTAAACGGCTATGACGGCTTCCTGTATTCCATCGGCTTCCTCGTCGCCTGGCTGGTAGCCCTGCTGCTGGTGGCGGAAATGCTCCGCAACACCGGCAAGTTCACCATGGCCGACGTGCTGTCCTTCCGCCTCAAGCAGCGTCCGGTGCGGATTGCGGCAGCCATCACTACCCTGGCAGTCTGCTTCTTCTACCTGCTGGCACAGATGGCCGGCGCCGGCGGGCTGGTGTCCCTGCTGATGGGCATCGACAGCAAGATCGGGCAGTCCTTGGTGATCACCGTGGTGGGCGCCCTGATGATCATCTACGTACTGATCGGCGGCATGAAAGGCACCACGTGGGTGCAGATCATCAAGGCCTGCCTCCTGATCGCCGGCGCCGCCGTGATGACCGTGTGGGTCCTGGCGAACCACGGCTTCAACCTCTCGGAACTGCTCGGCCACGCCGTGGAAACCACGGGCAACCCCGCCATCCTGGATCCGGGGCTGCAGTACGGCAAAACCGAAACCTCCAAACTGGACTTCATCTCGCTGGGCCTGGCCCTGGTGCTTGGCACCGCAGCCCTGCCGCACGTGCTGATGCGCTTCTACACGGTGCCTACCGCCAAGGAAGCCCGCCGGTCCGTGGTCTGGGCCATCTGGCTGATCGGTATCTTCTACCTGTTCACCCTGGTCCTGGGCTACGGCGCCGCGGCAATGATCGGTTCCGAGGCGATCAAGAGCGCTCCAGGCGGCGTGAACTCGGCAGCACCGCTGCTGGCCTTCGCCCTCGGCGGGCCGGTCCTGCTGGGACTGATCTCCGCCGTCGCGTTCGCCACCATCCTGGCGGTGGTGGCCGGGCTGACCATCACGGCGGCTGCTTCCTTTGCCCATGACATTTACGCCAACGTCATCCGCAAGGGCCAGGTGGATGCAGACGGCGAAGTCAAGGTAGCCCGCACCACGGTGGTGGTCATCGGCATCATCTCGATCCTGGGCGGCATCGGGGCCCAGGGCCAGAACGTGGCCTTCCTGGTGGCCCTCGCCTTCGCGGTGGCTGCCAGCGCCAACCTGCCCACCATCATCTACTCGCTGTACTGGCGGAAGTTCTCCACCCAGGGCGCAATCTGGAGCATGTACGGCGGCCTCGGGTCGGCCATCCTGCTGATTGCTTTCTCTCCGGTGGTTTCCGGAACGGAAACATCCATGATCAAGGGTGCAGACTTCTCCTGGTTCCCGCTGAGCAACCCGGGACTGGTGTCCATCCCGCTGGCCTTCTTCCTGGGCTGGCTGGGCACGGTGCTGGATAAGAACACTGAATCCGCAGTCAAGCAGGCGGAAATGGAAGTCCGGTCCCTGACCGGCGTCGGCGCCGAAAAGGCCGTCGACCACTAGGACTGTCCTTCCGCATAACGCAAGCAGGTAACCCAGGCAGGTCCCGCTCCGGCGGGGCCTGCCTGCGGCGTTGCAGCTAGGAAACCCCGTGCCCCGGCCCTGTGCGCAGCAGGGGAGTGGCGCGCAGGGGGATTAGTTCGCCCATGGCGAGGTTGGTGTCGCACCGCTGCACGCCGTCGATGGCCAGGATCAGCTTGTTGATCCGGAACAGGTCCTCCGCGTCCGCGGCCACCACGCGCAGCAGCAGATCCGCGTCTCCGGTGAGCCCGTGCGCCTCGATGACTTCAGGCAGCTCCGCCAGATCGGCGGTGATCCGGGACAGTTCCGGCTGATGCACGTGGACGTGGACGAAGGCCATCAGCGGATAGCCCAGTGCGGCCGTGTTGATCCGGCGTTCGAACGGCAGGAACGCACCCTTGCGCTCCAAACCGGCCAGCCGGGCCTGGACAGTATTCCGTGAAAGCCCGAGCACGGCGGCCAGCGCCACGGCGGTGCGGGTGGAATCCTCCGCCAGGGCAAGCAGGAGCCGGCGGTCGGTGGCGTCGAGGGGCTGCATAGTGCGCAACGCTAGCACGGCCCATCGGCCGCTTATAGGGCAGGATGCTCGGTCTTTTCGCTAATGGTTGTGCTGGATGCCGGGTGTGAGTAGGGTCACATTTACGCGGGCAATGGAGCCCGGCGTAGGCCCCGCCACCCCTGGGGCCCAACCACGGAAGGATGCGTATCCCAGTGTCCCTGCATACCCCGGTGCGGCACCCGGAAAACTCCGGCAGCTCACCCACCGATCCCTACGTCCAGCTGATCACACCGGAGGGCGTACGCGTCCCGGACCCCCTGTATGACCGCTGGGTGAAAGACGTCGACGGCGCCCGGCTCCGGGAACTCTTCCTGGACATGGCAGTCATCCGCCGGATCGATACCGAAGCCACCGCACTGCAGCGCCAGGGCGAGCTGGGGCTGTGGCCCCCGCTGCTGGGCCAGGAAGCCGCCCAGATCGGCTCCGGCCGGTCGCTGCGCAGCTCCGACTTTGCGTTCACCAGCTACCGCGAAAACGGCGTGGCCTACTGCCGCGGCGTGGGCATGGAAGACCTGATGCGGGTTTGGCGCGGCAACGCCGCGGCCGGCTGGGACCCCTACAGCGTCAACATGGCCCCGACCCAGGTCATCATCGGCGCCCAGGCCCTGCACGCGGCCGGGTACGCCATGGGCATCAGCTATGACGGGTCCGACGATGCCGCCATCAGCTACTTCGGTGACGGCGCCACCAGCCAGGGCGACGTCAACGAAGCCATGGTTTTCGCTGCCAGTTACCAGGCGCCGGTGGTCTTTTTCTGCACCAACAACCAGTGGGCCATCTCCGAACCGGTCACCCTGCAGGCCCAGGTGCCCATTGCCAACCGCGCCCCGGGCTTCGGCATCCCCTCTATCCGCGTGGACGGCAACGACGTACTGGCGGTAATGGCCGCCACCCGGGAGGCACTGGACCGTGCCCGCACCGGCAACGGCCCCACCTTCGTTGAGGCCGTGACCTATCGGATGGGCCCGCACACAACGGCCGATGATCCCACCCGGTACCGGGACGCAGCCGAACTGGAGCAGTGGCGCGGCAAGGATCCGCTGGCCCGGGTCCAGGCGCTGCTGGAAACCATGGGGCTTTTCGACGCCGCCTTTGCCGCCGACGTCGATGCCCGCACCGACGCAGCAGCGGCGGAACTGCGTGCCGCCTGCCTGGGCATGCCGGACCCGCAGCCCGCCGACGTTTTCGCGCATGTCTACGCGGAGCCGCATTCCTGGCTGGACCGCCAGCAGGAACAGTACTCGCGTTACCTCAGCGGTTTCGCCGGCGAAGCGACCCGCTCATGACCACCATGACTTTCGGCAAGGCCATTACCGCCGGGCTGCGCCGGGCAATGGAAAACGACCCCAAGGTCCTGATCATGGGGGAAGACGTGGGCAAGCTCGGCGGCGTCTTCCGGATCACGGACGGACTCCAGAAGGATTTCGGTGCGGACCGGGTGGTGGACACCCCGCTGGCTGAATCCGGCATTATGGGCACCGCCGTGGGCCTCGCCTTCCGCGGCTACCGGCCGGTGGTGGAAATCCAGTTTGACGGGTTCATCTATCCGGCTTTCGACCAGATTGTGTCCCAGGTGGCGAAGATGCATTACCGGACCCGGGGAGCGGTCAAGCTGCCACTGACTATCCGGGTGCCTTTCGGCGGCGGGATCGGCTCCCCGGAGCACCACTCCGAGTCGCCGGAGGCCTACTTCACGCACACCTCCGGGCTGCGCGTGATCAGCGTGTCCAACCCCCAGGACGCCTACACCATGATCCAGCAGGCGATCGCTTCCGACGATCCGGTCCTGTACTTCGAGCCGAAGCGCCGCTACCACGTCAAGGGCGAGGTGGAAGAGGCGGCTGAAGCGCAGCTGCCCATGGGAGCGGCCCGCGTGGTCACCCCGGGCAGCGACGTCACCCTGGTGGCTTACGGTCCGCTGGTTCCCACCGCCCGCGACGCGGCCGTGGCGGCCTCGGACGAGGGAGTGTCCGTGGAGGTCATTGACCTGCGTTCGCTGGCGCCGGTGGACTTCGCCACGGTGGAGGCTTCGGTGCGCAAGACCGGCCGGCTGGTGATTACCCATGAGGCGGCACAGTTCGGCGGACTCGGTGCGGAAATCGCCGCGAGCATCACCGAACGCTGCTTCGACTACCTGGAGCACGCACCCGTCCGGGTGACCGGTTTCGACATTCCGTATCCGCCGGCCCGGCTGGAGTCCCACCACCTTCCGGACCTGGACCGGATCCTGGACGGGGTCGACTGCGTCCTGCGCCGCCCCAGTTCCCTTGCCCCGGCTCCCGGCCGCACCGTCTCGGCGGTGGGCTGATGCTGCGGGAATTCCGGCTTCCGGATCTGGGTGAAGGCCTCACTGAATCCGAGATCGTCAACTGGCACATTGCCGTGGGGGATACCGTAACGCTGAACCAGGTGATTGCCGAGGTGGAAACCGCCAAGGCAGTGGTGGAACTGCCCTCCCCGTACGAAGGCGTGGTGGCATGCCTGCACGAGCAGCCCGGAACCGTGGTGGAGGTCGGCTCGCCGATTGTATCCTTCGAGGTTGCTGCGGCCGCCGGTGCCCAGCCGGAGCAGGCACCTGACGCCCCGGCCCGGCGCGAACCGAACCTGGTGGGCTATGGGGCGGTGCCGGATTCCACCGGCCGGCCCGCCCGACGACGCCGGGCAGCGGCGTCGGCAGCGGCAGAACCGGCACCCCGTCCGGCGCCCCAACCGGCACCCGTGTCCGAAGCGCCCGTGTCCGAAGCGCCCGTGTCCGAACGCCCCCGGTCCACGCCTCCGGTCCGCAAACTGGCCCGGGACATGGGAATCGACCTGGCCCAGGTCCGGGGTACCGGACCCGAGGGGCTCGTGGTGCGGGCCGACGTCGTACGCGCCGCCTCCCCGGCGGCAGCGCCGGCCACCGGGACGGCCGCGGAATCCGAGCTGCAGCCGGGACGGGAAGAGCGCATCCGGATTTCTGGGGTCCGGAAGCACACCGCCGCGGCCATGGTGGCCAGTGCCTTTACCGCACCGCATGCCACCGTGTTCCTGACCGTGGACGTCACAGCCACCATGGACCTGCTGGCCCGGCTCCGGGCTCAGCCGGACTTTGACGGTGTGAAGCTTTCACCGCTGACCCTGGCGGCGAAGGCAGTGTGCCTGGGCCTTCGGCGTTTCCCGGCAGTGAATTCCCGCTGGGACGCGGACGCCGGGGAGATCATCCGCTATAACTACGTGAACCTCGGCATCGCGGCAGCCACGCCCCGCGGACTGACCGTTCCGAACATCAAGGAAGCCCAGAAGCTGAGCCTGCACGGCCTCGCGGCCGCCGTCACCGCGCTGGCACAAACGGCACGGGACGGGAAAACCGCACCAGCGGACCTCGCCGGAGGCACTATTTCCATCTCCAACGTGGGTGTGTTCGGCGTGGATGCGGGCACACCCATCCTGAACCCGGGGGAGGCGGCCATCCTTGCCCTGGGTGCGGTCCGCCGCCAGCCCTGGGAGTACAACGGCGATATTGCGCTGCGTTCGATGATGACCCTGAGCCTGTCCTTCGACCACCGGCTGGTGGACGGAGAACAGGGAGCCGGGTTCCTCCGCGCGGTGGGCGACGTGCTGGCCGAGCCGGTGCTCGCCTTGGCGATGGCCTGACCCGCCTTCAACGCGGGCAGGACCCGTACCGGATCATCTCCGGTACGGGTCCTGCCTTGTTACAGTCCGCTTTTCGCTGCCTGCTTCTATTGCCTAGTTCAGTTCGAGCTCGAGTTCCTTGACCACGGCGCCGCGCGCGTTGGCGAAGCCCTGGGTTTCACCGATTACCTTGAAGCCGTACTTCTCCAGGATGCGGATGGAACTCACATTGTCCGCAACCGCCCGGGCGCGGACGGGACGGTCGCTGAACTCTTCCAGGAACAGGCCGACGGCGGCGGTGGTGATGCCGCGGCCCCAGCGTGCCTTGTCGATCCAGTAGCTGATTTCGGGGACGTCGCCGTCGCGGTAGGCCAGGATGCTGCCGACTACCTCGCCGTCGGACACGATGGTGCGCACCGTAATGGATTCATCGTTGAGGATGCTCTGCCAGTGATGGTCAAAGACGCCGCGGTCCGACGGGTTCTTGGCGGTGAAGGCCGCCATATGGTTGGCGCTGGGATCCAGCTGATGGGAGAAGAATTCCTCCAGATCGGCGGGAACTACGGCACGAAGCTCAATCACAGCAGGTCTTTCTGCTCGGGGTTTGGGGAGTGTTCGGAGGGAAGGAAAAAAGTCCGGCAGCTACTCGGCGTTCAGGGCCGCCCACGCCATTCTATCGAGCAGGGAGCGCAGCCGTGCGGTCTCCCGGGCGCTGGTGCGCCCGTGCATCGAGTGCGACGTTGAGTTGATCAGGCCGAAAACGCCCTGCGCCCGGTGCCGCAGCAGCGGCAGGTCGGAGCCGGGATGCAGGGCGGACAGTGCGTCCACCCATACCCCCACGTACTGGCGCTGCAGGGACCGGACCCGGCGTTCGTCGTCTTCGGGAAGGCTGCCCAGATCCCGGTCCTGGACCCGGATCACGTCTGCCTGCCGCAGGGCGAAGTCCACCTGGAATTCCACCAGGCCGCGCAGGGCAATTTCGGGCGTGGCTGATTCGGCCACCACTGCTTTGCCGCCCTCCAGCAGGTCCTGGCTGACTCCCACCAGCAGGGCGGAGAGCACGGCCGGTTTGCCGCTGAAGTGCCGGTATACCGCGGGGCCGCTGACGCCGGCGGCCGCACCGAGTTCTTCAATGGAGACCCCGTTGTAGCCGCGCTCGGCAAACAGGGCCGCGGCGGCGTCGAGCATCGCGGCCCGGCGCGACGCTTTGGCGAGGCTGCGCCCCGTCATCCGGACCTTCTCGTTGGTTGCATCGTCTTTAGCTGCGTCCATACCCACCCCTTCTGATCGGACAGAGCATTTCTCCCATTGTGGTGGACAGGTCAGTTAATAACCAATAACCTGACTTGGGTTAGGGGTCATTAACTCGGGTTTGGGCCGGTTAGCCCCTCGGCAGGAGGACGTCATGGAGACACTGAAATCCGGGCTCGACACCGCGGCGGACGCGTTTGCGCTCAATACTGCAGCCCAGCAGGCCCTGGCCGATGAACTGCGCAACCGGCTGGCTGCAGCCGCCGAGGGCGGGCCGCAGCGCTCCCGCGAGCGGCACACCGCGCGGGGCAAGCTGCTGCCCCGGGACCGGGTGAGCCGCCTGCTCGATGTTGGCAGTCCCTTCCTGGAGATCGCTCCGCTGGCTGCCGAGGACATGTACGACGGCGAGTGCCCCGGCGCCGGCCTGATCGCCGGCATCGGCCTGGTTCAGGGCCGGCAGGTGATGGTCCTGTCCAACGATGCGACGGTCAAGGGCGGGACGTACTATCCGATGACCGTCAAGAAGCACCTGCGCGCCCAGGAAATCGCGCTCGAGAACCGGTTGCCGTGCATTTATCTGGTGGACTCCGGCGGCGCGTTCCTGCCACGCCAGGACGAAGTGTTCCCGGACCGTGAGCACTTTGGCCGGATCTTCTTCAACCAGGCGCAGATGTCCGCCCGCAAAATTCCGCAGGTCGCCGCGGTCCTGGGCTCCTGCACCGCCGGCGGCGCCTATGTGCCGGCCATGAGCGACGAGACCGTGATTGTCCGCAACCAGGGCACGATCTTCCTGGGCGGACCGCCGCTGGTCAAAGCTGCCATCGGCGAAATTGTGACCGCCGAGGAGCTGGGTGGCGGCGAGGTGCACTCGCGCACCAGCGGCGTGACGGACCACCTCGCCGAGAATGATGCGCATGCGCTGGAAATAGTGCGCAGCATCGTGGAGACCTTTCCGCAGCAGCAGCCCGCGGCTGACCTGGTGGAAACCCGCCCGCCCGCCGAAGATCCGGCGGAAATCTACGGCGTGGTGCCGACGGACCTGCAGACCCCCTACGACGTCCGCGAACTCATTGCCCGCCTGATCGATGCCAGCGAATTCCACGAATTCAAAAAGGACTACGGCACCACCCTGGTCACCGGGTTCGCCCGGCTGCACGGCCACCGGATCGGCATTGTGGCCAACAACGGGGTGCTCTTCAGCGAATCGGCGCTCAAGGGTGCGCACTTCATTGAACTGTGCGACCAGCGAGGCATCCCCCTGGTCTTCCTGCAGAACATCTCCGGCTTTATGGTCGGCCGGGACTACGAGGCCGGCGGAATCGCCAAGAACGGCGCGAAGATGGTCACCGCCGTCGCCACCGCCCGGGTACCCAAACTAACCGTGGTGGTGGGCGGCTCCTTCGGGGCCGGCAACTATTCCATGTGCGGCCGGGCCTATTCACCGCGCTTCCTGTGGATGTGGCCGGCGGCCCGGATCTCCGTGATGGGCGGCGCGCAGGCGTCCTCGGTGCTGGCCACCGTCAAACGCGACCAGTTGGAGGCCCGCGGCGAGCAGTGGCCGGCGGAGGCGGAAGAAGCCTTCAAAGCGCCCATCCGCGAGACCTACGAAGCCCAGGGCAGCCCCTACTATTCCACCGCCCGGCTGTGGGATGACGGCATCATCGACCCCCTCGACACCCGCAACGTCCTGGGCCTGGCCCTGGACGTCTGCGCCAACGCACCCCTGCCGGAGACCTCCTTCGGCCTGTTCCGGATGTGAGCCCCCATGACACCCTTTGACGCTCCGCTGTTCCACACCGTGCTGGTGGCCAACCGCGGTGAAATCGCCTGCCGGGTCATCCGCACCCTCCGCGAGCTGGGGATCCGCTCGGTGGCGGTCTACAGCGACGACGACGCCGGGGCGCGGCACGTGCGCGAAGCCGACACCGCCGTCCGGCTGGGCCCGGCACCGGCGAGGCAGAGCTACCTGTCCGTGGACGCCGTCCTGGCCGCGTGCCGCAGCACCGGCGCGCAGGCAGTGCACCCCGGGTACGGTTTCCTCAGCGAGAACGCCGCTTTCGCCCGTGCTCTGGCCAACGCCGGCATCACCTTCATTGGCCCGGGGGTAACCTCCCTGGACCTGATGGGGGACAAGATCCGGGCCAAGAACCACGTCCAGGCCCACGGGGTGCCCGTGGTGCCGGGCATTGCCGAACCGGGCCTGGACGATGCCCGGCTGCAGGCAGCCGCGGAGGGGATCGGTTATCCCATCCTGATCAAGCCTTCCGCCGGCGGCGGCGGAAAGGGCATGCACGCCGTCGAACGGCCAGAAGACCTCGCTGCGGCACTGCAGACCGCCCGGCGCGTGGCCGCCTCGGCGTTCGGAGACGACACCCTGTTCCTTGAGCGCCTGGTGTCCTCACCCCGGCACATCGAGGTGCAGGTCCTCGCGGACACGCACGGGAACGTGGTCCACCTGGGGGAGCGGGAATGCTCCCTGCAGCGCCGGCACCAGAAAGTCATCGAAGAAGCCCCCTCGGTGCTGCTGGATCCGGCCACCCGGGAACGGATCGGCGAAGCGGCCTGCAACGCGGCGCGGTCCGTGGACTACACGGGGGCCGGCACCGTGGAGTTCCTGGTCTCCGACGCCGCCCCGGATGAGTTCTTCTTCATGGAAATGAACACCCGCCTGCAGGTGGAGCACCCGGTCACCGAAATGGTCACCGGAGTGGACCTGGTAGCGGAGCAGGTCCGGATCGCCGCCGGGCACCCGCTGTCCTTTAAGCAGGAGGATGTGGTGCTCACCGGACATGCCGTGGAAGCCCGGATCTACGCGGAGGACCCGGAACGGGATTTCCTGCCCACCTCGGGCTCGGTGCAGTGGCTGCAGGAACCGGCCGGAGAAGGTATCCGGATCGACTCCTCCCTGCTCCTGGGACTCGCAGTGTCCTCCAGCTATGACCCCATGCTGGCCAAGGTCATCGCCTGGGGCCCGGACCGGGGCACGGCGCTGGCCCGGCTGGACCGCGCGCTCGCCGGAACCACAGTGCTGGGCATCGGCACCAACGTGGAGTACCTGCGGCTGCTCCTGGCGGACCCCGATGTGCGGGCCGGCCGGCTGGACACCACCCTGATTGAGCGGCGGCTGCCGGGGATGCGGTTCCGCACCCCGGGGGATCCCGAACTGGCCGCCGCGGCCCTGCTGCACATGCAGCGGCTGGCCGGACCGGCGTCGGGCTCGCCCTGGCGGCGGGCGGACGGCTGGCGAGTGGGGACCGGGAACACCGGGGCCGCTGCGCCGCTGCACCTGGTCTTCGCCGCCCCGGCACCGGGAGGAGCCGACACTAACGTCACCGTCACCGGCAGCGCGCAGAAGGCCACGGTGCGGATCGGCGAGGACGGTCCGGAGTACGCTGCGGCCCTGGTGATCGACGGCCCGGACGCGGCCGGCCGGCCCGTCCGGCTGAGCCTGGACGGAATCCTGCACACGTTCACCACGGCAGTCGAGCCGGACACCGGGGCCCTGTGGCTGGCCGGCAACAGCGCCGACGGCCCGTTCACCACACGCCTGCGCATCCGGAGCCGCACCGAACAGCTGGAGCGGCAGCTGGCGGCCGCAGGACGGGAAGCGGGCGACGCCGACCCCGTGGTGCGCTCGCCGATGCCCGGCACCGTGGTGGCCGTGGCCGTGCCCGACGGCGCCCGGGTGGCTGCCGGAGATCCGCTCCTGAGCGTGGAAGCCATGAAGATGGAGCACCAGCTGCGCGCGCCGGTGGCGGGAAGGGTCAGCCTCAGCCTCCGTCCCGGGGACTTCGTCAAGGCCGACCAGGTCCTGGCCACCGTGACCCCAGACCTTGCCGGCCCCGCCCCTGCAAGCCCTGATCCCGCAGTACCCGAAAGCACCGAACCCGATTCCACTGAAGGAGCAGACCATGCCCGACTTTGAACTCAGCGAGGAATACCAGGACCTCTCCGACACGGTGCGCGACTTCGCCGACGAGGTCATTGCCCCGGTCTCCGCCCAGCACGACGCCGAGCACAGCTTCCCGTACAAGGTAGTGGCGCAGATGGGGGAGATGGGCCTGTTCGGGCTGCCCTTCCCCGAGGAGTACGGCGGCATGGGCGGGGACTACTTTGCCCTGGCGCTGGCGCTGGAACAGATTGCCCGGGTGGACCAGTCCGTGGCCATCACCCTGGAAGCGGGCGTCTCCCTTGGCGCCATGCCCATTTACCGGTTCGGCAACGAGGAACAGAAGCAGCAGTGGCTGCCCCTGCTGGCCAGCGGTGAAGCGCTCGCCGGCTTCGGGCTCACCGAACGCGAGGCCGGTTCCGACGCCGGGGGAACCAAGACCACCGCGGTGCTCGAGGACGGGCAGTGGGTGATCAACGGCAGCAAGGAATTCATCACCAACTCCGGCACCGACATCACCCGCCTGGTCACGGTCACCGCCGTCACGGACACGGTCACCGAGCCGGACGGCACCTTCCGGAAGAAAATCTCCACCATCCTCGTGCCCACCGGCACCCCCGGCTTCACGGCGGAAAAGCCCTACAACAAGGTGGGCTGGAACGCCTCCGACACCCACCCGCTGACCCTCACCGACGTGCGGGTGCCCGAAGCGAACCTGCTGGGCACCCGCGGCCGCGGTTTCGCGAACTTCCTGCAGATCCTGGACGAGGGCCGCATTGCCATTGCCGCGCTGGCCACCGGCGCGGCCCAGGGCTGCGTGGATGAATCCCTGAAGTACGCCAAGGAACGCTCCGCGTTCGGAGCAGCCATCGGCACCTACCAGTCCATTTCCTTCAAAATCGCCCGCATGCAGGCCCGCGCCCACACCGCCCGCCTGGCCTATTACGACGCGGCGGCCCGGATGCTCGCCGGACGTCCGTTCAAGACCCAAGCCGCAATGGCGAAGATGATTGCCGGGGAAGCGGCCATGGACAATGCCCGGGACGCCACGCAAATCTTCGGCGGCTACGGCTTCATCAACGAATTCCCCGTGGCCCGGCACTACCGGGATTCAAAGATCCTGGAAATCGGCGAGGGGACTACTGAGGTGCAGTTGATGCTTATTGCCCGCAGTATGGGCCTGTAACCGGAACCGGCGGCGTGCGAACCGAGCAGAAACGGATAAAGCGATGATCAACAAGGTGTATCCCGGCGCGGCGGAAGCCGTCGCCGACATCCCGGACGGGGCTTCCCTGGCTGTGGGCGGCTTCGGCCTCTGCGGCATCCCTGTGGCCTTGATCGATGCCCTGCATGCCCAGGGCACCACGGACCTGGAGACGGTGAGCAACAACTGCGGCGTGGATGACTGGGGGCTGGGCCGGCTGCTGGCCGACCACCGGATCCGCCGCACCGTCAGCTCGTACGTGGGCGAGAACAAGGAATTTGCCCGCCAGTTCCTCTCCGGGGAACTGGAAGTGGTCCTGACCCCGCAGGGCACCTTGGCGGAGAAGCTGCGTGCCGGCGGCGCCGGCATCCCGGCCTTCTACACTCCGGCAGGGGTGGGAACGCAGGTCTCCGAGGGCGGGCTGCCGCAGAAGTACGACGCCGAGGGGTTGGTGGCCGTAGCCTCCGAACCCAAGGAAGTCCGCAGCTTCAACGGCGCCGACTATGTGCTGGAGGAGTCCCTGACCCCGGACTTCGCCCTGGTCCATGCCGCCAAGGGAGACCGGCACGGCAACCTGGTCTTCCACGCCACAGCCATGAACTTCAACCCGCTTTGCGCCGCCGCCGGCCGGATCACCATTGCCGAGGTGGAGGAACTGGTGGAACCGGGTGAGCTGGATCCGGGCCAGGTGCACGTGCCCGGTATCTTCGTGCAGCGGGTGGTGCTGGCACCGGACGTGGAAAAACGGATTGAAAAACGCACCGTCAGCGCCGCGCCGTCGGCTGCCGAAGCCGCTGCCGAAATGAAGGAGGCCTGAGATGGCACTGACCCGGCATGAGCTGGCCGCCCGGGTGGCCCGGGAGCTGCACGACGGCGAATACGTGAACCTGGGCATCGGTATGCCCACCCTGATCCCGAACTACATCCCGGAGGGCGTGGAAGTGGTGCTGCACTCCGAGAACGGAATCCTCGGCGTCGGACCCTATCCCGCCGAGGACCGGCTGGACCCGGACCTGATCAACGCCGGGAAGGAAACGGTCACCGTGAACAGCGGGGCCTCCTTCTTCGATTCCGGGGCGTCCTTCGGCATGGTGCGCGGCGGGCACGTGGACGTGGCCGTGCTGGGCGCCATGGAAGTGGCGGCCAACGGCGACCTGGCCAACTGGATGGTGCCGGGAAAGATGGTCAAGGGCATGGGCGGGGCCATGGACCTGGTCTTCGGCGCGAAACGCGTCATTGTGATGATGGAGCACCTGGACCGGACCGGCCGGCCCAAGATCGTGGCCGAGTGCTCCCTGCCGCTGACCGGAAAGGGATGCGTGGACCTGATTGTCACGGACCTGGCCGTCATCGAGGTGGGACCGGAGGGGCTGGTGCTGCGCGAAACGGCGCCCGGTGTCACCGTGGACGAGGTCCTGGCCGGAACAGGTGCTCCGCTGGAGGTGTCCCTTGACGTATGAGGAGCCGGACGCCGGCACCGAGAAGACGGCCATGGCGCCCCGGGTGGTTGAGCAGCGCGGCCTCTGGTACGGGGAATTCGAGCCGGGAACGGTGTACCGGCACCGGCCCGGCCGCACGGTCACCGAAGCGGACAATGTCCTGTTCACCACCCTGACCATGAACACCCAGGGCCTGCACCTGGACGCCGCCTACAGCCAGGGGCAGCCGTTCGGGCAGCGGCTGGTGAACTCCATGTTCACCCTGGCCACGATGGTGGGACAGTCGGTCGCGCAGCTGACGCAGGGCACCCTGGTGGCGCAGCTGGGGCTGGGGGAGATCAGCTTCCCGCACCCGCTGTTCCACGGCGACACCCTCTATACCGAAACCGAAGTGCTGGATATGCGGCTGTCCTCCTCCCGGCCGGGCCAGGGGATTGTCACGCTGGCCCACACCGGCCGGAACCAGAACGGCGACGTCGTCGGCCGGTGTACCCGGACGGCCCTGCTGTGGACGGCGGACGGATACGCAGCGCAGGAACAGGCTGCGGCCACGCGATAGGTTGGAGCGATAAGCATCACCGTAAAGACCGAGGAGTCCAGCGCATGACCACCTTCCCCATGGGACCCGCCCTGCTTTTCTGCCCGGGAGACCGGCCCGACCGTTTCGGCAAGGCAGCCGAACGGGCGGACGCCGTCATCCTGGACCTGGAAGATGCCGTGGCACCCAGGGACAAGGACGCTGCCCGGAAGAACCTCCGGTCCGCGGAACTGGATCCGGCGTCCACCATTGTGCGGGTCAATCCGCTGGGCAGCGACGAGTTTGAGCGTGACCTTGCCGCCCTGTGGGACACCCCTTACCGCACGGTGATGCTGGCCAAGGCCGAAGACCCGGCCGCTATCGGGCAGGCGCTCGCAGGCTTCACGGTCGTTGCCCTGCTGGAAACCGCCCTGGGCGTGGTGCGTGCCGCCGAGATTGCCGCGGTGCCCACCGTGGCAGCCCTCATGTGGGGTGCCGAGGACCTGCTCGCCTCCCTCGGCGGGGAGTCCAGCCGCCGCGACGACGGTTCCTACCGCAGCGTGGCCGTCCAGGCCCGGTGCACCGTGCTGCTGGCTGCCGGAGCGTTTGGCAAGGGCGCCATTGACTCCATTTACGGCAACATCCCGGACATCGCCGGGCTGGAGCAGGAAGCCCGCGATGCAGTTGCCTCCGGTTTTGCTGCCAAGGCCTGCATCCATCCCGACCAGGTCGCGGCAGTGCGCGCAGCCTACGCACCGAACCCCGCGGATGTCACCTACGCCGAGCAGGTCCTCGCCGAGGCGAAGAACCACGGGGGAGTGTTCAGCTTCCGCGGCCAGATGATTGACGGGCCGCTGCTGCTGCAGGCCGGGCAGACCCTGCGCCGCGCCGGAGCGTAGCCCCGCAGGGGCCGGAGGGTAGGCTCATCGCCATGTCCCTTGGCTGTGCGTTCAATGCCCTGTGGGGTGCGAATTCCGCGTCGAACCTCGCGGACGGGCTGGCTTTCGTGTCGATGCCGCTGCTGGCCGCATCCCTGACGGACGACCCGCGGTGGGTTGCCGGGCTCGCTACGGTTTATGCACTTGTACGCCTGCTCGCAGCCCTGCCCGTCGGGGTGTGGGTGGATCGGGCCGACCGCCGGCTCGTGCTCGTGTCAGCTAATCTGCTGCGGGGCACAGCGGTGGCCACCCTAGCGCTGTGTGTCCACTTCGGAATCGGTGGACTGCTTCTGGTGTATGCCGCGTTCGCGGTCGTCGGAACGCTTGAAAGCGCTGCCGACAATGCCGCGGTTTCCCTCGTCCCGGGCCTCGTAGGCCCTGGGGACCTGGACCGGGCGAACAGCCGGATCTCGGCGTCGCAGCTTGTCGCGGATGAATTCGCAGGGCCGCCGTTGGGTGGGCTTCTCTTCGCCCTGGCTGCATCGGCACCCCTCTTTGCGATGGGCGGGTTGTGGGCCGTGGCAGGGGTGCTGGCCTTGGCCTTGCCGCCGCGCGCCGCCCCGGACAGTACCGCCGGACCGGACCGCACTGCCGCCCCGGACCGTATCGCCGTACCCGGCAGCACGGTATGGCGGGATGCCATGGCCGGTGCGCACTGGCTGGTGCGGCACCGGCTGGTCGGCGGGCTTGCGCTTATTGGCGCCCTCGCCAGCACGGGCTACATGCTGGCCTTCTCGATTCTGGTGCTGTTCGCGCAGCAGCAACTGGGCGTCGACGGCGCCGGGTACGGCATCATCCTCGCCGTGTCAGCCGCCGGCGGCCTGATCGCCTCGTATGCAACGCCCCGTATGAGTGCATGGTTCGGCTACCGCTGGACCATTTCCGCCGCCCTCGCCATCGGCGCCGGCTCCCTCCTCGTCCTCGCCGTCACACACAACGCCTCAGCGGCGGCACTGCTTCTGGCGGCGTACATCTTCCACGCTGTTGTGTGGGGGATCTGCGCAACATCGCTGAGGCAGCGCCTGGTTCCGGACGGACTCCGCGGGCGTGTCAATGCCGCATCCCGCGTGCTGGGGCTGCTGGGCCTGGCCCTAGGTTCCGCAGCCGGCGGAGCCCTCGCCGTGGTAAACGTTGCCCTCCCGGTAGCCGCGGGCGGGATGGTTTTCCTCATCTGTGCCGCGGCAGCGGTTTATCTGCTCCGCAATGCCGGAGCTGGGACCGGCAGGGCGGGCACGCCTCCGGCACTGAATCGGACGTAAAGCTGTTGCCGGGTGGGAATCATCCGCGGACGGGAGCCGTTTAGCTGTCATGCGCATAGTGATAGCTGGAGCCCACGGAAGAATTGCCCGCGAACTCGGACGCCTGCTGGCCGCGGACGGCCACGACGTCGCCGGGTTGATCCGCAACCCGGAGCAGGCAGCGGACCTGGAAGGCGACGGCGTGGCTCCGGTGGTCCTGGACCTGGAGAACAGCACCCTCGAAGACGTGGTGCAGGTGCTCACCGGCGCCGACGCCGCGGTGTTCGCCGCCGGTGCCGGGCCGGGAAGCGGAGCCGCCCGCAAGGACACGGTGGACCGCGCCGCCGCGGTGCTGCTGGCCGAAGCCGCCGAGCAGGCCGGGGCCGGGCGTTTCCTCCAGGTCTCCTCCGGCGGGCTGGACGCAGTCCGGGATGGTAACCGCCCGCAGGGCCTGGATGAGGTGATGTACGCCTACCTCGTGGCCAAGCTCGCCGCCGAAGAGGACCTCATGGCGCGCAGCCAGCTGGACTGGACCATCCTGCGCCCGGGCATCCTCACCAACGACGCACCTCTGGGAGTCGTGGAGCTGGCCCCGGACGTACCCCGGGACACCATCCCGCGCTCCGACGTCGCCGCCGTCCTGGCCGAATTGCTGAAGACCGGCGACGGCGTCCACCAGGCGCTGGGGCTGATCACCGGCACCACGCCCATCGCCGATGCTGTGCAGGCACTGCAGCCCGGACGGTAGGGTGCGGGATACTGGAGGCATGCAGCCTTCCGAATCGATGTCCTCCGACCACGACTACGTCCGTTCCCGCCGGCCCGGTTCGAACCACTTGCCCCGCCGCGTGGTCCTGCTGGGATCCACGGGATCCATCGGTACGCAGGCCATCGACGTGGCCGACGGCGCCCCGGAGCGGTTCCGCATTGTGGCGCTGGCGGCCGGCGGCTCGAACCTGGACCTGCTCGCGCAGCAGGCCGTGCACACCCGGGCCGAAGCAGTGGGATGTGCTGCCGTGGACGTGGCAACGCTGCGCCGGCATATCGATGCGGCCGCAGCCTCCGCCGGCGTCACCGGCTACGATCCGGAACTGTTTGCAGGCCCCACCGCGGCCACCGCCGTCGCCGCCTGGCCGGAAGCCGACGTCGTGCTGAACGGCATCACCGGGTCCATTGGCCTGGAACCCACGCTGGCTGCGCTGGCGGCCGGACACATGCTGGCGCTGGCCAACAAGGAGTCCCTGATTGTGGGCGGCGAGCTGGTGAAGCGGGCCGCCGCACCGGGACAGCTGGTTCCCGTGGACTCCGAGCACTCCGCCCTGGCCCAGGCCCTCCGTTCCGGCACCCACGAGGAAGTGGACCGTCTGGTGGTCACGGCGTCGGGCGGGCCGTTCCGCGGGCTCAAGCGGGCAGATCTGGCCGATGTGACTCCCGAACAGGCGTTGGCGCACCCCACCTGGAAAATGGGCCGCATGGTCACCACCAATTCCGCCACCATGGTGAACAAGGCCCTGGAAGTCATCGAGGCGCACCTGCTCTTCGACATCCCGCTGGAACGGATCGACGTAGTGGTCCACCCGCAGTCGGTGGTGCATTCCATGGTGCAGTTTGTGGACGGGTCCACCATTGCCCAGGCCTCCCCGCCGGACATGCGCCTGCCCATTGCCCTGGGGATGGGCTGGCCGCACCGCGTACCCGGTGCCGCCAGGCCGTGCGACTGGACCCGGGCCACCGAGTGGACCTTCGAACCGCTGGATGAGGAAGCGTTCCCCGCCGTCGCCCTGGCCAAGCGCGCCGCAGCCGCCGGCGGCACGAAAATGGCCGTCTACAACGCCGCCAACGAGGAAGCCGTGGATGCCTTCCATGACGGGTTGATTGGTTTCACAGACATCGTTGATACGATCGCCGCCGTACTTGGGGAAGCTCCCGACGACGGCCCGCTCACCCTGGACTCGCTGCTTGCAGCGGAGCGGTGGGCACGCGAAGCGGCGCGGAAGCGTTGTGGAAGATGATCAGTTGTGACGTTGAAATGAAGGAAGCCCGTTGACCATTCTGCTTTTCATCCTGGGCGTGCTTTTTGTGGCGCTGGGCATCGCGGCGTCCATTGCGCTGCATGAGGTGGGGCACTTGCTGCCCGCCAAGGCGTTCAAGGTCCGGGTGACCCAGTACATGATCGGGTTCGGGCCCACGGTTTTCTCCCGCACCAAGGGTGAAACGGAGTACGGGTTCAAGGCGCTGCCCCTGGGCGGCTACGTGTCCATGGTGGGCATGTTCCCGCCCAACAAGGAGCACGACGGCGAGGTCCGCCGCTCCAGCACCGGAATGTTCCAGCAGTTGGCTACCGAAGCACGGCAGGCCGAGACCGACCGCCTGGTGGAGGGCGACGAAAACCGGGTCTTCTACAAGCTGCCCATCTACAAGCGGATCATCATTATGCTCGGCGGGCCGTTGATGAACCTGCTGATCGGCGTGGTGCTCTTCGCCGTACTGCTGATGGGCTTCGGCACCGCGCAGACCACCACCACGCTGGCGGAGGTCAACAAGTGCGTTATCAGCGCCGAGCAGCAGGCGGCCACCGGCCAGACCGACTGCACCGCCGAGGACCCCGCGGCGCCGGCGTATGAGGCCGGACTGCTTCCGGGGGACACCATCACGGTCTTTGACGGCAAGCAGGTGTCCTCCTGGGAGGAGCTCTCCGGCTGGATCCGCGAGACCGCGGGCCGCAGTGTTCCGCTGACCTACGAGCGCGACGGCGTCGAGCAGCAGACCACCATCACCCCGCTGCTCACCGAACGTCCGGTGGTGGGCGACGACGGTGCCGCAGAGACCGATGACCAGGGCAACTACGTCACACAGGAAGTGGGCTTCATCGGCGTCGGTGCCGAGCAGGCCCTCGTCCGGCAGTCTGCCGGGGCGGTGCTGCCCACGGTGGGGGAGAACCTGGCCAACATTGCCAGCGTGGTGGTGAACCTGCCCCAGCGCGTAGTGGACGTGGCGCAGGCCGCCTTCTCCTCCGAGCCGCGTGACCCGAACGGACCCATGAGCGTGGTGGGCGTAGGCAGGATCGCCGGGGAAATTTCTTCCCAGGACGCCATCCCGCTCCAAAGCCGGGTAGCCACGCTCATCGGGCTGGTCGCCAGCGTCAACCTGGCCCTGTTTGTGTTCAACCTGATTCCGCTGCTGCCGCTGGACGGCGGGCACGTGGCCGGCGCCCTGTGGGAGGGGCTGCGCCGCCGTGTGGCCAAGCTGTTCCGCCGGCCGGATCCGGGGCCCTTCGACATGGCCAAGATGCTGCCCTTGACGTATGCGGTGGCGGTGCTGCTGATGGGTATGGGCGCGCTGCTGATCTACGCCGACATTGTGAAGCCGGTCAGCCTGTTCAACTAGCGGTGTGCTCGGGTGCCTGCTGCCGCGCTCCGGTGCCCGGAACGGCGGCAACGAAATCCCTTGCTCGCAGAGCTCGCCGGGATATTAAAGCCGCCTTATCCGGGCGCCTGCGCGCGCCGTCGTCCGCTGGGCCGCCTTATCCTGCTGTCCCTGCTGTTTGCTTGCAGTTCGGAAAATGCTGGGTGAGGAATCTGCTGCCAGTTTGTGTGAAATCGACCGGTTTCGACCGGCAGCAGAAACTGTAAGTGGCAGCAGAAACCCAAACCGTCAGCAAACGGACATCGCGTGCGGTGATCTGCAGGAATCCCGGCGAGTGGAGCTGGAGCTGTGAGTCTTGCGGCCCGTACCCGGCCACCGCGTCTAGGTTGGAAACTAGTTTGAACCCTTTATTGGTTGCAATTTGATTTGCATACGTTTACGGTTGCAGAATGTTCGTCCTGACCATTGACCAAAGGAACAGCCAGGGGAGCGGAGACCGTGTTCCGGGGCTCCTGGCTGCCCTCGCTGAGCTGCCCATGGTGCTGCCCTTCGAACGCTCCGTTGGGGATGAGGTACAAGGGGTCTGCGCAAGTGCCGAGACCGCCGTCGACGCCGCTCTCCAGGTCCTCAGGAACGGGAACTGGTACGTGGGAATCGGCGTCGGACCGGTCCATGAACCCTTGCCGCGCAGCCCGCGGGAGGCCGGCGGGCCGGCCTTCGTTGCCGCCCGCCGAGCCGTCGACCGGGCCAAGAAAACCGGCGACCGGCCCGCGGTGGCGGTCGAAGGATCGCCCGGCGCCGCCGAGGCGGAGGCAGTACTCGTACTGCTGGGCCGCTTGATCGCCGAGCGGACAGAGTCGGAATGGCGGATCCTGCAACACGTCGAACCCGGCAAATGGGGAGCCCAGACAGGTGCCGCCCGTATGCTCGGCATCAGCTCCCAGGCAGTGAGTAAGGCCGTAGCGAGGGCGGGGTGGCAGGAGGAATGGGCTGCCCGGCCGGCGGCCGCCGTGCTGCTGCGGCGCGCGGATGACCTCGCCGTACCTCCGGGTGCGGGCGGGGCCGGCAGGGACGGAACAGATCCGGCAGGGATGGAACAGATATGAAGGGGGACCGGTAGTGGCTGTCCTGTGGGTTGCGCTTGGACTGCTGGCTGCAGCACTGCTCGGCTGGCCGGTGACCGCCGGCGTGCTCCGGCTTGCCCGTGACGTCGGCAACCCGCCGCCCCCGCCGCCTGCGGTCCTTCGCGGCGGACTGGCCATCGGAATGCTGGAACGCCTGGCCGTGGCCGCCGCCGTCCTCGCGGACGAACCCGTGGCGATTGCCTATGTGGTGGCGGTCAAGGGCCTGGGCCGCTACGCCGAACTTAAGGAAACCCCGGCAGCCGCCGAACGCTTCATCATCGGGACGCTGACTTCCATGCTCTGGGCCGCAGCCGTGGCCATGCCGATCCGGTTGTTCCTGCTGTAGCCTGCGTCACTCCTGCGGTTCGGTATCGGGGCATCCCGTAGGCTTGAGCCCATGAGTATTTTTGCAGTTGAGTATGTCTACGAAGCCGGTTCGGATGAACTCCGCAACGAGCACCGCCCCGCGCACCGCGGGTGGCTGCAGCAGCTGGCGGACGAGGGCAGGGTACTGTCCGCCGGAGCGTTTGCCGACGGCGCCGGAGCCCTGCTGCTGATGGTGGCCGAAGAGGAAAGTGATCTGCTCAACCTCCTGAAACAGGATCCGTTCGCCGTTGCGGGCGCCATCTCGGGGATGAAGACCACCGCGTGGAAGCCCGCCATCGGCGCTTTCACGAACCTTTCCTGATCCGGGCGCTCTAAGCCCTGAGTGATATCCGCCCCGGTGCCACCGAACAGGTCCGGGCCGGGGTGATAATAGGAAGGGCGCGTTGTCATACGCGCGTTTCACAGCCTAATACCTGCCGTTTCGGCACATGGAGGACGTTTTGACCTCGGTCAACCTTGGAATGCCAGCTGCACCGCCGCCCACGCTTGCGCCGCGACGCAAAACCCGTCAGATCAAAGTGGGCTCCGTCGGAGTCGGCTCGGACTCGCCCATCAGCGTCCAGTCCATGACCACCACCCCCACCACGGACATCAACGGCACGCTGCAGCAGATCGCCGAGCTGACGGCGTCGGGCTGCGACATTGTCCGCGTCGCCTGCCCCAGCGCCGACGACGCAGCCGCCCTGCCGATCATCGCGAAGAAGTCACAGATTCCCGTGATCGCGGACATCCACTTCCAGCCGAAGTACGTCTTTGCGGCCATCGACGCCGGCTGTGCAGCGGTTCGCGTGAACCCCGGCAACATCCGCAAGTTTGACGACCAGGTCAAGCAGATCGCCAATGCCGCCAAGGACGCCGGCGTCTCCATCCGCATCGGTGTCAACGCCGGTTCGCTGGATCCCCGGCTGCTGGCCAAGTACGGCAAGGCCACGCCGGAGGCCCTGGTGGAATCCGCTGTGTGGGAAGCGTCCCTGTTCGAGGAACACGACTTCCACGACTTCAAGATCTCCGTGAAGCACAATGACCCTGTGGTCATGGTGCGGGCCTACGAACTGCTGGCCGAACGCGGCGACTGGCCCCTGCACCTGGGCGTGACCGAAGCCGGTCCCGCGTTCCAGGGCACCATTAAGTCCGCCACCGCGTTCGGTGCGCTGCTGTCCAAGGGCATCGGTGACACCATCCGCGTCTCCCTCTCCGCTCCGCCGGTGGAGGAAGTCAAGGTGGGCAACCAGATCCTGCAGTCGCTGAACCTGCGCCCGCGCAAGCTCGAAATCGTGTCCTGCCCGTCCTGCGGCCGCGCCCAGGTGGATGTCTACACCCTGGCCGAGCAGGTCACCGCCGGACTGGAAGGCATGACCATTCCGCTGCGCGTAGCCGTAATGGGCTGCGTAGTAAACGGTCCCGGTGAAGCACGCGAGGCTGATCTGGGTGTAGCCTCCGGTAACGGCAAGGGACAGATTTTTGTCAAGGGCGAAGTCATCAAGACCGTCCCCGAGGACCAGATTGTGGAAACCCTTATCGAAGAAGCGATGAGGATCGCGGAAGAGATGGGGGAACCCGAGGGTGAGGATGCTGGGACGGGTGGCCCCATGGTTACCGTCAGCTAAGCCGGCGAACACGGTCCGCAGCGCCGCCACGAGTGCGGCGCTGCGGATCCTGCGCGACGAAGACACCGTGGCGCTGTGGGACTTGGCCGCCGCCGATCCGGTGGCCAATATTTTTATGCTCTCGCACTTGGAGACCACCCGTACCGCCGCGCCCACCTCGGCAGGGGGCCGCATTGTGGGGGTGTTCGACGGTGGCACCCTCATCGGTGCCTGCTGGGCGGGCGTCAACGTGGTCCCCGTGGGCCTGGACGCCGATACCGGGCCGGAGGTTGGCAGCTACCTTGCCCGGTCCCGGAACCGCTTCTCCTCCGTCTTCGGCCCGTCGGAGGCCGTGCTCTCCATCTGGTCCCAGCTGCGGCAGTCCTCCCCGGAGCCTTTTGATGTCCGCCCCGATCAGCCTCTGCTGCAGATGACGGCGGAATCCGGCGTCGCCCCGGCACCCGGGCTGCGCGCCGCACGTCCCGGTGACCTGGATGTGCTGCTGCCGGCGTGTACGGCCATGTTCGAGGAAGAGGTGGGGTATTCGCCCGTCTCCAACGGAGACCGGCATTACCGGCAGCGGGTGAAGAACCTCATTGACCGCAGGCATTCCCTGATGGATCTCGACGCCGCCGGGCAAGTGGTCTTCAAGGCGGAACTGGGCACAGTGTCCAGCCAGGCCGTGCAGGTCCAGGGGGTCTGGATGAACCCGGCGTACCGCGGACGGGGCCTGAGCCGCTCCTACATGTCCGCCGTCGTCGCCGCCGCGCTGGACATTGCCCCCATCACCAGCCTGTACGTGAACTCCTACAACGCGCCCGCCCGCGCCACGTACGAGGCCGTCGGCTTTGAGCAGGTGGGCACCTTCGCCACCATCCTGTTTTAGCCCCCCGTTTTCACGGCCTGATTCCGGCTATGCCGTAGGCTCTGGCACACGCACGGGCTGCCCTGGCTGCCCGTCACCTACGACAAATGGGGGAACCAGATGGATAAGACAAGGACCCGTTATGCCGGTTTCACGCGTGCCGGAGGGTTCCGTGTCGGAGCTTTCCGTGCCGGAGCTTTCCGTGCCGCCGCCGCAGGACTGGGGCTAACGCTTGCCTTCGCGCTGACCGGATGCGGCGGCGGGGACGACGTGGAAGAACGGTCCAAGCCTGCAGCATCCGCGTCGGAGAAGCCCGCCAAGTCCGCCAAGCCCGCCCGGTCCGCCCAGCCTTCAAGATCCGCTGCAGGGCCCGGCACCGGCGGCAGTATCAGCGGGGCGAACCTGGCCGCACTTCTGGATGAGATGAACACGGACCTGGACATTGGCGGCACCGTGGTGGAGGAATCCGATCTCAAGCGGGCCAATATGCAGGCCGTCGAAGCCATGCGCGGCGCCGAGTATTCCCCCTGCAACCCGACCGAGGATATGGACCTGGCAAAGGCCAGCGAGGAAGCCAGCATGGCGGCCCTGGCCATTGACGGAAATGCCCCGGGGAAACCCGACTCCATCTCGATCATCAGTTGGCCCGGGGAAGAACCGGTGGACGCAGAAATCGAAACCAGCAAACGCCAGCTCTCTGCCTGCCCGCAGTTCACGCTGACGGTTAACGGCCAGACCATTTCCTCGGTTACCGAAGAGGCTGACATGCCACCGGTTGGGGAGGCATCGCAGGCTTACCAGACCCGGTCCACGGCCAACGGAGTCACGGAAACCACGCTGATCCTGACTGCCTGGTCCGGTACCAACTCGGTCCAGATCACCCTCAATGAGGCAGGCGATCCGCAGGAAGCCATCCGCTACACAGCTCCGATCCTCGAGGAAGTGCTGAACCGGTTGGAAGGCTAGGCCCGGAGCGCGGCACCGGCCATAATCGGGGATTTTTGGGTGAGGTGGATCACGCGGTTAGGATGCTCAGTGAACTTTCCATTTACGGAAAGCTGCAACCATCACACTGCCGCTGCGCAATCCGCAAGCGGGACAAAATTGGGGGAACCATGAAGAAGACCACAACCGCCGGTGCGCTGCTAGTAGCCGGTGTCCTAGCCCTGACCGGCTGCGGAAGCTCCGCCGAAGGCAAGGACTCCGCCCCGTCGGCTTCCTCGTCGCCGTCGGAATCGGCCACCCCCACCACCCGTCCGGTGGGCGAGGAGCAGTACATGGAGGATCAGCTCGAAGACGCGCTGCTCGCCGTGAACTCGGACCAGGCACTCGGCGCCAAGGTCATCAATGACGAGCAGCTGCGTCCGGAGATGACCGGAGCCGGCGATGCGCTGGCGGGCGTGGTTATCACCCCCGAGCAGTGCGCCGCCTTCGCCTCGACCGATATCGGCGAGCTGCTGGACAACGCAAAAATTGCCATGATGATGCTTTCCCCCACGTCGGCCCTCACCGTGGTCAGCCACCCCGATGCGGCGGTGCTGGAAACCCAGGTGGAGAATGACAGCAAACTGCTGGACGAGTGCGCAACGTTCCAGATGGACGCAGCTGGCGCCGTGGCTACGGCCACCAATGTGGGTCTTGACGCGTCTACGGATGCCGATGTAACTCAGGCCTTCGTCACCACGGTGACCAGCACCGGCACCATGGATACCACCCTTCAGGTATCCGGCATCTCCGGAACCACCCGCGTCAACATGAGCGTGCAGGCTCCGGAAGATCCCGAGGCAGCCGTGGCCGAGGCCGAGGAACTCATCAACGCGGTACTCGCCGAGCTGGAAAAGCAGTAAGCCCCAGCTGTACGCCCCGGCGGGGCCGGTCCTGCAGGTCAGGGCCGGCCCCGCCGTCGTCGCAGCGCTTGTCGGGCCGAACCGGCGGTACGCGCTAGATTAGAGGGGAGCATTACTCCCTTTGTCCCAGCTTGAATGCAGCCCTGCGGCTGCAGAAACGGATTCCCAGCGTGGTCCTTCGACTCTCCACCCTTTTCCTGCGCACCCTGCGCGAAGACCCGGCCGACGCCGACGTCGCCAGCCACCGGCTCCTGGTCCGCGCGGGCTACATCCGCCGCGCCGCTCCGGGCATCTACTCCTGGCTGCCGCTTGGACTGCGGGTGCTGGGCAAGGTCGAGACCATCATCCGCGAGGAAATGGCTGCCATCGGCGCCCAGGAAGTCCACTTCCCGGCGCTGCTGCCGCGTGAGCCGTACGAGACCTCCAACCGCTGGACCGAATACGGCGAGAACCTGTTCCGGCTGCAGGACCGCAAGGGGGCGGATTACCTGCTGGCCCCCACCCACGAGGAAATGTTCACCCTCCTGGTCAAGGATCTGTACAACTCCTACAAGGACCTCCCCGTGTCCCTGTTCCAGATCCAGACCAAGTACCGCGACGAGGCACGGCCGCGCGCCGGCCTGCTCCGCGGCCGCGAATTCATCATGAAGGACTCCTACTCCTTCGACATGGACGACGAAGGACTGGACGCCAGCTACCAGGCGCACCGTGACGCGTACCTGCGCATCTTCGAGCGCCTGGGCCTGGAAATCGTCGTCGTTTCGGCAGTATCCGGCGCCATGGGTGGGTCCAAGAGCGAAGAATTCCTGCACCCGATGGCGGTCGGTGAAGACACCTACGTGCGTTCCGCCGGCGGCTACGCGGCCAACGTCGAAGCCGTCACCACCGTTGTCCCGGCAGAGATCGACTACACCGGAGCTCCCGCAGCCCGCGTGGTGGACACCCCCGACACGCCCACCATCGACACCCTTGTGGCTGACGTCAACGCCCGCTTCCCGCGTGAAACGGGCGAATGGACTGCTGCGGACACCCTGAAGAACGTGGTCCTGGCCGTCACCCTGCCCACCGGCGAACGCCGCATCGTCGTCGTCGGCGTGCCGGGAGACCGCGCCGTCGACCTCAAGCGCATCGAAGCCAACATCAGCTCCCACGTGGGAATGGGCGGCGAACTTGCCGTCGAGGCCGCTACGGACGAGGACCTCAAGAAGCACCCCGGCCTGGTCAAGGGCTACATCGGCCCGGGACTGTCCGTGGAAGAACCCGTGCTGGGTGAGGAATCCGCCACCGGCCTGCTCTACCTCGTGGATCCCCGCGTGGTCACCGGCACCAGCTGGATCACCGGAGCCAACGAGCCCGGCAAACACGTCCTCGGCCTCATCGCCGGCCGTGACTTCACCTGGGACGGCACCATCGAAGCCGTCGAGGTCCGCGAAGGTGACGAAGCGCCGGACGGTTCCGGCCCCCTGGAGGCCGCACGCGGCATCGAAATGGGCCACATCTTCCAGCTCGGCCGCAAATACGCCGATGCCCTGGGCCTGAAGGTCCTGGACCGCAACGGCAAGCTGGCCACCGTGACCATGGGCTCCTACGGAGTAGGCGTGACCCGCGCGGTCGCCGCCCTCGCTGAATCCCACCACGACGACAAGGGAATCATCTGGCCCCGGGCCGTGGCCCCGGCCGACGTGCATGTGGTGGCCACCGGCCGCGGCGAGGAAATCTTCGACGCCGCTGCGAAGCTCTCCGAAGAACTCGAAGCAGCCGGTCTGGAAGTCATCTACGACGACCGGCCCAAGGTGTCCCCGGGCGTGAAGTTCGGTGACGCCGAACTGATCGGTGTTCCCACCATCCTGGTGGTAGGCCGCGGCCTGGCCGACGGCGTAGTGGAAATCAAGGACCGCGCCACCGGTACGGCAGAAAACGTTCCGGTAGCCGAAGCGGTGGAGTACGTGCGCCGCGCAGCCGCCCTCTAGCCGGCGTGGTCTCCGGTCTCGAGGAGGTCACGTTTGCCACCATCGCCCTAGTGGTGGTGGCGGGCCTGGCCGCTGGCTGGGTTGATGCCGTTGTGGGCGGCGGTGGACTGATCCAGCTTCCTGCGATGCTCCTCGTGCCCGGTATTTCACCGGTTCAGGCCCTGGCAACCAACAAGTTGGGGTCGATCTTCGGCACCACCACCAGTGCCGTCACGTATTACCGGCGGGCCCATCCGGACCTGCGGACAGCCCTGCCCATGGCCGGCGTGGCGCTGGCCGGAAGTTTCGGCGGGGCCGTGCTGGCGGCGTCGCTTCCGTCCTCGGTCTTCAAACCCGTGATTGTGGCGGCGCTGGTCGCCGTAGCCGTCTTCACGGCGACGAAGCCAACGGTGGGGGAGCTGACGAAACTCCGCCACACCGGACGCCGGCATTACGGCACCGCCGTAGGCATTGGCCTGGTCATTGGCTTCTATGACGGACTGATCGGTCCGGGTACCGGCTCGTTCCTGATCATCGCCATGGTGACCATGCTCGGCTACAACTTCCTCGCCGCCAGCGCCAAGGCCAAGATCGTGAACATGGCCACCAACCTCGGCGCCTTGGCCTTCTTCCTGCCGCACGGGTCCCTGCTCTGGGGGCTGGGCCTGGTGCTCGGTTTCGCCAACATGGTGGGCGGATACCTGGGCGCGCGCATGGCGGTAAAGCAGGGCAGCAAGTTCATCCGGATTGTGTTCCTGGTGGTGGTGGCTGCACTGATCGTCAAACTCGGCCACGACGTCTGGGTGGAGAACATCCGCGGCTAGGGCGGGCCTAGGCTGCCGGCAGCTCGCTCACGGGCGGGACCCCCGGATGGCGCCGGCCGGTCAGGGTGGAGGCCACCCACATGGAACGCTGTGCATCCCCGTGCCGGCCCAGCCGCACATAGTCCACGGCATTGGCGACCTCGCGCAGGACACTCCAGTCCAGGGCGGCACTGCGGTCCAGCCCGGCGGCACTGCAGAGCGCGTCCAGACGGGCCAGCAGCGCCGTTTCGGGCGCCTGCGCGTCCAGGTCCTGCAGCCTGTTCCACAGCATGGGTGCCACGGCATACTCCGGCTCGCCGAAAACAGCCTGCGGATCAATGGCGGCGTATTCGCCCGGCTTTCCCGGGCGGGCCAGCACGTTGGCGTAGTGCAGGTCCCCGTGAACCAGAACGTCGCGGGAGGAACGCCTGCCCACTGCGCCACGGGTCTGGCATACCTGCAGGGCGGCCTCAAGCAGCCAGCGTTCAAACGGCCGGCCCAGTGCCTCCCACTCCGCGGGGAGTTCATCGGACAGCTGTTCGGCATGCTCGGCCAGGGCCGGGACGGCCGCCCACTGAGGAGCATCAGACGCGGGGCGGGACAGCCGGCGCACCAGCGAGCCCCAGATCCGCACGGCGTCGGCCATCTGCACGTCCAGCAGGGAATTTTCCGGATCCAGGCGTTCAAGGACCAGGCATGTTCCGGCAGCGTCACGGTCCAGCAGTCCTACCGCGCCCTGCCCGTCCCACAGTTCCAGGGCAGCGGCCTCAGCGGCGGCTTCCGGATGCGGAAAAGGGAACTTCAGCACGGCCGGCGTCCCGTCCGCCAGGCGTACGGGGAGGACCATGGCGCCGTGGCCGTGCCACGGCTGGCCCGCGGCGCTTAAATCCGAGGTTGCGCCGAAACCGGCCATGCTGCGCTCTGCCAGGGCCGGCAGGCCTTCCAGCCAGCTGCGCCCGTCCCGGCTGCCGAGGTAGCGGCGGCGCAGCCCGTCAGGAACAACGACGGCGGGTGCCATGGGGACCTCCGATGCAGTGGGGGACAGGGGGACTCAGTTCCACGGGAGGTCGTCCGGAACGGCATCCAGCCCCGGAGCCGCCGGGACAGTGTCCGCCGTGCGGTAGCGCTCCGTGGAGACGGCGGTCAGGCGCTCGATGGCCCAGCCGCGCAGGTTGCCGTCGGACAGCGCCACCAGGTCAGCGTAGACGGCGGGGAACTGCTCTTCCATAGCGGGCAGCGACGCCGCGGGGTCCCGGAGGAAATCCGGATCCAGCCGGTATGCCGCCACCGGTGCCACGGCCGGGAGGCAGAGGTCGGACAGATGCGCCACCGCGTCCGTGCCGGTTGCCTTGTGGCCGGTCACCTGCTTGCGCCACGCCCCGGCCATTTCCGGCGACGGCTCGGCTTGGGCCAGGGCCACCTCATAGGCATAGGCCGTGCCCAGTTCGGCATCAATGACTGTCTTGAGGGCAGCGGCCGCATCGGGGCGGTCCCCGGGCGCGGCTGTCGCCGCTGCCGTTTCGGGGCGGTCCCCGGTCTTGCCGCCGGGGCAGTGGGCGGAGCCGCCGGTGCCGGCGGCGTCCGTGCCTGCTGCATCGGGCCCGGCGGGCAGTTCGACGCCGGACAGGTCAGCGAGCCGCAGGGCCCAGATCTGCTGCGCGCTGCCGGTGGCGGCCAGGAGGCGGGCAGTGCCTGCATCGGCCCGCCAAGCCGCATGCAGGTTCGCCTCGGCTGAATCCCACAGCGCCTGAAGATAGCGTTCAGTGTTCCGCTGCTGCCGTTCGGTGTCCGACCCGGGTTCCCCGCCCGGCCCGGCTTCCGGCCGGGACGTGGAGAGGGTTTCCACGTAACTGTGCCGCGTGGGCGCCGCTGCCGGTTCCCGTCCCGTGCCCGCCAGCAACGCGGCCTGCGTGCGCAGTCCCTCGGCGTGGAGCTGGAATTCGGCAGCGGTACCGTCCGGCGCCCCGCCGGCCAAGGCCTGTGCCTCGGCCGCGAGGGCGCGTGCTTCGCTGCGGGCCTGGGCGGAGGCAATCTGCGAGAAGGACCGGGTGTGATCGGCGGCGTCGCCTTTCCCGGCTATCAGGCCGAAGCTGAGCACCACCGAACCCAGTGCGAGGAACAACACAACCCGCCGCGCTGCGGCCCTCCGGCGGCCGCGGGTGCGGGCGCGCGGGAGCTCGGTTCCGGCCTTCTGCAAAGGGGTATCCACAACAGTCGATCATGTCACGAAGGCGCTCCCATCTGCATCGATGCCTCAAGGCCCGCGGAAAGTCGGTAGTCTAGGTACTACAACAACATCTAGTGGGAGGCAGCTATGGCGGTTCGGCCCAACCCCAAAAAAGACACGTCATCGGATTACCGCAAGAACGCGATGCGTGCAGAAGTAGCCGCGGAGACGCAGCGGCTCAAGCAATACCTGGCCCCCACGGTAGAGATGCAGGACCTCTTCCTCGAAGACATCGAGATCAAAATGGCCGGCGCCCACCGCACGGTCCACGTGGTCGTGGACCTTCCCGAGACCCAGGTCGGCGGAGTCAGCCTGGACCGGATCTCGGCTGCCGCACAGGCAATATCCGAGGCCATGGATAATGATCCCCACGACGACGGCAGCCCTTACAACCTGGAGGTTTCCTCCCCGGGTGTCTCCCGTCCCCTGACTGAACCGCGCCACTGGCGCCGCAACGTGACCCGGATGGTGTCGGTTTCCGTAGTGAACGGCGACGACGTCATGGGCCGCATTGTTTCCGTCGATGATGACGGCATTACGTTGATACCGGAACTCCCGGTCAAGAAAGGGATGAAAGCCAAGCAGGGGGACCCGCTCCATCTGCCTTTCGCCAACATCCGCAAGGGCCGCGTTGAAGTTGAATTCGCCCACCTTGAAGACGACCCGGCCGGCGAGGACGCCCCGGATGATGAAACCACAGCTGAGGAGGCCTAGATGGATATTGATATGAGTGCGCTGAGGCTGCTGGAACGCGAACGGGAGATCCCCCTGGATCTGCTTGTTCCGACCATCGAGCAGGCTCTGCTGGTTGCCTACCACAAGACCAACGGTGCACAGGATTCGGCCCGGGCGGAACTGGACCGGAAAACCGGCCACGTCACCATCTGGGCCAAGGAACTGGACGACGACGGCGCCGAGGTGGGGGAGTTCGACGACACGCCTGCAGGCTTCGGCCGCATTGCCGCCAGCACCGCCCGGCAGATCATCCTGCAGCGGCTGCGAGACGTCGAGGATGACAACATCCTCGGCGAATTCAAGGGCCGCGAAGGTGAACTGGTCTCCGGCCAGATCCAGCAGGGCAACAACCCGCACATGATCCAGGTGAACCTCGGATCGGTGGAGGCACTGCTGCCGCCGCCCGAGCAGGTCCCCGGCGAGAAGTACCTGCACGGTGCGCGCCTGCGCGCCTTCGTGGTTGATGTGCGCCGCGGCTTCAAGGGCCCGTCCATCACCCTCTCGCGTTCGCACCCGGGCCTGGTCCGGAAGCTCTTCGAACTGGAAGTTCCGGAAATCGCGGACGGCAGCGTGGAAATCGTGGCACTGGCACGCGAAGCCGGGCACCGCACCAAGATCGCGGTCAAGGCCAACGTCCCGGGCATCAACGCCAAGGGTGCCTGCATCGGTGAAATGGGTTCGCGCGTGCGTGCGGTCATGAACGAGCTGCACGACGAGAAGATCGACATTGTCGACTTCAGCGAGGACCCGGCAACGTTCATCGCCAACGCACTGTCGCCGTCGCGCGTCAACTCCGTGACCATCACGGACGAAGACATGCGCTCGGCACGTGTGGTCGTACCCGACTACCAGCTATCGCTGGCTATCGGCAAGGAAGGGCAGAACGCCCGCCTTGCGGCCAAGCTGACAGGCTGGCGGATCGACATCGTTTCCGACGCGAAGGCCTCCTAGGCCGTCCGTGCCGGGAGCGGATGCAGCGCCGGTTAAGAAAGGCGCTAGAATGTATAAGGCCGGGTCACCCTCCGCCTCCCGTTCACCTGCAGCCGCTTCCGGCGCTGCCAGGGAAACCGGGGACCGTACGCACGTTCCGCAGCGGACATGCATAGGGTGCAGGAAGAAGGATGACCAGGCTGTGCTGCTTCGGCTGGTACGGGTCAGCATGGAAGGCGTCAACGCCGTCCGTGTGGACCAGGACCGCCGAATGTCCGGCAGGGGTGCTTGGTTGCACCCGGAGCCGGCATGCCTGAGATTGGCAGTGAAACGTTCCGCATTCCCGCGGGCCTTCCGGGGCGCTGTAGGAATAACGGACGTGGAGCGTTGGTTCAAGGCCCTTGAGGACGTTCCGACCGGGAACGGCTTCAAAACCGTCCAACCTGAAAGCGGGTCAGAAATCTGATGGAAACCCGATGAGTACCCAGCGATGAGTGCTTTGTTGTGCTCTGTGATGGGCCCTGCTGCAACTGCAGTGGAAGCCCGCAGCAAATAGACGGTTCGTACCTGGCTCGGTGCGGACCGAGACAGGAGAAATGTGGCCAAGGTCCGCGTACACGAGCTCGCAAAAGAGCTCGGCATTACCTCAAAGGATGCAGTTGCAAAACTGCAGGAACTGGGCGAATTCGTCCGTTCCGCCTCTTCGACCATTGAGGCCCCGGTAGTAAAGAAGCTTCGAGGCGCCTTCCCGGCGTCTGACAACAACAAGGCAGCCGCACCGGCCGCCGATTCCAAGCCTGCAGCCCCGCGCTCCGCAGCACCCAAGCCCGGCAAGCCCGCGCCGGCCGCGCCTGCGGCCCCGGCAGCGGAACAGCCTGCTGCTCCGGCTCCGGCCGCCCCCGCAGCTCCGGCCCCCGCTGAGGCAGCTCCGGCCGCCCCGGCAGCTGCCGAATCCGCTCCGGCCGCCCCGGCAGCCGAAACCCCCGCGGCTGGCAAGGCAGACGCCGACAACGCGTCCGCTTCGTCGGCACCGCGTCCGGGCGCTCCGCGTCCCGGCGCCGGCGGCCCCCGCCCCGGCAATAATCCTTTCGCCACCTCCCAGGGCATGCCCCGGCCGCGTGGCCGCGGTGAAGGCGAGCGGGGAACGGGCGCACCGCGTCCGGGCAACAACCCGTTTGCCACCTCCCAGGGGATGCCGCGTCCGGGTGGACGCCGTGACGAGGCCGAACGGACCAGTGCCCCCGGTGCCGGCGGCCCCCGTCCCGCAGCCGGTGCAGGCGGACCCCGTCCGGGCGCTCCGCGTCCGGGTGCACCCCGTCCCGCAGCAGGCGGAGCACGTCCGGGCGCCCCGCGTCCGGGTGCACCCCGTCCGGCAGGCGCCGGCGGAACCCGTCCCACACCGGGCATGATGCCCAACCGCACCGAGCGTCCGGCAGCCCCGGGCCGTCCCGGTGCCGGTGCAGGCGGACCGCGCCGCGGACCGGGCGGAGCCCCGGGAACCGGCGGCGGCGCACCTGTTGGCGGCGGCTTCGGCAAGGGCGGCCGCGGACGCGGCGGCACTGCCGGTGCCTTCGGTAAGGGCGGCGCAGGCCGCGGCAAGCAGCGCAAGTCGAAGCGGGCAAAGCGGCAGGAACTGGAGCAGATGTCAGCTCCGTCGCTGGGCGGCGTTTCGGTACCCCGCGGCGACGGCAACACTGTTGTCCGTCTGCGCCGCGGCGCGTCCATCACGGACTTCGCCGACAAGATTGAGGCAAACCCGGCCGCACTGGTAACCGTGCTGTTCCACCTCGGTGAAATGGCAACGGCCACGCAGTCCCTCGATGAGGGAACCTTCGGGATCCTGGGCGAGGAACTGGGCTACCGGATCGAGGTTGTGTCCCCCGAGGATGAAGAGCGCGAGCTCCTCAGCCAGTTCGACATTGACTTCGATGCCGAGCTGGAAGCCGAAGGCGACGACGAACTGGAAGCACGTCCTCCGGCAGTCACCGTTATGGGTCACGTTGACCACGGTAAGACCCGCCTGCTGGATGCCATCCGGAACTCCAACGTTGTTGAAGGCGAACACGGCGGCATCACCCAGCACATCGGTGCCTACCAGGTCGACTTCGACCACGAGGGCACCGAGCGCGCCATCACCTTCATCGATACACCGGGCCACGAGGCGTTCACCGCCATGCGTGCCCGTGGTGCCAAGGTCACCGATATTGCGGTCCTGGTTGTTGCAGCCGACGACGGCGTTATGCCGCAGACGGTGGAAGCACTCAACCACGCACAGGCAGCGGGAGTGCCGATCGTGGTTGCGGTGAACAAGATCGATAAGGAAGGCGCCAACCCGGAGAAGGTCCGCGGCCAGCTGACCGAATACGGTCTGGTTCCCGAGGAGTACGGTGGCGACACCATGTTCATTGAGGTCTCTGCCCGCCAGAACCTCAACATTGACGCCCTGCTCGAGGCCGTGCTGCTCACCGCAGACGCTGCCCTGGACATGCGCGCCAACCCGAACAAGGATGCCCGCGGCATCGCGATCGAAGCCAACCTGGACAAGGGCCGCGGTGCAGTTGCAACTGTGCTGGTCCAGTCCGGAACGCTGAAGGTCGGCGACACGATCGTGGCCGGAACGGCCCACGGCCGCGTCCGTGCCATGTTCGACGAGAACGGCGACAACGTCACCGAAGCCGGACCGTCGCGTCCGGTCCAGGTGCTCGGCCTGTCCAACGTTCCCCGCGCCGGTGACACGTTCTTCGTCACCGACGACGAGCGTACCGCCCGCCAGATCGCTGAAAAGCGTGAAGCTGCGGACCGCAACGCGGCCCTGGCCAAGCGCCGCAAGCGGATCAGCCTCGAGGACTTCGACCAGGCTGTTGCCGACGGCAAGGTCGACACCCTTAACCTCATCCTCAAGGGTGACGTTTCCGGTGCCGTGGAAGCCCTGGAAGACTCGCTGCTCAAGATCGACGTCGGCGAAGGCGTGCAGCTGCGCGTCATCCACCGCGGCGTTGGTGCCATCACGCAGAACGACGTCAACCTGGCGACGGTGGACAACGCCGTCATCATCGGCTTCAACGTCAAGCCGGCTGAACGCGTTGCCGACCTGGCAGAGCGTGAAGGCGTGGACATGCGCTTCTACTCCGTCATCTACGCAGCAATCGATGACATTGAGCTTGCGCTCAAGGGCATGCTCAAGCCTGAGTACGAAGAAGTCCAGCTCGGCACCGCCGAGGTACGCGAAGTCTTCCGTTCCTCCAAGTTCGGAAACATCGCCGGCTCGATCGTCCGCTCCGGCGTCATCCGCCGCAACGCCAAGGCCCGCGTCACCCGCGACGGCAAGATCATCGGTGAGAACCTCACTGTTGACTCGCTCAAGCGGTTCAAGGACGACGCCACCGAGGTCCGCACGGACTTCGAATGTGGTATCGGCCTGGGCTCGTTCAACGACCTGCGTGAAGGCGACATCATCGAGACCTTCGAGATGCGCGAGAAGCCGCGCGTCTAGCAGTCCGTGGCCGGAGCCGCCGGGAAGTTTCCCGGCGGCTCCGGATCCGCGCTTTTCAACGTTCTTAGGTAAGGAGAGGTAATGGCAGATCCAGCACGCGCTGCGAAACTCGCTGACCGCATCAAGGTAGTGGTTGCCCAGGCGCTCGAACGGCGGGTCAAGGATCCGCGGCTGGGCTTCGTCACCATCACCGATGCCCGCGTCACTAACGATCTTCAGCACGCCACGCTGTACTACACCGTTTTCGGTGACGAGGAACAGCAGGCAGACACGAAGGCCGCATTGGAATCGGCACGGGGCATCCTCCGCGCCGAGGTGGGTAAGAACATCACCGTCCGGCTGACGCCCACGCTCGAATTTGTGGCTGACGAGATTCCGGTCAATGCCAACCACCTCGAGGAGCTCATCCGGGCCGCCAAGGAGCGCGACGCCGAACTGGCTGCGCTCAAGGAAGGCGCCACGTACGCCGGCGACGCCGACCCGTACCGCAAGGACGAGGACGACGAAGACTTCGAGGACGATCTCGAGGACTCCGATGCGCCGGTCGACTCGGACGCAAAGTAGCTAGCAATAACGGCAGCTGACGCTGACGCAAAAAGGAAGCGGTTTCCCTCCGGGAGCCGCTTCCTTTTTGTTGCCGGTCAGGGGAGTTGGCCGCCTGCCAAAAGTTAGTCCTCCTCGTCCTGTGTGCTGTATGGGAGCCCGCTGCCGCTGTTTCCGCCGTGACCGTCTGCGCCGCCGCAGCCGGCATGCACCACCTCGACGCCGATGATCCGGCCAGCCGGAGGCGCCTCGGGTACGGGCGGCTCGGCGGGTGGCTCACCCGGTTCCTGCGGGCCTCCGGGGGGAAGTACGTCCACTGAGGCATAGAGCGTTGAGCCGCGCAGTTCCAGGGCGCCGGGCTGGTTCACTTCGTAGAATGGTTCGGGCGTATCGCTCCCGGCCGGGATGACCGAAATGCGGTTGGCGAACAGCTCGGCCACGTAAATGTCCCCGTCCGGAGCAACCGCGAGTCCGGTGGCTCCGCTGAAGCCGGTGGCCACCACTTCCATTTCGCCGGACCGGGGGTCCACCCGGAACACTGACCCGGTCGGGAAGCCCTCAGGCGCCCCGGGCAGGGAGGCGACATAAAGCATCCCGTCCGGGCCGCGCTCCACATCGGTGGGCACCGGCTCCGTGTTGTAGGTGAGTCCCACAGTGCACTCCGGCAGCCCGTTGGCCTCCGCCATGGGTGCGGTGATAGTTACGGGGATCGCCGGCAGCACGGCCAGGGTGGAGATGTCCCCGTCCCAGTCCACCAGCACGAGGGCATTCATGCCGGAGTCCGAAACCACTATGCCGTCCCGGGTGGGAACCGTGGCATACGGGTTCGAGTCCGTGCGGCCGGGGCGGGCTGTGCGGACCTCCGGGGGCAGCTGGGCCGCGCAGGCTGCATCCAGGCCTTCGAAGCCGTAGGTGTTTACGGCGTCAGGGTTTTCGGCGTATTCGTGTGAGGCGATGTTGGCAAGGGTCTCCACATTGCCGTCCCGGTCCACCGACTTCAGCAGGCTGATGTTCTGCGCCGGGTCTTCGGTGTCGGCGCCGATGCCCATGGTGTAGTAGGTCCGGCCGTGGATGCGGGATACACCTGCGGAACCGTAGCCGCCTCCGACGGCGTCCAGGGTTTCCGTGCTGCCATCCGGAGCTATCCGGGTAAGCACCCCGGCAAAAGACTGGGCTACGTCTATGGCTCCGCCGCGGCTCACGGCGAAGCTGAGCGGCGAGAGCAGGTTTTCTGCCACGGTGGTGACTTCGCCCGCGGCGGGCGGATCGGGTGGCTGCGGCGGGCGGGGCCCGTAGCCGCCGGCCGCGGCCGGCGAGGCGCCCAGGGCCAGCAGCGCGGCAGCTGCCAGGACAGCGGCAGCTGATGATGACGATTTCACGAGTGTCTCCTTTGGGGGCGAGGGTGCTGGGAAAAGAGGCAACGGGGGAAGGCCTGCCTGTTCGCAAGCAAGCCTTCCCCCTGGTTGCGGGAAGGTCAGCGGGCGGTGGGTACCGCCCGTGCGGACTCAGTCGCGCTCGTGGATCCGCACGACTGTGGCCAGCGGTGTGTCCTCAACGGACGATCCGACGTACACCGGCACGTTGCCGGCCGGCGTCACCCACTGATCGGTGTTCTCGTCCCAGTACGAGAAGGACTGGATGTCCAGGGGCAGCCGTACCCGCTGGCTCTGCCCCGGGGCGAGGGTTACCTTCTCCCATCCGGCCAGCGACCGTTGGGCGGTGGCTACCGGTGCCGGCAGCCGGCCCGCGTAGGCCTGGACCACTTCGCTGCCGATCCGCTCGCCCACATTGGTCAGGCGCACTGAAACTTCCAGCGGCTTGCCCTTGCACCGGTCCCTGCCATGGCTCTTGGTCGGGCTCGGCGTTGGGGTGGACGTCTCGGTAGGTGACGGCGACGGGCTGGCCGTCGAGGCGGACCCGGCGGTCGGACCCGCCTTGGCATCCTCCGGGGCGGACACCTCGGGGTCAACCGCGATGCCGTCCTGCGCCATGGCTGCATCCTCGGAGACGCTGGTGTCGTCCCCGAAGAGCTGGTCCGACAGGCCCTTGGCCTTGCCGGGCTTGAACGCGCCACACGTGATCCGCAGGTCCGAATAGTCGAAGTCGGTGTAGCTCAGGCCGTACCCGAACGGGTAGGCCGTGGGCAGGCCGAACTCCTGGTAACCGCGGTAGCCCTCGAAAATGCCCTCTGTGAACTCGGCGTCCAGTCCGTTGCCGGGGAACTGCGCCGTGGTGGCGGTTGGCGTCAGCTCGTCACTGACCGGAATGGTGATCGGCAGCCGACCGGAGGGATTGGTATCACCGAACAGCAGGCTCGCGATGGCGGTGCCCTGGTTCTGCCCGGGGTACCAGGCCTGGACCAGCCCATCCACCGCGTCCTGCCAGTCCACTACCTCCATGGCACCGCCGGTGGTCATGACGACCACGGTGTTGGGGTTGGCGGCTCCCACCGCACGGATGAGGTCTGCCTGGTAATTCGGCAGCGCCAGATCCGGCAGGTCGCCGGCCTCGGACGAGAAGTCACGGACCATAACGACGGCGGCATCGGCAGCCGCGGCCTGCTCGGCGGCGGCTTCCACCTGCGGCAGGACTACACCGGCCGGCGGAACCCAACCGAGCTTGACCTGCGGTCCGTTGCCGTTCCACTGGGAGCCGGTGTCAAAGGCGTAGGACAACTCCACGGTGTGGGTGGAGCCGGCGGTGAAGTCCAGCGGTACGGAGATGGTCTGGTTCTCGGCTTCTGCGGAGGGGGTGAAGAAGTCGGTTTCATTGATGACCTGGTTGCCGTCAACGGTGAGGGTGGTCCGTCCGTTGGTGACTACCTGCAGCTCGTAGGTCCCGGTCACCGGCGCTGTCAGCGTGCCGGTCCAGCGGGCCGACATATTGGTGTCCAGTTCCTGCGGCTGGGTAGGGAAGTGCGGTGAGGAGGCGTTGAAGTTGGTGTAGACAAAGAAGCCTGCATTCAACCCGGCATAGGGCTCCACCCGGTCCAGGTACGGAGTGCCGGAGAAGTCCTGGTTCAGGAAGTACTGGGCGGTCAGCCCGGTTCCCGGCGTCCCGGCCGTTGGGGTGAGGAACGATGACGGGATGGGCTGGGCGCCGGGCAGGTATGCCGTGGAGGTGACCGGATCGGTGCCGGGGACAAAGTTCACGTCCGCACCGGTATCTGCAAGGCGGTCCTGGATGCCTTCCAGTGCGGAGGTCTCTTCGGTGGGGTTGGCGATATGGGAGCTGCCTCCGCCCTGGACCACCACGTCCGCATCGGTGCCGACCACGGCAATCGAATCCAGGGCCCCCGCGTCCAGTGGCAGAAGCTCGTCGTCATTCTTCAGCAGGACCATGCCTTCTTCGGCAATGTCTGCCGATTCCGCGTTGTGCGCTTCGACCGGCAGCGGTTGTCCTTCGTAGCTGCGGTCGAAGAGGCCGAGTCCAAACATGGACCGGAGGATGCGCAGCACCGCATCGTTGATCCGGTCAATGGATACCTCACCGTTGTTGACGGCATCGATCAGCGGCTGGCAGAACAGGCACGTGCCGGCCTCACCCGCCACCGGGTCGAAGTTGCCCGGCTGCTGCTGGTCCAGTCCGTTGTTGATGCCCAGTGTGGTGGTTTCGGCAGCGTAGTCCGTCAGTACCCACCCCTCGAACTCCAGCTGGGTCTTGAGGATCTGGTTGAGCAGGTAGTCGCTGTCACAGGAGTATTCGCCGTTGACCTTGTTGAAGCCGCACATAACGGACCCGGGATGGGATCCTTCAACGGCAATGGCGAAGGGCCGGGTGTAGATTTCCTGCAACGCCCGTTCGCTGAGGACGTTGTTCAGGCCCTCCAGGCGGTTCGTCTCCTGTGTGTACACAGCCCAGTCCTGCTGGTTCGACATCACCCCGCCGTAGTTCTGCGTGGTTTCGGAATAGGCTGAACCCATGATGCCCTGCAGCAGCGGGTCTTCGCCGTAGGACTCGAAATTCCGGCCGTTCTGGGGAACCCGGGCAATGTTGATGGACGGTGAGAGCAGGATGTTCAGGCCGTTCCGGAAGGTCTCGTCCGTGGCGACCTGTGAATGCCGCGCCGAGACGTTGCGGTCCCATGAGGCCGCAACGGAAATGGCGGAGGGCAGCAGGGTGGACTCGCCGTTGTTGAAGTTGGTGTTGGCCTGCCGCACGCCGGTGCGGCCGTCGGTCATGGTCAGGGCGGGAATGCCCAGCCGTTCGATGGGCGCGTTGTAGAACCCGTATTCGTTGTTCAGCTCGCCGTGCAGCATGTCGACTTTTTCTTCCAGCGACATTTGGGAAAGTAGGGCGTTGGCCCGGTCCGTCGCGGACTGGTCCTCGTCCCAGTAGTTTCCGTTGGCCTGGCCGCTGCCTGCAGCGGCCTGCTGTCCGTTCGCGGCGCCGGCAGCTCCGGAAGGGACCACCAGTGCAGCTGAGCAGACGGCCACAGCGAGGATTTTCAGGGTCTGCGTATGATCGGGGCGGCGATGGCCGCTGGAGGAATGCCGCCTCAAGCGCGCGGCCAGGGCCTGGGTCATTAGTGCGGGTGACTTTTTCACAAAGTACTCCTCGGCAGGGTTCGGTCCGATGAGAGACTGCCCCAACACGCACCCGCAAGCGTTCCCCGGGTGGAGCGCTCAAAGACTAGGGGGCCGGACTACGCACGTAAACCGAGACTGCGGGTATTGACCGCGGTGCGTGCTCGACGCTGTGCGAGTATAAAAACCAGCTGCCGTCGGCGTTCTAGGTAGTTCCTGCTGCCGGCGGCTCCGGCAGCCGGCCGACCCCTTCGAGCAGCTCATCCCGGTCCCCGCACAGGGCGATCCGGATCCAGCCCTCGCCAATGGAACCGAAAGCCGTCCCCGGCGCCACGGCCACACCCTGTTCGGCCAGGAACCGCACGGTCCAGTCCCGCACGCTGCCCCCGGCCGCGAAGGACACATCGGCCCACAGGTAGAAGGCGCCTTGGGCTTCCAGATACCCGATGCCCTTCCGGTCCAGTACCGCGCAGGCTGCATCCCGGTTCGCCCGGTAGTGGGCGGCAGCGGTGGATACGTAATCCTGCGGTCCGGTCAACGCGGCCAGCGCCGCGTACTGTGAGGGTGAAGCCACGCAGGAAACAATGGACTCCATCACTGTGCTCAGCACTGGTTCCAGGCCGGACGGGAGCACGAGCGCACCGATCCGCAGCCCGGTCAGGCCGTAGGTCTTGGACAGCGTGAGGGAGGTGATCACCCGTTCCCCGGCGTCGCCGTCGAACGCCAGCGGACTGACATGCGGAACGTCGAAGGTGAAGGCCTCATAGCATTCGTCGGAGATGATCCACAGATCGTGCCGCCGGGCAAGATCCACCAGTTGCTTGGTCAACTCGGGACTGAACACCGCGCCCAGCGGATTGGACGGCGAGTTCAGCAGCAGCACCCGGGTCCGCGGTCCCAGCAGCGCCTCAAGGTCCTCGATCCGCGGCTGGAAGCTGTGCTCGGGATACAGCGGGTACTGCACGGGAACCGCGTGCAGCAGTTCAGCGGTCATCGCGAAGGTTGGGTAGCCGGGATTCGGCACGAGGATCTCATCCCCCGCGTCCAGGAGCATACTCATCGCCAGGTGCAGTCCCTGCTGGGCGCCCGAGGTGACAAACACGCGTTCCGCGGAAACCTGCGTGCCGCTGAGCGCTTCGGCGTGCCGGGCAAAAGCCTGCCGCAGGGGAGCGATGCCGGCGTTGGGCGTGTACCCCGTTTCGTCACGGTCCAGTGTGGACCGCGCCGCGTCGAGGATATGCGCCGGAGTGGGGAAGCCGGGTTCGCCGATGCTCAGGACAATGGAATCGGGTTTCGCCCACGCGGCCTGGGTGATTTCGCGGATCTGGTTTGCGGGAACGGCGCGGACGTGGGCTGAGAGCTGTGCCATATCCGCATCGTATCGCCGTCGGGCCGGCCCGCGGCGCGCCCGCCGGGCACCGCGCCGCACCATATACTGAAAGGCGTGAATTCAGGGCAGGTCCGTTCAGGACTGATTATTGTGGACAAACCGCAGGGATGGACGAGCCACGACGTGGTCGGCCGCCTCCGGCGGCTGGCTGGCACCCGGAAGGTGGGGCACGCGGGCACCCTGGATCCCATGGCTACAGGCGTGCTGGTGGTCGGCATCAACAAGGCCACCCGCCTGCTGACCTACATTGTGGGTACCACCAAGACGTACGAGGCCACCATCCGGCTGGGCCAGTCGACCCTGACGGACGACGCCGAGGGCGAGGTCACTGCCGAAACGATTGCCGCCGCAGTGACCGATGAAGAAATCCGTGCCGCCGTGCAGGCCCTCACCGGAGACATCCAGCAGGTCCCCAGCAGCGTCAGCGCCATCAAGGTCAACGGGGAACGCTCCTATGCCAAGGTCCGCGCGGGCGGCGAAGTGAACCTGCCGGCCCGCCCCGTAACGGTGTCCCGCTTCGAAATCCACGACATACGGCGGGAGAACGGCGGCAAGCTGCGCGACGTCGACGTCACCGTGGATTGCTCCTCCGGCACCTACATCCGCGCCCTGGCCCGCGACCTCGGTACCGCGCTGGGCGTGGGCGGGCACCTGACGTCCCTGCGCCGCACCTGCGTGGGGCCCTTCGGCATCGACGACGCGTCCACTCTGGAGGAGCTGGCCGGTGACCTGCGCGTCCTGGAGCTGGACGACGCCGCCGCGCAGCTCTTCCCGGTCCGTAACCTCTCCGCGGCCGAAGCGGAGGACCTGTCCCACGGCCGCAGGATCACCGCCACTGGTAACCCGGAGCCGGGGCCGGTGGCTGCCATGGACCCCGAGGGCCACGTGGTGGGCCTGCTCGAGGACAAGGGCACCGCCGCCAAAGCGCTGCTGGTCTTCGCGCCCGGAAATGAGAAAGCGTAAATGGGCGTGGACCTTCTTTTCCTGGTCGGCTCGCTGATCTGCCTGGTGTCGGTGGTGCTGTGCATCGGCGCAGCCGCCCTGCGCCACGGGCCGAACGACCTCACGATCCTCTCCGCTGCCGCCGTTGAACTCTTCCTGCTGGTCTACGGCGTGGTGTCACTGGTCCGCCTGGCCACCGGGCAGCACATTGCCGGTGAAGCGTGGGAATTCTGGGGCTACCTGCTGACCGCCCTGATTGTTCCAATCGGAGCGGTCTGGTGGTCGCTGATGGACCGCAGCCGCTGGAGCAACATTGTGCTCTCCGCCGTCGGCATCACCGTATTTGTCATGCTGTTCCGCATGGAACAGATCTGGGATGGAGTAAACCTGCTATGAAACGCAACATGGGCCCCCGCAACGACGGTGCGGCCAAAGATACGGCCCCTGCTGCGCGCAATGCCGGCCCCGGGCGGCTGCTGGTAGCCGTGTACGCCATCTTCGCCCTGGCCGCGACCGCGCGTGCCGCGTTCCAGATCCTCACCAAGTTCGACCACGCACCGCTGGCGTATCTGCTGTCCGCCTTCGCTGCGGTTGTCTACATAGTGGCAACCGTGGGACTGGCCCGGTCCGGTTCCACCGCGTACAAGGTCTCGGTTGCGGCCGTGGGCGTGGAAATGGTCGGCGTGCTGGCCGTGGGCATCTTCGGCCTCGTGGACCCCGCGGCACTGCCCGATGACACTGTGTGGTCCGGCTTCGGCAGCGGCTACGGCTACGTTCCGCTGGTGCTGCCCATGGTGGGCCTGTGGTGGCTGTACCGTCACCGCGCAGACGCACGGAAGTAGAAAGACAGCATGCTTACCTGATCCGGTCAGGTGCGTGAGACCATGGCAGGAACAGACACTGTTCCAAACCCAATCAGGGGGAGCCATGAGCAACACCGCACCAGCACCGGGCGAGGGGAACCGCCGCGCCGGATCCGACATACCCGGAACCCGGCCGCCGCAGGCAGCAGCGGCGCAGGCCCCCGGAACCGGCGACGGGCGGCGTGTGCCGGAGCAGGCGGTCCCGGGCAGCGGTGCCAAGCCGCGCCGCGGGTCAAAGGGCTCCGGGGCGCCGAAGCCGCGCAAGGCCCCCAAAGCGTATAAGGCCAGCGATGACTGGGCAGTCTTCCGGGCCGTGGTGATCGGCGTGGGCATCCTGGTGGCCGGCTTCGGCCTGTACAACCTCATCACCGGCACCGCTGGCCTGCCGGACGGAAGCGGGGGAGAGGTCAACGCCACCCTGGAGAGCCAGTACCGCTTCTTCTCCGCCATGATGGTGGGCGTCGGAGCCGCGTTCGTGGCCATAGCCGTGAAGTTCCAGTGGGCGAACATGCTGTGGCTGGTCTGCCTGATGGTCTTCCTCGGCGGCATTGGCAGGGTGGTGTCCTGGGCCTTTTCCGGCACGCCGCACTTCACCTTTATTGTGCTGATGATCGTGGAGCTGGCCTTCCCGCCGGCGCTGCTGGTCTGGCACCGGTTCATTGCCAAGACCAGTGAACTGCGGCAGGAGTACAGCCAGCAGGGCGGGGCCGGCGGAGGCGCCGCGGACCCCGGTATTGCGGGCGGTGCCCGGTGACCGGCGATGATCGGACATAATGGATAGGTCCCCGTGCGGCGGAAGCCGACGGCGGTGCGCCGGACAAAGCGAAAGGTCCGGCACGAAAAAATGCTGCTAAGGAGCCTGCGTGTACTACTGGAATGACCTGGCGGAGATACCGGCCGGCATTGGTCCGACAGTAATCACCATCGGCAACTTCGACGGCGTGCATCTGGGCCACCAGCATGTGCTGAACCGACTGGTCAAGGCGGCCCGGGAACAGGACGCGGCAGCGGTAGCCATTTCCTTTGACCCGCACCCCGCCCAGGTGCACCGTCCCGAAAGCGCCCCGGAACTCATCATGGGTACCGTGGACCGGGTCCAGGCGCTTGCTGACACCGGCCTGGACGGGCTGCTGATGATGCACTACGACATGGACCTCGCGTCCCTGACGGCCGAGGAATTTGTCCGGACCGTCCTCGTGGGCGCACTGCACGTCAAGACCGTGGTCATCGGCCACGACGTGCGCTTCGGCCGCGGCAACGCCGGAGACCTGGAGACCATGCGCGCCCTCGGTGCCGAACTGGGGTTCGACGTCGAAGCGGTGGACGACTTCGGTGCCCTGGCGGACGGTCCGGCCTCCGGGCGGCGCTGTTCCTCTACCTGGATTCGTGAGGCGCTGCGGGAAGGCGATGTCCGCACAGCTGCCCGCCTTCTCGGCCGCACCCACCGGATGCGCGGGGAAGTGGTGCACGGCGCCGCCCGCGGCCGCGAACTCGGGTTCCCCACTGCCAACCTGGCACCGGAAGCTTCCGGTCTCATCCCAGCCGACGGTATTTACGCCGGGTGGCTCGTGGACGAGGCCGGTGCCCGCTGGCCGGCCGCGGTGTCCGTCGGGTCCAATCCGACCTTCGAGGGGGTTAGCCGCCAAGTTGAAGCGCACGTCATCGACCGCCCGGCTGAGGACGTGCACGATTTCAACCTGTACGGCCAGCACGTGGTGGTGGAGTTCGTGGAGCGGCTGCGCGGCATGGTCGCCTACACCGGGCCCGAAGCGCTGGTGGAGCAGATGCGCCTCGACGTCGAACGCACCAGAAATGTGCTTTCGACAGAAACCGCCGCGGGCAGGTAAACTGGATTCAAATTCGGCTGCGGTCCGTGGCGGCTGAATTTCTTTGTGTTCCGGGGTGTGAGCCCCAGGGTTCATCCCAAGGAGCGGAAAGATTCCCGGCAGCGAAGTGCTGACTCGGGCCTCACGGCACAACTCTAGGAGTTACATTGGCACTCGATCCCGCCGTCAAGCAGGAGATCATCCGGGAATTCGCTCGGGCTGAAGGGGACACCGGTTCCCCCGAGGTTCAGGTTGCTGTGCTTTCGCGCCGCATCCTCGACCTGACCGAGCACCTGAAGACCCACAAGCACGACCACCACACCCGCCGCGGCCTGATGGCCCTGGTTGGTCGCCGTCGTCGTATGCTTACCTACCTGCGCGAGACCGACATCGCCCGCTACCGTGCGCTCATCGAGCGCCTCGGCCTGCGTCGATAGTCTTTGTGAAAGGCGGCACCTGTGCATCAGCACGGGGAGCCGCCTTTTGCGCAGGCAGGCATGGACACCGGGAAAGCCGGAAGCGCACCTGTCTGATTGACGAACGGGTCCCCTGAACCGGGGACCCGCAAGCAGCAAAAAGAAACACGCAGCAAAGAAGAAAACAGCAGGAGTCAGCCAGCATCGCAGCATTCGCGGTCCTCGGTAGTGGTCTCCGGGAGATTTCAGCCCGTGGACCTCGATCGAAGACCGGGTGTTGAACGTACGGCACGGCCGTACGGACGGAAGTTTGAAACGGTGCTGGGTGCCTCCGCCCACAGAAGAAACGGAGGTGGCTCTCATATGGAGGGTCCCGAAATTCAGTTCTCAGAAGCCGTCATTGACAACGGCAAATACGGCACGCGCGTTATCCGGTTCGAAACCGGACGCCTTGCCCAGCAGGCAGCCGGCGCCGCAATGGTCTACATCGACGAAGACACCGCCCTGCTCTCGGCCACGTCCGCCGGCAAGTCCCCGCGTGAAGGTTTCGATTTCTTCCCGCTGACCGTGGACGTCGAGGAGCGTATGTACGCTGCCGGCCGCATCCCGGGCTCGTTCTTCCGCCGCGAAGGCCGCCCGTCCACCGAAGCCATCCTGGCCTGCCGCCTGATGGACCGCCCGCTGCGCCCCGCCTTTGTGAAGGGCCTGCGCAACGAGGTCCAGATTGTGGTCACCGTGCTGGCGATCAACCCCGACGTGCTCTACGACGTGGTTGCCATCAACGCTTCCTCCATGTCCACCCAGCTGAGCGGCCTGCCGTTCTCCGGCCCGATCGGCGGCGTCCGCGTTGCCCTGGTCGACGGCCAGTGGGTTGCCTTCCCGAAGCACTCCGAGCTGGAGCGCGCCGTGTTCTCCATGGTGGTTGCCGGCCGCATTGCCGGTGACGACGTCGCCATCATGATGGTCGAGGCCGAAGCCACCGACAACGCCTGGAACCTCATCAAGGACGAGGGCGCTACCGCCCCGACCGAAGAGGTTGTTGCAGAAGGCCTTGAGGCTGCAAAGCCGTTCATCAAGGTTCTGTGCGACGCCCAGTCGGACCTGGCCGCACGCGCTGCCAAGCCCACCGTCGAGTTCCCGATCTTCCTGGACTACCAGGACGACGTGTACGAGGCCGTTGAAGCTGCAGCTGCCGAGAAGCTGGCCAAGGTCTTCTCCATCGCCGACAAGCAGGAGCGCGACGCTGCTTCCGACGAGCTGAAGAACGAAATCAAGGCTTCCCTTGCCGAGAAGTTCGAAGGCCGCGAAGGAGAAATCTCCGCAGCTTTCCGCTCCGTCACCAAGCAGGTTGTGCGCCAGCGCATCCTCAAGGAGCAGGTCCGCATCGACGGCCGCGGCCTGACGGACATCCGCCAGCTCACCGCCGAGGTCGAGGTCCTGCCCCGCGTGCACGGCTCGGCCATCTTCGAGCGCGGCGAAACCCAGATCCTGGGCGTCACTACGCTGAACATGCTGAAGATGGAACAGCAGATCGATTCGCTGTCGCCGGTAACGCGCAAGCGCTACATGCACAACTACAACTTCCCGCCGTACTCCACCGGTGAGACCGGCCGCGTGGGCTCGCCCAAGCGACGCGAAATCGGCCACGGCGCCCTCGCCGAGCGCGCACTGGTTCCGGTGCTGCCCTCGCGTGAAGAGTTCCCGTACGCCATCCGCCAGGTATCCGAGGCGCTCAGCTCCAACGGCTCCACCTCCATGGGCTCGGTCTGCGCTTCCACGCTGTCCATGCTCAACGCCGGCGTGCCGCTGCGCGCACCGGTTGCCGGCATCGCCATGGGCCTGGTCTCCGACCAGGTTGACGGCGAAACCCGCTACGCAGCCCTGACCGATATCCTCGGCGCCGAAGATGCCTTCGGTGACATGGACTTCAAGGTTGCCGGTACCTCCGAGTTCGTCACGGCCATCCAGCTGGACACCAAGCTCGACGGTATCCCCGCCTCCGTGCTGGCAGCAGCGCTGAAGCAGGCCCGCGAAGCTCGCCTGCACATCCTCGACGTGATGCAGGCCGCCATTGACGCACCGGACGAGCTCTCCGAGTTCGCTCCGCGCATCATCTCGGTGAAGATCCCCGTGGATAAGATCGGCGAGGTCATTGGCCCGAAGGGCAAGATGATCAACCAGATCCAGGAGGACACCGGCGCTGACATCTCCATCGAAGATGACGGCACCGTCCTCATCGGCGCAACCGACGGCGGCTCCGCCGAGGCTGCCCGCGCGGCGATCAACGCGATCGCCAATCCGATGGTTCCGGAAATCGGCGAGCGTTACCTGGGTACGGTCGTCAAGACCACCACCTTCGGTGCCTTCGTCTCCCTGACCCCGGGCAAGGACGGCCTGCTGCACATCTCCGAGCTGCGTAAGCTCGCCGGCGGCAAGCGCGTGGACAACGTCGACGACGTCGTCTCCGTGGGCCAGAAGGTCCAGGTCGAAATCACCAAGATCGATGACCGCGGAAAGCTTTCGCTCTCCCCGGTGGTTGCTGAAGACGCCGAAGGCGACGAAGCAGCAGAAACCGAGTCTGCAGAGTAAATGCCGGACTTTTCCGATGGTGCCCGTCCCGTGTCCGCTTCGCAGGGACACGGGACGGTCGTCAAGCTTCCACTGACCACTTTGCCCTCCGACCCGACCCTCGTGGTCGGCACTCCGGGAGGCGCTGTCGTGCGCCGTTCGGTGCTGCCCGGCGGCGTCCGGGTACTGACGGAGGAAATGCCCGGCCAGCGGAGTACGGCCATCGGATTCTGGGTTGGGGTCGGCTCGCGGGATGAAGCCGCGGGCCGGCACGGCTCCACCCACTTCCTTGAGCACCTGCTGTTCAAGGGCACCAGCCGCCGTTCGGCGCTGGACATCGCCTCGGCTTTTGACGAGGTGGGCGGTGAGTCCAATGCGGCCACAGCCAAGGAGAGCACCTGCTATTACGCACGGGTGCTCGACACCGACCTTCCCATGGCCATTGACGTCATCACCGACATGGTCACCTCCGCCGTCCTGGACCCGGACGAGCTGGAGCAGGAGCGCGACGTCATCCTGGAAGAAATTGCCATGGACAATGACGATCCCGCGGACCTGTGCCACGAACGCTTCTCCGAAGCCGTTCTCGGGGACCACCCGCTGGGACGTCCCATCGGCGGTACCCCGGAAGCCATCCGCAGCGTCTCGCGGGAAGCAGTGCTGGAGCACTACCACCGGTACTACCGTCCCTCGGAACTGGTGGTTACTGCTGCCGGCGGACTGGACCATGACCAGGTCTGCACCCTCGTTTTTGAAGCTCTCCGCACTGCCGGCTGGGACCTTGATCCTGCAGCCACACCGTCTCCCCGCCGCAACACCGAACCCGCACTGATCTCCGGCACCGCGGGCGTACACGTGTACAACCGGCCGGTGGAGCAGGCGAACATCGTGATGGGCTGCCCGTCGCTGACTGCCACGGATGACCGGCGCTTTGCGATGAGCGTGCTGAACACGATCCTCGGCGGCGGCATGTCCTCGCGCCTGTTCCAGGAGATCCGCGAGAAGCGCGGCCTGGTGTACTCCACCTACTCCTTCTCGGCGTCGTACGCCGACGCCGGCTACTTCGGCATGTACGCCGGTTGCTCTCCTGCCAAGACCCGGCAGGTCATTGACCTGCTCGGGAGCGAACTTGAGCGCCTGGCGGCCGACGGCGTTGAGCCGGCGGAACTTGCCAAGGCCCTGGGCCAGATTTCCGGTGGCATGGTTCTCGGGCTGGAGGACTCCGGTTCGCGGATGTCCCGGCTCGGGCGTGCTGAACTGGTCAGCGGCGAATTCATCGACATTGACGAGTCCCTGCGGCGGATCCACTCCGTCACGGCGGAGCAGGTCCAGGAGCTGGCCGCTGAGCTGGCTGCGGCGCCGCGGACCATCACGGTGGTTGGACCCTTCGAGTCAGCGACGGAATTGGGCTTCTAGCCGCACTTCGTCAAAGCCGGGAACGCTGGGCGTTCCCGGCTTTTGCTGTTTCCTGGGGCTGTGGGCGGGGTGTGAGGGGGCGTGTGGGGCGGCGCGTGTCGACGCGCCGGATGCTGGTACCTGTATGTCCAAGTACTTTATCCACAGCCCCCAAAACACCGTTGTTGCGGCCTTTTGCCGCCGTTACTATCGAACACATGTTCGAATCAACAGGTACTCACGGCAGCGCCGGACCGCACTTAAGACTTGCAGATGCGGGCCCGCACGCTGCGTTTGAGATGCGCCCAAAAACGGCGTCAACTGCCGCAGTAGCTGCCCTGACGCTGGAACTTTCTTCGCCTGACACGCTGGCCGCGATTGCTGCTGATTCGGATACAGGGCTTGTTGACCGGCTCCGTGCTTTGGAGGAGCTGAAGGCTGCTGCGTGTGCGGCGCAGGCGCGGGTGGCGGCGGCGTTGGACGTGTCCGTGCGTGCTGATCATGCTCGTGCCGGGCTGCCGGCGGAGAAGCATGGTGTGGGCGTTGGAGCGCAGGTGGCTTTGGCGCGGCGGGAGTCTCCTGCCCGCGGCGGACGGATCCTGGGCTTCGCGAAGGCCTTGACCCAGGAGATGCCGTGCACGCTCAAAGCGTTCTCGGAAGGCCACATCAGTGAGTGGCGGGCGACCCTGCTGGTCCGCGAGACTGCCTGCCTGTCCGTGGCGGACCGGCAACTGGTAGATCAGGAAATCGCCGGGGATCCTGCCGGGCTGGACGGATTGGGGGATGGACGCCTGATAGCGAGGATCCGGAAGATCACGTACCGGCTTGATCAGGCCGCGCTGGTGCGGCGGGCGGCGAAGGCGGAGGCGGACCGGTTTGTGTCCTGCCGTCCGGCTCCGGACACCATGACCTACCTGACGGGTCTGCTGCCGGTGGCTCAGGGTGTTGCGGTGTATGCGGCTTTGTGCCGGGTGGCGGATTCGTTGCGGGCCCGGGGTGATTCCCGTGGCCGGGGGCAGATCATGGCTGACACGATGGTTGAACGCATCACGGGCCAGGCGAAGGCTGAGCAGGTGCCGGTGGAAGTGCAGTTGGTGATGACGGACCGAACCTTGCTGGCCGGGGATCGGGAGCCGGCATACCTGGCCGGGTACGGGGTGGTTCCGGCACCGTGGGCACGGGACCTGGTAGGCAAGGGCGCCCGTCGAAGGGCTCAGAAGACAGGGAAGCCGGGGGAGTCAGGGGAACCGGGGGAGTCCTCTCCCGGATTCTGGCTGCGCCGCCTCTACACTGCCCCGAGTTCCGGGGAGTTGCTGGCCATGGACTCGAAGGCCCGGTTCGTACCGGTGTCCCTGGCCCGATTGATCACGGTACGGGACCAGATGTGCCGGACCCCGTGGTGTGATGCGCCGATCCGGCACCAGGACCATATTCGGCCGAACCGTGATGACGGTCCCACGGAGGCAGCCAATATCCAGGGGCTGTGCGAGGCGTGCAACCAGGCCAAGGAGGCACCAGGCTGGAGGGCAACAGTCATCGGGGCACCCGGCACCACCGATCAGCCGACACCGCGGGTCCGGAAGGCCACTGCTGCTGCGCGGAATGCCCCAACCGCCCGGAAGGCCACATGTGCCCGCTGGCACACTGTGGAGATCAGCACGCCAACCGGCCATCGGTACCGGTCGACGGCTCCACCCTTGCCGGGCGCCTAACCCCCGGCGAACGGGGGCAGGATATCCACAACGTCGCCCTCCTGCAGAAGCATGGCCCGATCCTGGGCTGCGGTTTCATTCACCAGGAACGTACTGCGCGCAATCACGGTGGCAAGCACCGGCACCCCGGGCCCGGCGGCCGGATACTTTGCACCCAGCTTTTCCGCCAGTTCGCCCAGTGTCAGGGGTCCTTCATCCAGGGTTTCTTCTTCTGTGCCGGCTGCCGCTTTCGCAGCGCCGAAATATCGGATCAGCACCTAGCCACCTATCGCGCTCATGGTTCGTTCAGGCTGTACATAGTCGGGCGCACCCAGCCCAACGTGGGCCATCCCGTGGGCCTTCGGTTTGCCCCACATTGCTTCCTGCCACCGCCGGACCACCGCGTCGTCGTCCACTCCGCTGCGCATCAAGGCGAGCAGGTCTGTTTCCTCGTGGGAGAAAAGGCAGCTGCGCACTTTCCCCTCTGCCGTGACCCGGGTCCGCACACACTCGGCACAGAACGGCTCCGTGACGGAGGCAATGATCCCCACCGTGCCGGCCACGGTTTCCGGCGTGGCCCGCCGACGGACCTCCCACCGCTGGGCAGGAGCACCGTTGCGTTCCCGGGGGTCCGGAGTCAGGACGAAGTCCCGCTCCAGCAGGCTCCGCATCTCGGCGGCGGTGATCATGCCGTCGCGGGTCCAGCCATGGTCGGCATCGAGCGGCATCTGCTCAATGAAACGCAGCTCGAAACCGTTGCTGACGGCCCATTCCAGCAGATCCGGGGCCTCGGCGTCGTTGATGCCGCGCATCAGCACCGCATTGATCTTCACAAGACCCAGGCCAACCCGCGCCGCTTCCTCCAACCCGCGCAGCACACGGTCCAGGAAAGGCCGCCGGGTCAGCTGCGCAAAAGTGTCCGGATGCAGGGAATCGAGGGAAACGTTTATGCGGGTCAGGCCCGCCTCCTTGAGTGCCTGGGCCTTTTTGTCCAGGCCCAGGCCGTTGGTGGTTAGCGAGATCGGCAGATCGGGATGGTTGGCCCGGATCCCGGCAATAATGTCCACCAGATCGGCACGCACCAGCGGTTCGCCGCCGGTCAGGCGCAGCTCCCGCACCCCCAGCCGGTCCACACCGATACGGACCAGCCGCACAATTTCGTCCCGTGACAGGACTTTGTCCTTGGCCAGCCAGTCCAACCCCTCGGCGGGCATGCAATACGTGCAGCGGAGGTTGCATTTGTCCGTCAGTGAGAGGCGCATATCGGTGGCCCTGCGCCCATACCTGTCCAGCAGGCCGTCCGCCGCGGCGGGGCCGGGGGACAGCACAGCCGTGGCCGGCGCTTCAGCAGCCGCCGGAACCGGGGCCATCGGTACGCTGAATTCTGCTGTACTGGACTCTGATGTACTAGTTGGTGATGATCCGGTCCCCGGTGCGTGTGGGGAAGGGCCAACGGCAGGCATTCCCAGCTGTATTCCCATCCCTCGAGGTTACGCTCTTTCACAGTTAGGCTCTATGAATGCGCTTTGTTCTCCGGGTCCGCAGGACCTTGGCGGCGTGCGCGGCGGTTTTCCTGGCCACGTGCACGGCCGCGTGTGCGTCCACCGGCTCCGGCGCAGAGGGCGACGGCGGCGTCACCGTTTTCGCCGCATCGTCCCTCACTGACGTGGTGGAGACGCTGAACGCCGCGTACGACGGCGGGGGGAAGCTGCGCATCAACGTTGGTTCCAGCAGCCAGCTCGTGGCACAACTGCAGTCGGGGGCGCAGGCCGACGTCGTGATCACCGCTGATCTTGAATCGCTTGACCCCCTGCGCGCATCCGGCCTGCTGGCGGAGGAAAACGTGCTGGCCAGCAACACGCTGGTCCTGGCTTATGCGCCGGGCAATCCCGCCGGAATTGCAGCGCTGGGCGACGCCGCGAACGACGCGGTGCGCACCGCCGTCTGCGCTCCTTCCGTTCCCTGCGGCCGGGCTGCGGAGCGGATCCTGGTAACCGCCGGCCTGGCCTTGCAGGCCCCCAGCATCGAGGACAGCGTGCGATCAGTGCTGACCAAGGTGTCCACCGGGCAGGCCGACGCCGGTTTTGTCTACCGGACCGACGCCCTGGCAGCAGCGGGCACGGGCGTTGGATTCCTGCCGCTGGATGATCCGGCACCAAACCGTTATCCGGCCGCCCTGACCGCCGAAGGAGCCGGAAATGCCAGTGCCGCAGCGTTCTATGAATGGCTCACCGGCTCCGATGCCGCAGCCATCCTCGCCGAGGCAGGCTTCGGCCCCGCCGGCACAGGACACACCGATGCCCCCTAATACTTCCGTCCCTGCCCGCGCTCGGACTTCCCTGCGGGACCGGGAAGCGCGCGCAACCACACCCGGCTGGCTCTGGCTGCCGGCCGGTCTCGCCCTGCTGCTGTGTGCCGGACCCGTTGCCGCCCTGCTGCTGAACGTCCCGTGGACCTCCCTTTCAGACCTGCTGGACTCGGACCAGGCCCGGACCGCGCTGGGGCTGTCCCTGGCCACCTCGGTTATCTCCACGCTGATCTGCGTCCTGCTGGGGCTGCCGCTGGCTGTCCTGTTCAGCAAACTCGAGGGGCCCGCTATACAGCTCATGCGAGGGATCCTGCTGATCCCGCTGGTACTCTCACCCGTCGTCTCCGGCATTGCCCTGCTCTATTTCTGGGGCAGGCACGGGATTGCCGGCCGGCTGTTGGGCGCAGCAGGGCTCGACGTCGGCTACTCACCGGCCGCCGTAGTGATTGTCCAGGTGTTCGTGTCGCTGCCGTTTTTTGTGGTCGCCTCGTTGAACAGCCTTTCGGCCGTGGACCGGGACCTGGAAATGGCTGCCGCCACCTCGGGTGCCGGCCCAACCGCCATCCTGCGCCACATCACCCTTCCCCTGGCGCTGCCCGGCATTGTGGCCGGAGCGCTGCTGGCTTTTGCCCGCTCCCTGGGTGAATACGGGGCAACCATCACCTTCGCCGGAAGCATCGAAGGCCGCACCCGCACCCTGCCGCTGCAAATCGAGCTGAGCCTGAACTCCAACCAGCCGCAGGCGGCACTGGGGATCTGCCTGATGCTCATTGCCCTGTACCTTCTGGTCCTGCTGCTGGCCCGGCTCGGCGCCGGACGGCTGTTGCCGCGATGAGCGGACCGGAGGCGGCACCGGAGCCGCCCGCCCCCGGCGGAAAGCCGGACGGAACTCCTGCCGAACGTCCAGCAGGTAAGCCCGCTCCCGCTCAGCGGCGGATCCGCGGCTGGGCGGCAGGGGCGGGACTGGTGGCAGCCTGCCTGGGCGTCGCAGCCGGGGAACTGTTCGCGGCATTCTTGAGTCCGTCGCTGTCCCCGGTCTCGGCCGTCGGCTCAGTGGTCATCAATGCCGTTCCCGGACCCGTCAAGGACGCAGCCATTGCCCTGTTCGGCACTGCGGACAAAGCCGCCCTGCTGGCAGGCATGGGACTGATCATTGCCCTCGCTGCTATTGCAGCAGGGGTACTGGAATTGCGCCGCCCGCCCGCCGGGCCACTGATCCTTGGTGCCTTCGGAGCGGCGGGGCTGGCTGCTGTCCTGACCCGTCCCCAGTCAGCCGTCCTCTCCATTGTTCCGCCGCTGGCTGCCGCCGTCGTCGCCGTCATGGTCCTGCGCTGGCTCGCCGTGCGTGTCCGCGCCCTGGCTGCGGCGCCCGCACCCGCTGACGCGGCCGTGAGCCGCCGGGCGGTCCTGGTCTCGGTCGGCGGGGGAGCGCTGGTGGCCCTGCTCGGTGCGGCGCTGGCCGGCATTGCCCGCGGCGGGCAGGCCGGAGTAGCTGCCGTGCGCGACGCTGTACGGCTGCCCCCTCCCGCCCGCGCCGCGGCACCGATTCCGGCGGGGGCTGAACTGGCCGTGGACGGGCTGACTCCGCTGGTGACTGACGCTGCGGACTTTTACCGCATCGACACGGCGCTGAGCGTGCCCGCCATCGATCCGGAGAACTGGCGCCTGCGGGTCACCGGCATGGTGGACCGCGAAGTGGAGCTCAGCTACGCGGACCTGCTGGCCAAACCCCTGCAGGAAAGCTTCGTGACCCTTGCGTGTGTATCCAACGAGGTGGGCGGAAACCTGATCGGCAATGCCCGCTGGCTGGGGTGGCCGGTGCGCGAGCTGCTGGCCTCGGCCGGAGTGCGGCCCGGCGCGGACATGGTGCTCTCCACCAGTAACGACGGGTGGAGCGCGTCCACCCCGCTGGAGGCCCTCACGGACAGCCGCGACGCGCTGCTGGCCGTGGGCATGAACGGGGAACCGCTGCCGCTGGAACACGGTTTCCCGGTCCGCCTGGTGGTCCCCGGACTCTACGGCTACGTTTCCGCCACCAAGTGGGTGACCGAACTGCGGGTGACCCGATTCGCCGATGACACCGCCTACTGGACCGAACGCGGCTGGGGCGAGCGCGGGCCCGTCAAGCTGTCCTCCCGCATCGACGTTCCCGGCCGCAAGCCTGTGCAGGCCGGCACAGTGACGGTGGCGGGCGTGGCCTGGGCGCAGCACACTGGAATCAGTGCCGTCCAGGTCCGCGTTGACGACGGCGACTGGCAGGACGCGGAACTGGCCGCCGGAATTTCGGCGGACACCTGGCGGCAGTACCGGATTCCTGTTGACCTGTCGCCGGGCGGACACGACATCACCGTGCGGGCCGTGGATGCCAACGGCACTGTGCAGACCGACGAGAAACGGTCGGTGCTTCCCGACGGCGCCACCGGCCTGCATACAATTCGGGTGACGGTGCGCTGAGGCCAGGGCGCCGGGCCCGATGCTCCATCCCGCCGTCTCCACTAGGAGGAAGATGTCCACGCAGCCCCTTCCACAAGGCGCCCCCCGCGCCCCAGAGCAGGTCCCGCACGGCGGACAGCACAGTGCTTCCGGACAGCACTCCGCCCACGGTGCGCGCAGTGTTGCCGAGCACCGCGAAGCCGTCCGGGAGCTGCTCGCTACCTGGTTCGAAGCACACCCGCCGGCCCGGGAGACGGTGGGGCTGGCTACTGCCGCGGGCCGGGTGCTGGCCGAGGACATGTATGCGCCGGGAAACCTTCCGCCGTTTACGAATTCCCAAATGGACGGTTACGCGGTCCGGTCGGCTGACCTTGTTCCCGACGCCGTTCCCGGTCCCTATAGCGGCCCCGGCACCACCGCCCCGGCCGCTGGCCTGGTCCGGCTGGCCCGGGCTGCCTCCATTCCCGCCGGGACCGCCCCGGCTGCGCTGCAGCCCGGAACCGCTGCACCGGTCATGACCGGGGCGATGCTGCCCGCGGGAGCAGACGCCGTCGTGCCGATTGAGGCCTGCCGTCCCGACCGCTTCCTTCCGCCGGATGCCCAGGGGACCGTGGACGTGCCGGCTGCTGTTCCGGCCGGGCAGTTTGTGCGGACCGCAGGCAGCGACATAGCCGCCGGCAGCCTCGCGCTGGCAGCCGGAACGGTTCTTGGTCCGCTGCAACTGGGGCTGCTGGCCGGCCTGGGCCTGGCCGAGGTGCCCGTCCGGGCCCGCCCGCGCGTGCTGCTGCTGACCACCGGAGACGAAGTCCGGGAACCCGGCCAGCAACTGGACCCGGGCCAGATCCACGATGCCAACACCACCTTGCTGCGGACCTCTTTGGAGCAGGCCGGGGCACAAGTGCTCCGCTCCCGGATCCTGGCCGACTCCCCGGAGGAGTTCTCCGCCCTGCTCCGCGCCGATCTGGTTGCCGACGCACCGGATTTAGTGCTCAGCTCGGGCGGCATCAGCAAGGGTGCGTACGAGGTGGTGCGGCAGGCGTTGGCCTCGGCCGATGTCCGGTTCCTGTCCGTGGCCATGCAGCCGGGCGGGCCGCAGGGGATCGGCACCGTGGACGGTGTGCCGTTCCTCGGCTTCCCGGGCAACCCGGTCAGCTCGCTGGTCTCCTTCGAAATGTTCCTGCGCCCGGCCCTGGGCACTGTCACCGGCGCCCCGCGGCCGCGCCCGGAGATCCGGGCCCGCCTCACCGAAGCACTGGACAGCCCGGCCGGCAAACACCAGGTGCGGCGCGGACGGTATGCCGGCGGCACGGTGGAACCCGTGGGCGGTCCCGGCTCGCACCTGGTCCACGCCCTGGCCTCCTCGAACGCCCTGGTTTCCATCCCTGCGGGCATCGAAGACGTTCCGGCCGGCACGGAAGTGACAGTATTGCTGTTGGACTAATTGCCGGTGGGACTAAACGAGCCACCGCATCAAGCGTGCACTGAAAGGACCCCGCGTGAGCGTCGAACCCGAAGATTTACCACCCGCCGGACTGACCCACGTCCGCGAGGACGGGTCCGCTCACATGGTGGACGTGTCAGCCAAGGCTGAGACCACGCGCCAGGCCACCGCCCAGGCGGTACTGCGCAGCACCGAAGACGTGGTCCGGCTGATCGCCGACGGCGGGCTGCCCAAGGGAGACGCGCTGGCCGTGGCCCGGGTGGCCGGGATCATGGCCGCGAAGCAGACCTCCAATCTCATTCCGCTGTGCCATCCGCTGCCGATCACCAAGGTCACAGTGGATTTCACGCCCCGGGGCGGCGACGTCGTCGTCGAGGCCACGGTGAAGACCAAGGCCCTCACCGGCGTCGAAATGGAAGCATTGACCGCCGCCTCCGTTGCCGCCCTGACGCTGTACGACATGGTCAAGGCCGTGGACAAGCACGCCCGGATCACGGACACCATGGTGCTCGCCAAATCCGGCGGCAAAAGCGGGGACTGGACGCTGTGAGCGTCTCGCAGCCTGCCGCGTCGCCGCGCCGCACCGCCGGCGTGCTGATCGCCTCCACCCGCGCCGCCGCCGGAACCTACCAGGATGAATGCGGTCCGCTGATAGCGGATTGGCTCTACGCGCTGGGGTATGACATTGTCCTGGCCGAAGTGGTGCCCGACGGAGAGGAAGTGGCCGCTTCCCTGCAGCGCATCCTCGCCCTGGAACCGTCCGTGCTGCTGACCAGCGGCGGCACCGGCCTCAGCCCGGATGACGTCACCCCCGACGCCACCGAACCGCTGCTCGAACGCCACGTGCCCGGCGTCATGGAAGCCATCCGGGCCAAGGGCCTGGCGTCCACACCAATGGCGTCCATCAGCCGCGGTTTCGCCGGCACAGCGGGCCGGACCTTCATCGTCAACCTGCCTGGCTCGCCGGCGGCCGTGGCCGACGGACTGGCCGTGCTGGAACCTATCATCGGCCACATCTGCGGCCAGCTCGAAGGAAAACGTGAACACTAGCCAAGTCCTGAACGCCAAAGTTTCCCGGGAACCGCTGAGCAGCGCCGAGGCGGAACGCCTCGCCTGGTCACCGGACTGCGGGGCCGTGGTGACCTTCAGCGGCATTGTCCGCAACCACGACGACGGCAAGTCCGTGACCTCCCTGGGCTACAGCGCGCATCCGAGCGCCGAATCAGTGCTGGGCCAGACTGCCGCAGCTGTTGCCGCCAAGTACGACGGCGTGCGGATCTGGGTGGCGCACCGCACCGGGAACCTGGACATCGGCGACGCAGCCCTGGTGGCCGCCGTGGCATCGGCCCACCGCGGCACGGCCTTCGCGGCCTGCTCCGAGCTGGTGGACACCGTCAAAGCGAACGTACCGATCTGGAAGGAACAGGGCTTCACGGACGGCACAACCGAGTGGGTGGGCGTCAGCGACCGCCCCTGAGCACCGGTAATCTGGTGCACATGAGCGAAAAACTTGCCGTGGCGGTCCTCGGCGCCGCAGGCCGCATGGGATCCGAGGCTGTGGCCGCCGTGCGGGCAGCAGGGGACATGGAGCTCGTTGCAGCCCTGGGCCGCACCGACCCGCTCGAAACCCTCGTCTCCTCCGGAGCGCAGTATGTCGTGGACCTCACCGTGCCGGACAGCACCGAGGCCAACGTCCGCTTCGCCGTCGAACACGGCATGCACGCCGTAGTGGGCACCACGGGCTGGGACGCCGATAGGCTCGCCCGGCTGGAAATATTGCTTCGCGCGTCGCCGGGCACGGGTGTGCTCATCGCTCCGAACTTCGCGCTGGGCTCCGTGCTGGCCTCGGCCTTCGCCGCCAAGGCGGCGCGGTACTTCGAGTCGGTGGAAATCATTGAACTTCACCACCCGGACAAGGTGGATGCCCCATCCGGCACCGCCGTCCGCACGGCCGCGCTGATTGCCGCCGCCCGCAGCGAGGCAGGTGTGCCGGCGTCGCCGGATGCCACCGTGAAACAGCTCGACGGCGCCCGCGGCGCCGACGTGGACGGCGTGCATGTGCACTCAGTCCGGCTGCGCGGACTGGTAGCCCACCAGGAAGTGCTCCTGGGCGGCCCCGGCGAACAGCTGACCATCCGGCACGATTCGTTCGACCGTGCCTCCTTTATGCCCGGCGTGCTGCTGGGGCTGCGCCAGGTGGACGCCCACCCCGGACTGACCGTCGGACTTGACGGCTACCTCAACCTGAACGACTAAGGAACACGTTGTCTTTCTTCACCGGCCTGTTTTCCAACCGCGCCAAACTGGGCGTGGCCCTGGTGACGCTGCTGCTGCTGTTCTACCTGGTGGTCTCCGCGCAGCGGGGTTGGCTGCTGCTGACCTCGTCTGAGCTGACTGCACGCTTTATGGGCGCCGCTTACCTGGTGTTGCCGGTGGTAGGCGCCTGGGCACTGATCCGGGAACTGATGTTCGGTGCGCGGACCGAAAAGATGGCAGCCATCCTGGCCGAAGAAGGCCGCCTGCCCGTTGATGATCTGCCCCGCACACCGGCCGGGCGCATCATCCGGGAAGCGGCGGACGCGGAATTCCCCAAGTACAAGGCCGAGACCGAAGCTGCACCGGAGGACTGGCGCAGCTGGTTCCGGCTGTCCTGCGCCTACGACGCCGCCGGGGACCGCACCCGTGCCCGGCGTTCCATGCGGCAGGCCGGGAAGCTGTTTGCCGAACGCGCGAAGGCCGGCAGCTAGCGAGCTGCTGAACGGCCGGCCGCTTTCCCGCGCGCCAGCCGGGACGCCCCGGACGTCACGAACTCCAGCGGTCCCCGCGCCTGGATGCGCTGGAACAGGACGGCCAGGACCACGTAGAAGACGGCCTGGATCCAGAACACCGGGAGCGGCTCCAGCGCCGGGTCCTGCTGGTCCACAATGGTCATGACCCATACATGCAGGCTGTACAGCGTCAGGGTCATGGCCCCGGCTGCCGACAGCGGCAGGAGCAGGTTGGGGCGGGCCCTGGTCAGCAGCAGGCACGCACCCAGGACCGCAGCGGCGGTCCCGGAGGCATGCAGCATGTCCAGGCTGGTGTTGGAGTGCGGCCCCGCCAGCGCCAGCCACCACCAGGACCCGGTCTGTTCCACCGGACTGAGGTTAACCTCAAGCATCCTGGCCAGCGGCAGCCGCTGCCCGGATTCGGTAGCTTCCAGCACCTGCAGGCCGCCCAGTGTGCCCAGCAGGTAGTACGAGGTGAACTTGGCGGCGACGGCGGCGAACACCCCGGCGGCAAGCAGTCCCACCTGCACCGGCAGGTTCTTCAGGTCAAGCCGTCCAATGACCATCCCGAGCAAGATGTAGCTCAGCCACTGCAGCACCGGGTAGAAGCCGGTGACGAATACGTCTGCCGCCAGGGCGGCCGGTTCCTGGAACGAGTCCCACGTGAGGTTGCCGCCGATCTCCGACGGCGCAAGGACTTCCCGCAGCCAGCCGCGCAGCAGGTATGCCAGCACGGGGGAGAGCAGCAACCACCCGGCAGCCCAGACCGCCAGCCGGCGCAGCGGCATGCCGGCAAACGGCAGGGCCAGCAGGAACAACACCGCGTAGTGGAACAGGATGACCGCAATGTTGGTCTCCAATCCACCCAGGGCCAGGCCCACCAGGGCAATGATGACTGCACGGACCGCAATGCCGCGGCGGTCGCGGTTCACGGCCTTCGCCTCGTGGGGCTGGCTGCCACCGGTCAGCAGGGCCAGCCCGACGCCGGCCAGCAGCGCGAACAGCGCCGAGGACCGACCCGAAAAGACCAAGCCGGTAAACGACGGATCCCCGGTCTCCTGGTTGTACAGGGGCATAGTGTGGGTGGCGATCATACCCAGCAGGGCGATCCCGCGGGCAGCATCGATGCCCGTGAGGCGGCGTTGGATCATGCACAGCATCGTCTCACGCCGTACCCGCTTGCCCGCGCACGGGTAGGCTCCGGAGCCTACCCGGGGACGGCTCCTAGTCCAGGACGGCCCTAGTCCAAAACGGTGACGACGCCGCCGTCCGTGCGGTGGGCTTCCCACAACGCCGCAGCAACGGCCTCGGGCTCGTGCTTGAGCCCGGGACCCACCGGTCCGACTATCAGCACGTGCGCCACCCGGATTCCGGCCGGGCTGAGCTGCCGGTGCAGCAGGTCCACATACGCCGTTTCCGCTGCCGTTGAAACGGCGCTGGCCGCCCGGCCGGGGGAGGGCCGCAGGGCTCCGCTGCCGGTGGTGAACAGCAGGCTGCCGTGTCCGCGCTCCAGCATGCCCGGCACCACCGCGCGCACGGCGGTAGCGGCCCCGCCTACGCTGAGCGCAAGCGAGGCAAGGAACTCTTCGGCGCCGGTGTCCAGGACCGGACCGATCAGGTCGAGACTGGGCAGCGGGCTAAAGCAGAGGACGTCGATGGGGCCTACCCGCTCGACGAGCAACTTCACGGCCTGCTGCAGGGCGGCCGGGTCCGCAGCATCCGCCGCTTCCCACTCGGCAGCGATCCCCTCGCCTGCCAGCGTGGCGGCCAGCTGCTGCAACCGTTCCGCGGAGCGTGCCACCAGGGCAACCCCGCCGGACGCGAAGCGCCGGGCCACGGAAAGGCCGATGCCGGGCCCCGCGCCGATAATCAGGACTGTTTTCTGCTGCTCGTTTTCCATGGCGTCTTCCATGGCGTCAATGCTTGCGCGCAGAAGGCCGCCGCGGAACGCCGTGCCGTTCCCGGGTGCACGGCACCCACCCTCGCTACACTGCTGATGTGCCTTCGCCGCTGGGAGAATTCCTCATCCTCCGCCGTTCCCGTGTCCAGCCCGCCGATGTCGGGCTGCGCAGCAACGGCCGGCGCCGCGTGCCGGGCCTGCGCCGGGAGGAGGTCGCGCGGCTGGCGGATGTGAGCGTGGACTACTACATGCGCCTGGAGCAGGGCCGCGAAGCCTCGCCGTCGCCCCAAGTCGCGGCTGCCATCGGCACCGCACTGCTGCTCGACGAACATGCGCTGGCGCATCTGTACCGCCTGGCGGGGCTGACGCCGCCGCGCACCGTTCCGACCGCCGCCGCCGTGGACCCCCAGCTGGCGGCCTTCCTTAACGAATGGCCGGACCACCCTGCCTTCGTCCTTGGCCAGGCCTTCGACGTCCTTGCTGCCAACCCGCTGGCCGAGGCCCTGTTCCTGGGGTTCGGCCCCACCGGCAACCTGCTGGAATCCATGTTCCTGGACCCGGCTGCGGCTGTGCTGTACCGGGACTGGGAGACGGTGGCCGCCAGCATGGTGGCCAGTTTCCGGCTGCTGGAGGCAGCCCAGCCCCGCGAGCCGCGGATCGCCGAGGTCCGCGGACGCCTGCTGGCCGCCGATGCCCGCTTCGCGGAACTGTGGACCGATGCCGAGGTGCGCGGCGGACGGCTGAGGAGCAAACGCTTCCGCCACCCGGAGGCCGGGGACCTGGAATTGCACCTGCAGGCGTTCGACGTCCGGGCTGCACCCGGACAGGAACTGGTGGTCTACCGGACGGAGCCGGGATCGGCGTCGAACGCCGCACTGAAGGTGCTGCAGGCAGCCGTCTGCTCCTGATGCCGCCCCGTCCGGTTCATCCGGCTGGGAACAGCCGGCCGCGGGACCGTTGCCCCTTTGCGCTGCGCAGCGGGTAACGTTTTACCCATGGATTTCCAAAACCGCACCCTTCCCTTCGGTACACTCGTCACCGCCATGGTGACCCCGTTCACTGAGGACGGAGCAGCGGACTTCGACGCCACCGCCAACCTCGCGAACAAGCTGGTGGAAGACGGTTGTGACGGCCTGGTGGTCTCCGGCACCACGGGGGAAACCTCCACTCTGGAGGACAGCGAAAAGGAAGACCTGTTCCGGGTGGTTGCCGAAACGGTCGGCGGGCGGGCGAAGGTCATCGCCGGCACGGGCACCAACCACACCTCCCATTCAGTGGAAATGGCCCGCCGCGCCGAGCGGGCCGGCGCCGACGGCCAGCTGGTGGTGACCCCCTACTACAACAAGCCCACGCAGGCAGGAGTGGTGGCGCACTTCGATGCCGTTACCGCCGCCACCGAGCTGCCCGTGATGGTTTATGACATTCCCGGCCGCGCCGGAATTGCGCTGAGCACCTCCACTATCTTCAAGCTCGCCGAGAACCCGCGCATCCTTGCCCTGAAAGATGCCAAGGCCGACTTCGCCGGCATCACCCGGGTGCTGGCCAACACCACGCTTGACATCTACGCCGGCGACGACGGCCTCACCCTCCCGTGGATGGCCGCCGGCGCCGTGGGCGTGGTCAGCGTCACCGCGCACATCGCCACCGAACAGTTCCGTGCCATGGTGGACGCCGCCGCGGCCGGGGATTTCGAGACCGCCCGCCGGATCCACTTCGAACTGGACCCGCTGATCCGCGCGGTGATGACCCACATTCCCGGTGCCGTCGCCGCCAAGCAGGTCCTGGCGATGCAGAAGGTCATCCCCACCGCCGCCGTCCGGCTGCCGCTGGTGGCACCGGACGCCGTCGAAATGGAAACGGTCCTGACGGACCTGGCCGAAGCCGGCATGGACTTTTCCCGGAACGAGGCGTAACCGGACATGACGGAAACAACGGGCACCGGACTGATGACCCCGCCGGCACTGGAACCGGGAACGCTGCGCATCGTCGCGCTGGGCGGGCTGGGGGAGATCGGCCGGAACATGGCCGTCTTCGAGATCGACGGCAAGTTGCTGATTGTTGACTGCGGGGTCCTCTTCCCGGAAGAGACCCAGCCCGGCGTTGACCTCATCCTGCCGGACTTCTCCTACATCCAGGACCGGCTCGAGGACGTTGTGGGCGTGGTGCTCACGCACGGCCATGAAGACCACATCGGCGCCGTTCCGTATCTGCTGCGGCTCAAGAACGACATTCCGCTGATCGGTTCACAGCTGACCCTTGCCCTGGTGGAAGCCAAGCTGCAGGAACACCGGATCAAGCCGTTCACCCTGACCGTGAAGGAAGGCCAGACCGAAAGCTTCGGACCGTTTGAATGCGAGTTCGTGGCGGTCAACCACTCCATTCCCGACGCGCTGGCAGTGTTCATCCGCACGGCGGCGGGCACCGTGCTGCACACCGGTGATTTCAAGATGGACCAGCTGCCCCTGGACGGGCGGATCACCGACCTGCGTGCCTTCGCACGGCTGGGCGAAGAGGGCGTGGACCTCTTTATGGCCGACTCCACCAACGCCGACGTACCCGGTTTCACCACTGCCGAACGCGAGATCGGCCCGGTGCTGCAGGAACTGTTCGGGAAGGTCAACAAACGGATCATCGTCGCTTCCTTCTCCTCCCACATCCACCGGGTGCAGCAGGTTCTGGACGCCGCCGCGGCACACGGCCGCTACGTCTGCTTCGTGGGCCGCTCCATGGTTCGCAACATGGCCATTGCGGAGAAGCTGGGCTACTTGAACGTCCCCGAGGGCATCCTGGTGGACCTGAAAAACGTTGACGACCTGCCGGACAACAAGGTGGTGCTGATGTCCACCGGGTCGCAGGGCGAACCCATGGCAGCACTGTCCCGGATGGCCAACGGAGACCACCGGATCAGCATCGGCAAGGGCGACACGGTCATCCTGGCCTCCTCCCTGATCCCGGGCAACGAGAACGCCGTCTTCCGCGTCATCAACGGTTTGATGCGCATGGGTGCGGACGTTGTGCACAAGGGCAACGCCAAAATCCACGTCTCCGGGCACGCCGCGGCCGGTGAACTGCTCTACTGCTACAACATCCTGCAGCCCAAGAACGCCATGCCGGTCCACGGCGAGACCCGGCACCTGATTGCCAACGGCCGGCTGGCCGCGGCCACCGGCGTCCCGGAACAGAACATTGTCCTGGCCGACGACGGCACGGTGGTGGATTTGCGCGACGGCAAGGCGCGGGTGGTCGGCGAGGTTGAGTGCGGGTTTGTCTACGTGGACGGCTCCAGCGTGGGAGCGATCACCGACACCGATCTGAAGGACCGGCGGATCCTCAGCGAAGAGGGCTTCATCTCGATCATCTCCGTGGTGAACCGCAGCACCGGGACCATCGTCTCCGGACCGGAAATCCATGCCCGCGGATTCGCCGAAGGTGATGCGGTCTTTGACGAGATCATTCCCAAGATCAGCGCAGCGCTGGAGGAAGCGGTCCGTTCCAACACGGACCACACCACCTACCAGCTGCAGCAGGTGGTCCGGCGGGTAGTGGGCACCTGGGTCAACCGGCGCCTGCGCCGCCGCCCCATGATTGTCCCCGTAGTCGTCGAGGCGTAGCCCGCTGAAGGGGACCCCCGCGGGTACTTGCGGGTACCTGCGCGGCCCGAGCAGGCCGGTAAATGCCGGTCCGGCCGCGTAAATCCGGGGGATCAGGGGTCCCGTCGGGTAGCGTGGCTGGTATGGCGACTCGTACTTCCCCTGCCGCACGCAGCGGTTCTTCCGGCCGTACCACGGCCCGGAGTGCCGGCGGCAGCACAAGCAAGGCATCAGGCAAAGGCAGCCCGCGAGGCGGAACAACAGGCCGGGGGAGCGCTGCAGCACGCCCGGCCCCGCCGGAACAGCTGCCCCTGCCGCTGCGCGCCGTTGAAAGCGCCTGGATGGGCATTTCCCGTATTGCCGGCGGCGGGGTGCGCAAGCTCGGCACCGATGTGTCCCCGGACTACGAAATCCGCCGCGATGGAACCGGTTTCTTCCTTACCCTGCTCGGCCTTGCCGTCGCCACGGTGGAGTGGTGGGCCCTGCGCGGTCCCGTAGCCGACGTCATCCACGCCGGCGCCGCCGGCACGTTCGGCTGGATGGCGCTGGTGCTGCCGTTCATGCTCTTCACCGGTGCCGTGCGACTCTTCCGATACCCGGAACGCCACCGCGCCAACAGCCGGATCAGCATCGGCCTGGTGATCATGCTGCTCGCCGGGTCGGGCATCACCCACATTGTCGGCGGCCTGCCCTCCCTGACGGACGGCTTCGAACGGCTCTGGGTATCCGGCGGCATTGTCGGCTTCCTTGTATCCGGCCCGCTCTCCGCCGCGTTGACCAAGTGGCCGGTGCTCATCCTTCTGTCCTTCCTGGTGTTCGTGAGCGTCCTGATCATCACCGCCACACCCTTCCGCCACATTCCCGCACGCCTGCGCGCCCTGTACGAGCACCTCATGGGCCAGGACCTGGCCCCGGATGATCCCGAGGCGCATGACCAGAGCTACCTCTACGGCAACCCCAAGCCCGAGAAGGTCAAAAAGCCGCGCAAGACCCGCCGGGAGAAGGAAGCCGAGGCGGCCGCAGCCGCTGCGCAGGACGGTTTCGCCGGCGATGAAGCCTTTGAACGCGCCCTGTTGGCCGATGAAGAGGAAGAAGCGGCTGCTGCCGCAGCAGCAGCGCCCGTCGTCCCGCCGGGCGTCCGCCGTCCCACCCAGGCCGAACTGGCCACGCAGAAGATCCGCCGCAACCAGGGCCTGCCGGTCGACGGGGACCTGGACGGCGGCATGGACAGCGCGGAACCGCCCACCGAAGCCATCAGCATGGTCCCGGGCGCCACCGAGGTGCTGAACCTTCCCGCGGCTGCCGCTGCCGTTCCTCCGGTCCCGTCCCGCCCGGTGGCGCACACCCCGCCGGCTACCCCCATCCCGCAGCGGACCGAGCAGCTGCAGCTTTCCGGCGACATCACCTACACGCTGCCGCCGTCGGACTTCCTGCCGCCGGGCCCGCCCGCCAAGGAACGCTCCGAAGCGAACGACGCCGTCGTCGCGGCCCTGACGCACACGCTGGAGCAGTTCAACGTGGACGCCAAGGTCACCGGCTTCTCCCGCGGCCCCACGGTTACCCGGTACGAGATCGAACTCGGCGAGGGTACCAAGGTGGAACGGGTCACGGCCCTTTCCAAAAACATCGCCTACGCCGTGGCCAGCTCCGACGTGCGCATCCTTTCGCCCATTCCCGGCAAGTCCGCCATCGGCATCGAAATCCCGAACGCGGACAAGGAAGTCGTGGCCCTGGGCGACGTGCTGCGCTCCAACTCCGCCCGCAAGACCGAACACCCCATGGTGATGGGCGTGGGCAAGGACGTTGAGGGCGGGTTCGTGGTGGCCAACCTGGCCAAGATGCCGCACCTGCTCGTGGCCGGTGCCACCGGCGCCGGTAAGTCCTCGTTCGTGAACTCCATGATCACCTCCATCCTGATGCGCTCCACGCCGGATGAGGTGCGCATGGTCATGGTGGACCCCAAGCGCGTGGAACTGACCGCCTACGAGGGCGTTCCGCACCTGATCACCCCCATCATCACCAACCCCAAGAAGGCTGCCGAAGCGCTGCAGTGGGTGGTGCGGGAAATGGACACCCGCTATGACGACCTCGCCAACTTCGGGTTCAAGCACATTGACGACTTCAACAAGGCCGTCCGCAACGGCAAGGTAGTGCCCCCGGTCGGATCCAAGCGGGTTATCCGCGCCTACCCGTACCTGCTGGTGATCGTGGACGAGCTGGCCGACCTGATGATGGTCGCCCCGCGGGACGTGGAAGACTCCATTGTCCGCATCACCCAGCTGGCCCGCGCCGCCGGCATCCACCTGGTGCTGGCCACCCAGCGGCCTTCCGTGGACGTGGTGACCGGCCTGATCAAGGCGAACGTGCCCTCCCGCATGGCCTTCGCGACGTCGTCGGTCACCGACTCCCGCGTGGTCCTGGACCAGCCCGGCGCTGAAAAGCTGCTGGGCCAGGGTGACGCCCTGTTCCTGCCGATGGGCTCCAACAAGCCCATCCGTGTACAGGGCGCCTGGGTCACCGAGTCCGAAATCCACCGTGTGGTGGAGCACGTCAAGAACCAGCTGCAGGCCGTCTACCGCGAAGACGTTGCGGTCACGGCGCCCAAGAAGCAGATCGACGACGACATCGGAGACGACCTCGACGTGCTGCTGCAGGCCACCGAACTGGTGGTGACCACTCAATTCGGCTCCACCTCCATGCTCCAGCGCAAGCTGCGCGTGGGCTTCGCCAAGGCAGGACGCCTGATGGACCTGCTTGAGTCCCGCGGCGTCGTCGGGCCCTCCGAAGGTTCCAAGGCACGCGATGTGCTGGTGAAGCCCGACGACCTGGCGGCCACCTTGGCAGCCATCAGCGGCGACGAAGCGCCTGCCCCGTCCGGGGGAGCGGACGCCGCAGCCCTGGCCGAGAACGCCAACGTGAACCACGGGTTCGACGCCGGCGGTCCCGTGGACCTGGTTGCCGCCGACCTGGATGGCCGGCCGCAGGCTGCGGAGTACCACGACGGCGCCGACGACCCGGAGTCCGAGGACGCATGGAACCTCACCGGCCGGTGAATGTTCGCTAGGCTGAAGCTGTGAGCAATTCTCCTAGCGAGAGGGTACCTACCCTCAATATCGCCAATGCACTGACGGTGGTGCGGATCCTGATGGTTCCGCTCTTCATCTGGTTCCTCGCTGCCGACGACGGCCGCGGCGGGCTCTACCGATGGCTGGCGGTGGCAACATTCGCCGTCGCCATCTACACGGACAAGCTCGACGGCGACATAGCCCGCAGCCGCGGCCTGATCACCGACTTCGGCAAAATCGCCGATCCGATCGCGGACAAGCTGCTGATCGGTTCCGCACTGGTGATGCTGTCGCTGCTGGGCGAACTGTGGTGGTGGGTGACCATTGTGATCCTGGTCCGCGAACTGGGTATTACCCTGATGCGCTTCGTGGTGATCCGCTACGGCGTGATGGCAGCCTCCCGAGGGGGCAAGCTCAAGACGGTGGTACAGACCTTCGCCATCTTCGTGTTCCTGCTGCCGCTGGGCAGTTGGCTGGGCAGCTGGGCCTGGTGGATCGGCGCCGTCTTTATGGCCGCCGCACTGGTGATCACCGTGGTGACAGGCATCGACTACGTCCTGCAGGCCGTCCGCCTGCGCCGCAGCGCAAAGAGCGTATGAGCCCGGAGACCGGGGCGGGCGCCCCTGTGGAGGAGAGCTCGGCCGCCCGTGTCCTGCGCGCCGCGAACCGGGCCGGCAAAACCGTAGCCACTGCCGAGTCCCTGACCGCGGGAATGCTCTGCGCGGAGCTTGGATCCGTGCCGGGAGCGTCCACAGTTTTGCAGGGTGGCGTGGTCGCGTACCAAAATGGGATCAAGCATTCCGTCCTCGGGGTTCCGGCCGCGCTCCTGGCCGAAGCCGGGTCCGTGGATGGAAGGGTGGCGGAGCTTATGGCGGTCGGGGCGCGCAAGGCCCTGGACGCCGACGTCGCAGTATCAACCACCGGGGCGGCCGGGCCTGCGGCCCACGACGGCAAACCGGTGGGAACAGTCTTCGTAGGGATCGCCTCTGCCGGAGGATCTTACTTCCGGGAGTTCCTGTTCCCCGGAGACCGCACCGCCATCCGTGCCGCTGCCTGCCGCGAGGCACTCGCGATGCTGGCCGCAGAACTGGAGACCGCCGGTCCCGTTGGAGACGTACAGTAACAGCCCCATCCGCCGCGGGAACAAAACCGTCAGGGCATCAGTTGTTAGTATCAGGAACCGCCAAGGTTCTTTCAGTACGATCTTTGAACAGTCTGCGGCAACTCGCCGCAGCCCGTACTCATAGGGAGCAGGACGATACACATGGTTAAACAACCCGTATCCGTGAACGGCGTGATCCGCTGGCGGGATGTAGGGTTGGCGGAAGACGCACACCGGGAGCCTAAGGAGCGCAAGATGGTAGTTCTTCGTCACGAGATTGGTGATGTCCTCCGCGACGTGCGCCAGCGCCAGGGCCGTACCCTGCGCGAGGTGTCGCACAGTGCCCGTGTATCCCTCGGCTACCTCAGCGAGGTTGAACGCGGACAGAAGGAAGCATCATCGGAACTCCTGTCTTCAATCTGCACGGCCCTCGATGTGCCCCTGTCCCTGATGCTCCGTGAAGTCAGTGACCGGGTGGCCAGCGCTGAAGGCGTTGCCATTCCAGATACCGTGCCCTCTGAGTTTTCGCGGGAATTCGCACGTGAATTTCCCGAAGACCTGGCCCGGGACCTGGCCCGCACATCCTAGGAACCCCGGCAGCGCCCCTTCGCTTCAGGCGACGGATGCGTTGCCCCCAAGATTTACCAGCTGAACAGCTAGTGACCCCCGCAGGTGCGGTGCCTGCGGGGGTTTGTTCTGTCCGGGGCTGATTTCAAAGACTGTCCCCGGTTCAAAGACTGTCCCCGGTTTCAAAGACTGTCCCCGGCCGGACGGACGGAGGCATTCAGCTTGTGCAGCAGCCGAACCAGGGCGCGCAGCTCTTCGGCCTCCCATCCGGTCCATGTCCGGCGGAAGTGCTCCTTTCGGGCCGTTGCCGTGCCTTCCAACTGTGCCGCCCCCACGTCGGTGAGGTTGATGGGTTGGGCCCGCCCGTCCACCGGGTCCGTATGTTTCTCCACCAGACCCAGGCTTTGCAGCATCGCAACCTGACGGCTCAACGAGGGCTTACCCACCCCCACCGCCGCGGCCAGGTCCGTCAGGCGCATGGGACCCTGCTGGTGGAGCAGCACCATGAGGCCGTAGGCCGACGGTTCCATGTCGGGGTGGACTTCGCGGGCTATCTGGTGGGAGACGGAGCGCGCGCGGCGCCACAGGACACTCAGTTCCTGTTCCAGGTCCTCAATGGCGGCATCGTTGTCCGGGTCCCCGCCATCGGGCCGGTCCGCGGGACCGGTGGTCTCGGTCATGTCTCCATTCTAGGTTGGTTACTGCGGGGCGCTGCGTGCGTGCGAGAATTAAGCGATGCGTATCAGTGACTTCTGGCGGCTCATGGATGACGAGTTCGGTTCGGCCTATTCCCGGGTCTTGGCCGCGGATCTGGTCCTCGGCCAGCTGGGCGGGGTTACCGCTGCGGAAGCGCTCCGGAAAGGCGTGGAACCAAAAGCGGTATGGCTGGCCGTGTGCGAGATCCAGGACGTGCCGGCTGACCGCAGGCTTGGCCGGGACATCAAACCGAAGGCAACGTAGCGGCGGGAACGCCCGGGAGCCCGGACAGCCGGAACGGAACACGCCGGGGTGAATATTCGAATCTTTGTTCGGATAAAGATATGCTCCTACACAGGGGTCGGCCACAGCAGGCGCGGCCCGGGATATCCACAAGATAATGAGCAACAAGGTCCGGTCAGCCGTTTTGTCAGTGCCGCCGGATAGGGTCGTTACTAAGCAATGGACGACAGGCCTACGGGCCACTCACAACCACAACACGAGGTGAAGAATGGCTGCTCCAGCCGACCGCGCAAAAGCACTTGAGGCAGCGCTGGCCCAGATTGACAAGCAGTATGGCAAGGGATCGATCATGCGTCTGGGCGATGAGGTGCGCGCCCCCGCAGAGACCATCTCAACCAGCTCCGTCGCTCTGGACGTTGCCCTGGGCATTGGCGGGCTCCCGCGCGGACGCGTGGTGGAAATCTACGGTCCGGAATCTTCCGGTAAGACCACGCTGGCCCTCCATGTTGTGGCCAATGCGCAGAAGAACGGCGGCATCGCCGCATTCATCGACGCGGAGCACGCCCTGGACCCCATCTACGCCGCCAAGCTCGGCGTTGATACGGACTCGCTGCTGGTGTCCCAGCCGGATACCGGCGAGCAGGCCCTGGAAATCATGGACATGCTGATTGGCTCCGGGTCCGTCGACGTCGTCGTCATTGACTCCGTTGCCGCACTGGTGCCGCGGGCCGAAATCGAAGGCGACATGGGAGACAGCCACGTCGGCCTGCAGGCCCGCCTCATGAGCCAGGCGCTGCGAAAGATCGCCGGCCGGCTGAGCCACACCAACACCACCGCCATCTTCATCAACCAGCTGCGTGAAAAGATCGGCGTCTTCTTCGGCAGCCCGGAAACCACCACCGGCGGCAAGGCCTTGAAGTTCTACGCGTCCGTACGCATCGACGTCCGCCGCATTGAAACGCTCAAGGAAGGCACCAACCCGGTTGGCAACCGCACCCGCGCCAAGATCGTCAAGAACAAGATGGCACCGCCCTTCAAGCAGGCGGAATTCGACATCATGTACGGCGTCGGCATCTCCCGCGAAGGCGGCTTGATCGACATGGGCGTGGAGCACGGGCTGGTCAAGAAGTCCGGTGCCTGGTTCACCTACGACGGAGACCAGCTGGGCCAGGGCAAGGAGAACGCCCGCAACTTCCTGAAGGACAATCCCGACCTGGCCGACGAGCTGGACCGCCGCATCCGCGAAAAGCTGGGCATCGGCGTTCCGGCCGCAGAGGAACCGGCCGCACCCAAGCTTAAGGCTGTAGCCAAGGACTCCTAGGGCTTACCCCCTCAGGCAACAAGGGCAGCGCCTCCTCAGGAGGTGCTGCCCTTGGGGTTTGGCCATCCAGGCAGCAGCTCATTCAACACTGACTCATTCAACCGGAACAGCTATGGCATCCCAAGAAACGCTCGAACAACTGAAGCAGCGGCTCGCCGACATCCAGGCGGGTACTGCCGTGCCTTCGGATACGACGCCGGCAGATGTGCCTCCGGCCTCCCGTGCGCGCTCCCGCCGGAAGCCGAAGGATGCAGGGGATACCTTCCAAGAAGGCGGTTTTGGCGAGGAAGCCCCGGCAGATGAACCGTGGGCAGAACCAGGCGCCGGAAGCGGCACCAAGAAAAAGAAGCGCCGGAGGAACAGCGCGGGGGAGGCGGACTCCGTTTCCGGGCCGGCGCCCGAGCTGACACCTGAGGAAGCCTACTCGGAGGCGAAAGCCATTGTGCTGCGCCAACTCACGGCATCACCCAAAAGCCGGCACCAGCTGGAAGCGAAGCTGGCCGAACGCGAGATTCCGGCGGATGCGGCCGCAGCAGTCCTGGACCGTTTCGAGGAAGTGCAGCTCGTGGACGACGCCGAGTTCGCCCGGTTGTGGGTCCAGAGCAGGTCGCAGGGCAAATCACTGGCCCGCGGCGCACTGCGCCGCGAACTAGCCGAAAAGGGGATTGCGCCGGATCTGGCCGAGGATGCCCTCGAACAGGTCAGCGCCGATGACGAACTTGAGGCCGCCAGGACCCTGGCCCGGAAAAAGCTGCAGTCCTCCGCGGATCTCGCAGACCGCACGGCAAGGGACAAACAAACGCGGCGGCTCGTGGGCATGCTGGCCCGCAAGGGTTACTCGCCGTCGCTGGGTTTCCGCGTGGCCGGAGAAATTATCAGCGAAGCACGCGAGGCCAGAGGCGACAGCGTCTAAAAGCGCACACCCTCGAAGGGCCGGTGTCAATTCGCCGCGCCGTGTCGTATGCTGTGCCAACTATGTTAAAGATGAGCTTGGTGGGGCCCAAGTTAAGGCGTTCCCCGCTGTTTGCCGTGGTGTTTACCGGAATCCTGGCCTCGGCCGTGCTGACCGCCGGACCTGTCTCGGCTGCGGACCCGTACCCGTCCTGGGAAGATATCCAGCAGGCCAAGTCCTCCGAGGCCGCCAAAGCCGCTGAGGCTGACAAGCTCGAAGGGCTGCTCACGGAGCTGCGCACCGACGCCGGGCAACTGGGCGACGCTGCGGTTAAAGCCACCAGCCGCTACAACGCAGCGAGGGATGCCCTGGCAGAAAATGAGAAGCTCCTGGCCTCGCTATCCGCACAGCGGGAGGCCGCCGAGGCGCAGGCGGATGAAACGCTGCAGCGTGTGGCCGCATTGGCCGCGCAGACGTACAAGTCCGGAGGTGCCGCAGCGGACGGCTTGGGACTTTTGCTCTTGGATACGGAAGCGTCTGCCGACGCCCTGCACGGGGCGGACCTGATGGACCGCGTTTCCTCGCGGGCCGGAACCCTGTATGCAGCAGCGACGGCATCCGAACGGGTAGCGGCCGGCCTTGCCGATCAGGAACAGCAGGCCCGCGATGCCCGTGCAGACCTGCTGGCCGAGGCCAAACGGTATCTTGACGAAGCCGGCGCCTCTGCCACCGCGGCGGATGAAGCGGTCCGGGAGGAGGAAGCCCGGAAAGCCGTTTTGCTGGCCCAACTGGCCGATTTGCACGGGACCACCGCCGACGTGGAAAACGCACGGCTGCGCGGAATTGCCGCTGAGCAGGCCTTCCAGGAACAGCAGGCGGCAGCGGAACGGGCGGCACGGAACGCCGGTACCGTGACGCGGCCTGCGGTCGGCTCACCCGTTGCTCCCGGCGCGCCGGAAACAGGGGTTCCGGCCGTGACCCTCCCCATAGCACCTGTGCCGGCACCTGCTCCCGCACCTGCGCCGGCGCCTGGCCCGGCACCCGTTCCGCTTCCGCCGCCGCCCGCCCAACCGGTGGACGATCCGGCCGGGGCCCAGAACTATGCCGCCGGCATGATGGGTGCCTACGGCTGGGACGGCAACGAATTCCGCTGCCTGGTCAGCCTCTGGAACCGGGAGTCCAACTGGCGCACTTCGGCGGCCAATCCGTCCAGCGGCGCCTACGGAATCCCGCAGTCGCTGCCCGGTAGCAAAATGGCCAGCCACGGCAGCGACTGGCAGACAAACTACCGGACCCAGATTAACTGGGGGCTCGAATACATCTCCTGGCGGTACGGCACACCCTGCGGCGCCTGGCAGCATTCCGAAGAGGTCAACTGGTATTAGCTTTCCTGGGGGGCAACGGTTTGCGGCTGCACGCGATGTCGGGGGAGTCAACGTCGTCGTTACCTTTTTGAGACTTTTCCCAGAAAACTCCGGTAGCGTCCTGCGCTTGTGACTTCACTTGACTCATCACGCCGCGAACAGACCCGTATCCGACGCGCCCTGCGCCGCCGCCGAAGGCTGCGAATGGGTGCCTCGGCAGCACTGGGCTCCCTGGCAATGCTCGGTGTATCCGGCGCCGCGGTCGGCACTGCGGCAGGTGAGGACCTGCGCGCCGCCGCCGGACTGCAGCTGGTCAATATGGCGGTGCCGCTGCTCGCCACGCAAGAACCCGTCCGGGACGGTGCCACAACCGGGAATGTCGCGGAAACCAAGGGTTCAACAGCTGAACAGCACCCCGCAGGGCAGCACCCCGCAGAACAGCAGCCCGCGGAGCAGCCGCCCGCCCGGGAATCCGACGAGCAGGCTGCAGCAGAGCAAGCCGCCGCGGAGCAGGCTGCGGCCCGCGCGGCGGATGAGGCCGCGGCCATGCAGGCCGCAGAGGAAGCAGTCGAGGCCGCGCGTGCGGCCGTGCCTGTGGATGACCCTGCGGCGGCCAAGGCCTACGCTGCTTCCATGCTCGCCTCCCGGGGGTGGGAAGCATCCCAGCTGACGTGCCTGGACCGGCTTTGGACCAAAGAATCGGAATGGCTGACCAGCGCCACCAACTCCAGCAGCGGAGCCTACGGGATTGCACAGTCCCTTCCCGCCGAAAAAATGGCGGCAACCGGAGCTGACTGGGCGGTGAACTACCGCACGCAGATCGACTGGGGACTTCAGTACATCTCATCGCGTTACGGCAGCCCCTGCAACGCACTGAGTTTCCACCACGCCAATAACTGGTACTAGCCAAGAACTGGTACTAAGGGCGGCAGCGGAATTGCGCCTCGGTGAGGGATTGGGCCTAGTGGGGGACGGCGGCTGACGTACCCTAGGAGGGTGAGCATGACTGTTTCCTCTCCTTCCCCCGTGGCCTCCGAGGCAACACCGCGTACCTATCAGGTCCGGACGTTCGGCTGCCAGATGAACGTACACGACTCCGAACGCATTTCGGGCCTGCTCCAGGACGCCGGATATGTGGAGGCCGACGGCGAGCAGGCGGACATCGTTGTCTTTAATACCTGCGCGGTCCGGGAGAACGCGGACAACAAGCTGTACGGCAACCTGGGCCTGCTCGCGCCCATCAAGGAACGCCGCCCGGGGATGCAGATTGCCGTGGGCGGTTGCCTGGCACAGAAGGACCGGGAAACCATCCTGCGCAAGGCGCCCTGGGTGGACGCCGTCTTCGGCACCCACAACATCGGGTCCCTGCCCGCGCTGCTTGAACGCGCGCGGCACAATGCCAAGGCCGAGTTGGAAATCCTGGAGTCATTGGACGTGTTCCCGTCCACGCTGCCCACCAAACGGGACTCGGTGTACTCGGGATGGGTGTCCATCTCCGTCGGCTGCAACAACACCTGTACCTTCTGCATCGTCCCGTCGCTGCGCGGCAAGGAACGCGACCGGCGCCCGGGGGAGATCCTGGCCGAAATCAAAGCACTGGTCGATGACGGCGCCATCGAGGTCACGCTGCTGGGCCAGAATGTGAACTCCTACGGCGTGGAGTTCGGCGACCGCGGTGCCTTCGCCAAGCTGCTGCGCGCTTGCGGCGACATCGAGGGCCTGGAACGGGTCCGCTTCACCAGCCCGCACCCGGCGGCCTTCACTGACGACGTCATTGACGCCATGGCGGAAACCCCCAACGTGATGCCGCAGCTGCACATGCCGCTGCAGTCGGGCTCGGACAAGGTCCTCAAGGACATGCGCCGCTCCTACCGCTCCAAGAAGTTCCTGGGGATCCTGGACCGGGTGAGGGAACGGATGCCGCACGCCGCCATCTCCACGGACATCATTGTCGGATTCCCGGGCGAGACCGAGGAGGATTTCGCCGCCACCCTCGACGTCGTGGAAAAGGCCCGCTTCGCCAGCGCCTTCACCTTCCAGTACTCCAAGCGCCCCGGCACCCCCGCCGCCGACCTGCCCGGCCAGCTGCCCAAGGCCGTGGTGCAGGAACGCTATGAGCGGCTCACTGCCCTCCAGGACCGGATTGCCGCCGAGGAGAACGCCAAGCAGGTGGGCACCACCGTAGAAGTCATGGTTACTGCCGGTTCGGGCCGGAAGGCTGAAGAGACCGGCCGGCTCTCCGGGCGTTCCCGGGACCAGCGGCTGGTGCACTTCTCGGTGCCCGACGGCGCCCCCGCACCGCGGCCGGGCGACCTCGTCACCGTCCCGGTCACCGCTGCCGCCGCCTTCCACCTGATTTCCGATCCCGCCACAGCCGCTGACTATTCGCTGCGCCGGTCCCGCGCCGGAGATGCCTGGGACCGTTCGCAGGCTGAATCCTGCGGCGTGCCTGCCGCACCGGCCGGCACCCGCACGGGTGTTTCGCTGGGCATGCCCGCGCTGCCCCCGCGTTCCTAAGGGCGCTGCAGCATGAACCCTGCACCTGAGCGTCCGGTGATTGCCGTCGTCGGGCCTACCGGATCCGGCAAGTCGGACCTCGGCGTAAACCTTGCCCTGGAACTGGGCGGGGAAGTCATCAACGCGGATTCCATGCAGTTCTACCGCGGCATGGACATCGGCACGGCGAAGATCCCGGTTGCCGAACGCCGCGGCGTTCCGCACCACCTGCTGGACATCATGGACGTTACCGAAGAGGCCAGCGTCTCGGCGTTCCAGACCCGGGCCAGGGCACTGGTCGAGGACATCCGGGGCAGGGGCATGTTCCCCATCCTCGTGGGCGGTTCGGGGCTGTACATGCGGGCCGCGCTGGACGTACTGGAATTCCCCGGCACCGACCCCGCTGTCCGCGCGGCACTTGAAGCCGAACTGGAAACCGCCGGGCTGCCCGCGCTGATGGCCCGCCTGCGGGCCGCGGACCCGGTCTCGGCAGAACGGATTTCAGATGCCCGCCGCGTGGTGCGGGCCCTTGAAGTCCTCGAACTGACGGGACGGCCGTTCAGCTCCTTTATGCCCGTCCGCCAGTACTTCCAGCCTGCCGTGCAGATCGGCCTGGAGGTGGACCGTCCCGTGCTGCACCAGCGCCTGGCCGGCCGTGTTGACGCCATGGTGGAACAGGGCCTGCTCGAGGAAGTACGGCGGCTGGAACCGGCCGGACTGCGGACCGGCCGTACCGCCTCGCGTGCGTTGGGCTACGCCCAGTTCCTTGCGGTCCTGGACGGGAAGTCCTCGGTGCGTGAGGCCGCGGAGGCCACCGTTGTTGCCACCCGGCAGTTCGCCCGCCGCCAGCTGACCTGGTTCCGCGCCGACCCGCGGATCACTTGGCTGGGCTTTGACGATCCCGCCCTGGTTACCCGAGCGGCCGATGCCGTCCGTGCCGCCGTGCGGCCCAGTATCCTTGAAGGGTGACCAACACTTCTGCTTCGACGGCATCTGCCGCGTCCCTGCCCGCCTCCGGCCTGCCCGCTGCCGTTGCCGGCCTGCCCTTCGCCAAGGGCCACGGCACCGGCAATGACTTTGTGCTGCTGGCCGATACGGACGGATCCCATGACCTGGCTGCCGCAGACGTGGCAGCTGTATGTGACCGGCACCGCGGAATAGGTGCGGACGGATTCATCCGCGCCGTCCGCTCCGAGTACGTCCCCGAAGGCCGTGCACTGCTGCAGAACGCACCGGAAGCCGAATGGTTCATGGACTACCGGAACGGAGACGGAAGCGTTTCCGAAATGTGCGGCAACGGTGTGCGGGTCTTTGTGCATTTCCTGCTTGAAGAGCACCTGGTGGAACTGGGAGAGGGTGAAAGCCTGGTTATCGGCACCCGGGCCGGGCTGAAGACCGTCACCCGCACGCCCGGAGGCTATGCGGTGGACATGGGCCCGTGGGAGTTCATCTACCCGGACCACGCTGCCGCCAAGTCCATGGACACCGTGGTGAACGCCGGGGGCCTGGAAGTGCCCCGTCCCGGGCTGTCGGTCAGCATGGGCAACCCGCACACGGTGGTTGCCCTGGCCGAGCTGGACGAACTGGCCGCAACCAATCTCACCACCGCGCCGTCGGTGCAGCCCGAACCCTCCAACGGAACGAATGTCGAGTTCGTTGTCCCGGCCGAGCCGCTCGTGGAGGACGGGGTGGGACTGGTGACCATGCGTGTGCACGAGCGCGGCGTGGGGGAGACCCTGTCCTGCGGTACCGGCGCATGCGCCGCCGCCGTCGCCACGCGTTTCTGGGCCGGTGCCGGTGCGCCCGATGCGTGGGCCGTGACGGTGCCCGGCGGCGTCGTCGGCGTCCGGTTCCTGACCGGTCCCGAAGGCCGCGAACACGTCGAACTCAGCGGACCGGCCGTGCTGGTGGCCCGCGGCATCCTGCTGTAGGAGAAGGCCCGGGCTAGGAGTGCGCCCGTTCCACCTTCAGGATCCGGAAGGACTTGGCGGTGCTGTGGCGGGACACCGCAAAGCCGGCGGGCAGTTCTCCGGCCAGCCAGCGCTGCAGCGAATCCGATCCGAGGTTCTTCTGGACCACCAGCCACGCGGTGCCGCCCGGAGCCAAGCGCGGCAGCCAGAGCAGCAGCAGGGCGTGCAGTTCATCCTTGCCGATGCGGATGGGCGGGTTGGACCAGATGGCGTCAAAGCGCAGCTCCGGATCCACGTCCTCGGGCCGGGCAGCACTAACGTTGGCGCATCCCAGCGAAGCGGCGTTGTCGCGGGTCAGGGCAAGGGAGCGCTCGTTGACGTCCACGGCGTAAACCTGTGCGGCGGGGGACTTCAGCGCCAGGGTGAGGGCCACCGGGCCCCAACCGCAGCCGATGTCCAGAAGATTACCGGTTGCGGGCGGGGCGGGAACTTCGTCCAGCAGTACTGCGGTGCCCTTGTCGATGCCGTCCGGGCTGAAGATGCCGCCCGCGGTCTGGAGCGTCCGTTCGGAGCCGTTGAGCGTGACGCGCAGCGGCCGTCGGACCTCGGGTCCGGAAGGTGTGGAAGAGAAATAGTGGTCTGAACCCATAACAGTCCAGATTAGCCGGAACCCGGGCGCGGACAGGAATTTAAGCGGTGCCTGCGGGGTTGGAACAGGTGGAAGTCGGGACAGGAATCCATTGCGCAGACGGTCGGTCTCGCCGGAGAATGTCAGTTCACTGGCCTACCATGTTAAGTACGTTCTCATAAGGAGATTATGACCATCAACAACTCCCGTCCCATGGGTTCCGTCAACGGTGCCGGCTCCGCTTCGGAGCTCAGCGCTTCGGACATCCAAGGGGTCATCGACCGGATCCTTGCGAAGGACAGCGCAGTTGAAGCCAAAACGGTGGAGACCAAGCCGCTGACCCGCACCGGAGTCAACAACGGACGCGCCCAGGCGCTGTCCAACAACACTGAGCATTCCGTCCACGACGGCGAGCAGCAGGACCTCGAGGAGCGGCGCGCGCTGCGCCGCGTCGCCGGCCTGTCCACCGAACTCGAAGACGTCACCGAGGTTGAGTACCGCCAGCTGCGCCTGGAACGGGTTGTCCTCGCGGGACTGTGGAGCGAAGGCACCGCAGAAGATGCCGAAAACTCCCTGAAGGAACTGGCCGCGCTGGCGGAGACCGCCGGATCGGAAGTCCTGGACGGAATCATCCAGCGCCGCCTCAAGCCGGATCCCGGCACCTTCCTCGGCTCCGGCAAGGCCCAGGAACTGAAGGACATTGTCACGGCGACCGGCGCTGACACAGTGATCGTGGACAGCGAGCTCGCTCCGTCCCAGCGCCGCGGACTGGAAGACATTGTCAAGGTCAAGGTCATTGACCGTACGGCCCTGATCCTGGACATCTTTGCCCAGCACGCCAAGTCCCGTGAAGGCAAGGCCCAGGTTGAGCTCGCGCAGCTGGAATACCTCCTCCCGCGCCTGCGCGGCTGGGGTGAATCCATGTCCCGCCAGGCCGGCGGCCAGGTGGGCAGCGCCAGCGCGGGCATGGGCTCGCGCGGTCCCGGTGAAACCAAGATCGAGCTGGACCGCCGGAAGATCCGCACCCGCATGGCCAAGCTGCGCCGCGAAATTGCGGGCATGAAGCCGGCGCGTGAGACCAAGCGTGCCAACCGGCAGCGCAACGCCGTGCCCTCGGTAGCCATTGCCGGCTATACAAATGCCGGCAAATCCTCCCTGCTGAACCGGCTCACCGACGCCGGCGTGCTGGTGGAGAACGCCCTGTTCGCCACCTTGGATCCCACCATCCGCAAGGCACAGACGGAAGACGGGATCGGTTACACGCTGGCGGACACCGTCGGCTTTGTCCGTTCCCTGCCCACGCAGCTAGTGGAGGCCTTCCGCTCCACACTGGAAGAAGTAGCGGACGCAGACCTGATCCTGCACGTAGTTGATGCCTCGCACCCGGACCCGGAAGGCCAGATTGCGGCCGTCCGCACCGTCCTTGCCGAGGTGGACGCCCGCAAGGTGCCTGAGATCATTGTGCTGAACAAGGCCGACGCCGCGGATCCGTTTGTCCTGGAACGGCTGCGCCAGCGCGAAAGCCGGTATGTGGTGGTTTCGGCCCGCACGGGCGAAGGCATCCCGGAGCTGCTCCAGGCGATCTCCGAAGGCATTCCGCGCCCGGGAGTGGAGCTGGAACTGCTGGTGCCGTATGAGCGCGGCGAGATTGTGTCCCGGCTCCACCAGCAGGACGCAGAGATCCTGTCCACGGACCATGTGGAGACCGGTACCCGGCTGCACGTGAAGGTCCGTGAAGGGCTCGCTGCAGAGCTGGAGCCGTTCGTAACCCATGGGTAGGAAGACGCAGCAGGTGCCGGAGCAGGTACTGGAGCTGCTGGACACGGCGGTCACGTCCATGGGCGGACAGAACCGGCCGGGCCAGCACGAGATGGCCCGGCAGGTGGCCGAGGCGATCGAGTCCGGCGAGCACCTGCTGGTCCAGGCCGGCACCGGCACCGGCAAGTCATTGGCGTACCTGGTTCCGCTGATTGCCCATGCCCTCGACAGCGACAAGCCTGCCCTGGTCTCCACGGCCACCCTGGCCCTGCAGTCCCAGATTGTGGGCCGGGACTTGCCGCGCCTGCTGAAGACCCTGGCGCCCAAGCTGCCCCGGGAAGTGGATGTCGCCCTGCTCAAGGGCCGCAGCAACTACGTCTGCGTCCACAAGACCGGCGGCGGGTTCCCCGAGGAAGACGAGGCGGGAACGCTGTTTATGCACGAGCAGGCGGTGTCCCACCCAGCGCCCGCCGGGGGACCCACCTCGGCACTGGGGCGCGACGTCGTCCGCCTGCAGGAGTGGGCACAGGAAACAGAAACCGGGGACCGCGACGAACTGCTGCCAGGTGTCAGCGACCGGGCCTGGCGCCAAGTCTCCGTGACCTCCATGGAGTGCCTCGGGGCGCAGAAGTGTCCCGTGGCGGAACTGTGCTTCAGCGAGCAGGCCCGGGCCAAAGCGGCCGTGGCGGACCTTGTCATCACCAACCACGCCATGCTGGCCATCGCCGCCTTTGAGGGTCTGGCCGTGCTGCCCGATTACGACGTGGTGGTCATTGACGAGGCCCACGAGCTGCAGGACCGCGTCACCGGCGCCGTCACCGGACAGCTGTCCGGGACCGTTATCTCCGCAGCCGTGTCCGCAGCCCGCAAACACACTTCCGCCGCCCTGGAGCCGCTGGCCGCTGCCGGCCGCGCGTTCGACCAGGTCTTCGCACCGGTCCCGTCCGGTCTGCTGGCCGCGGGACTGTCCGAGGACCAGGAGATGGTCCTGGGGCACGTACGCGACTCGGCCCGCACAGCGCTGTCAGACTCCAAGCCCGACGGCGAGAACGTGGACGGCGGGCGCCAGATGGCCCGTTCCCGGCTCATGGCCGTGCAGGAAATGTGCGACCGCATTCTTGATGCCGGCAACTCCGGTGAAGTGGTCTGGGCATCGCGCCCCAGCACGTTCTCTCCCGGCGCCGGATACACGGCGCCCGAAGAAGACTCACCGCCCACCATCAACGTGGCCCCACTGTCGGTGGCCGGCCGGCTGCGCGAAGGGCTCTTCGACGGTCACACCGTGGTCCTGACCTCCGCCACCCTCGCCATCGGAGCAGAATTCGGTCCGGTGGCCGGCGCCCTGGGACTCCTGGGCAGCGGTGCCCCGAAATGGAACGGCACCGACGTCGGCAGTCCCTTTGACTACCCCCGGCAGGGTGTCCTCTACGTAGCCAAGGACCTGCCTAAACCGGGGCGGGGGACATCCCCGGAGCAACTGGACGAGATTGAGGCGCTGATCAAGGCCTCCGGCGGCGGCGCACTGGGTCTGTTCTCTTCCCGGCGTGCAGCCGAGGAAGCGGCTGATGCCCTGCGCACACGGGTGGACTTCCCGATCCTGTGCCAGGGCGAGTCCACCATGTCCGCATTGGTACAGCAGTTCGCCGATGACGACGCGACCTGCCTCTTCGGAACCATGTCCCTGTGGCAGGGCGTGGATGTCCCTGGTGCCTCGTGCCGGCTGGTCATCATGGACCGGATTCCGTTCCCGCGTCCCGATGATCCGCTGATGACGGCCCGCACCCGTGCGGTGGCCAAGGCCGGCGGCAACGGCTTTATGAGTGTTTCGGCAACCCACGCCGCCGTCCGGCTGGCGCAGGGCGCTGGCCGGCTGATCCGGGCCTCCGGTGATAAGGGGGTGGTGGCCGTCCTGGACTCCCGGCTCGCCACCGCCCGTTACGGCAGCTTCCTGAGGGCTGCCCTGCCCCCGTTCTGGTCCACCACGGACCGCGGCGTGGTGCTGCAGGCCCTTGAACGCCTTTCAGCTCAGCCCGCAGGCACCCGGACCTAGGCCGGGCCCCGTCCAGGGGGAAGCGCGAGGCAGGAACGCAGCAGCGCCGTCGGCAGGGAGCCGGCGGCGCTGTACTTATGGGCGCTGTTTTTGGTGCGTGCGGCCCTAGAGAGAACGCATGACCGATACGACCTTGCCCATGATGGTGGCTTCGTCGCCGAGGATGGGCTCATAGCGGGTGTTCTGCGGCAGCAGCCAGGTGTGGCCGTTGCGCTGGCGGAAGGTCTTGACCGTCGCTTCGTCCTCCAGCAGTGCGGCAACAATATCGCCGTTCTCTGCCGTGGGCTGGCGCCGCACCACCACCCAGTCTCCGTCGCAAATGGCAGCGTCCACCATCGAGTCGCCGGACACGCGGAGCATAAACAGGTCGCCGTGGCCAACAAGCTGGCGCGGCAGGGGAATGACTTCCTCCACCTGCTGATCCGCCAGGATGGGCCCGCCGGCCGCAATGCGTCCCACGAGCGGAACCATGGCCGTGTCGATCGCGGTGGTGAGGTCGGAGACATGTGAGCTGCCGGCGCCGGATGCTGCCCCCGCCGTGGACCCTGAGCCGGTTTCCGCCGCTGAACCGTCCGGCGAACCGGATGCGCTGCGGCGGGTTGAAGGCGCGTCGCGAAGCAGCAGGGGGACCAGGATTTCCATGGCCCGGGGCCGTTTAGGATCCCGGCGGATGTACCCCAGCTTTTCCAGCTGGCTCAGCTGGTGGGTAACGCTCGAGAGGCTGGCCAGACCGACGATGTCTCCGATTTCCCGCATAGAGGGCGGGTAGCCGTTGGTACTGACCGAGCGCTGGATGGTCTCGAGGATCTTAGTCTGCCGGGCGGTGAGGCCCTTGGTGCGCACTGCCGGAGCGGGCGCGGCAGGGGCGGGGGTGCTGCCATTGGTAACACGGGCCACGTCGGCTTCCCTTCACGGTAGGCCCGCGGATGCGGACCCGATGGCTTCTTCTTTATGTGCCGGCCGTGCCTGCGGTGCTGGCCGTACCGTTTTGTCGCTTTTCCCGGTTTCCCGGGCGTCCCGGTTTCCCGGTTTTCTCAGTTTTGTCAGTGCCGGGTGATTAGTTGGTATCACCGCTTTCCCGACAGGTTCAACGCTAAGGGAGCGCGGCAAGTTTTTCAAACATATATTCGAGCGAGTCTCGACAATGTTCGTAGATAAGTGCTAGAAATGTTCGAGTACAACTTAGAACGTATGTTCGAGTATGGTCCTGTGACACCTCGCAGGATCCAGCAGATGTTCGAATGCAGTTTCTAAGCCCCGCGCAATACCCGGTCCTGCCGGGGATTGTCCGGACGGCGCGGGAGCTGCTCATCGGACCGGAAAGGTATTGACATGTCAGTACACGTACTTCCCAACGCTTCGGTGCGTCCCAGTGCCCCGGCCGGCGCCTCCGCTGCCGCGCGCAGCCAGGCACCGCTGCGCCTCACCCGCCGCGGACGGCTCGTCCTGGTGGGCGCACCCCTGATGTTCTCCACCGCTGCACTTCTGGTCTTTGCGGGTTTCTTCACCGCCCCTGCCATGGCCACCGGGAACTCACCGGAAACTACACGCACCCTGCAGGTATCCGTTTCCACCGGCGACTCACTGTGGTCCCTCGCCACCGAATACGCACCGGAGCGGGATCCCCGGGACGTCGTTGCGGACATCGTGGAACTGAACAACCTGGAAAACGCCACGGTCCCGGCCGGCCGGCAGCTCTACATCCCCGTCGCCTCCTAGCCCGGAACTTCATACCGGGACACCGGATTCCGCGCCGGGTGCCGCAGCGCCTTAAGCTGTACGGGTGAGTGAACAGCTGGAAAACCTGAACCGACTTCCCCTGCGGGAAGACCTCCGCGGCCTGAGCCCGTACGGAGCTCCGCAGCTGGATGTGCCGATCCTGCTGAACGTCAATGAAAACACCCACGGGCTGCCCCGGCATGTAAGGGAAGCGATCGTTACCGAGGTCCAGGCGGCAGTTGCCGGACTGAACCGGTACCCGGACCGCGAGTTCACCCAGCTGCGGGAAAACCTGGCGAACTATCTCGGCCACGGTCTCACCGCTGAAAACATCTGGGCCGGCAACGGCTCCAACGAAGTCCTGCAGCAGATTATGCAGGCCTTCGGGGGCCCCGGCCGGAAGGCCATGAGCTTCCCGCCCACCTACTCCATGTACCCGCTGCTCGCCAGCGGCACGGGAACCGCCTATGTCACCGGCACAAGGGAAGCCGACTTCACCCTGGACCCGCAGTCCGTGGCGGAGCAGGTCCGGGCACAGGCGCCTACCATCATCATTCTCTGCACCCCGAACAACCCCACCGGCACCGCCCTGGGACTGGACGCCATCGAGGCGGCCTACGATGCCGGCGCCGCCTCCAACGCAGTTGTCGTGGTGGACGAGGCCTACGCGGAGTTCTCCCACACGGAAACCCCCAGCGCCCTGCAGCTGCTGCCCGGACGCGAGCGGCTGATCGTCTCCCGGACCATGTCCAAGGCTTTCGCCCTGGCCGGGGCCCGGATCGGCTACCTGGCCGCGGCGCCGCAGATCGCCGACGCCCTGCGCCTGGTCCGGCTGCCGTACCACCTCTCCGCCATTACCCAGGCCACGGCCAACGCAGCCCTGACGCACGCCGATGCCCTCCTGTCCAACGTTGAGGACATCAAGGCCCAGCGCGACAGGATCGTCCGGGAACTCACCATTATGGGACTGGCCCCGGCGCCGTCGGACGCCAACTTTGTCCTGTTCGGCGGGATGGAGAACCCGCGGGCCGTCTGGGAAGGGCTGCTGGAAGCCGGTGTCCTGGTCCGTGACATCGGCATTGAGGGGCACCTGCGGGTTACCGCCGGTACTGAAGCGGAAACCACGGCGTTCCTGACCCGGCTGCAGGAACTGCTCGCCGCCTGAGCCGCCCGTCCGGCGGTGCATCCACCTCCCGGCTCCCGGTTCCAGTTCCGGGTGTTGCCCGCTTCGGGACTAAACTGATGACCTGCCGGGGCTTTGCCTATTGCTTCGGCTCCAACCTTCGCGAAGGAACCTCATGACTGTGGAGACCGCCACCGGACGCACCGCCCGCCTTGAGCGGACCACCAGCGAATCGTCCGTCGTCGTCGAACTTGATCTGGACGGCACGGGCCGCGCGGATATCAGCACCTCGGTGCCGTTCTACGACCACATGCTGACCGCGCTGGCCAAGCACTCACTGATGGACCTCACCGTCCGGGCCACGGGGGACACCCACATCGATGTCCACCACACGGTAGAGGACATCGCCATCAGCATCGGCGAGGCGCTGAAGACCGCGCTCGGCACCAAGGCCGGCATCCGCCGTTTCGGCGAAGCCACCGTTCCGCTGGACGAAGCACTGGCGCAGGCGGTCGTCGATATCTCCGGCCGCCCCTACCTGGTGCACTCCGGGGAGCCCGCGGGGCAGGAATACCACCTGATCGGCGGGCATTTCACCGGATCCCTGACGCGGCATGTCTTCGAAGCGATCACGCTCCACGCGCAGATCTGCCTGCACATGCGCGTGCTGTCCGGACGGGATCCGCACCACATTGTCGAGGCCCAGTTCAAGGCCTTCGCCCGCGCCCTGCGCGCAGCGGTTGAATCCGATCCGCGCGTTGAGGGCATCCCCTCCACGAAGGGAGCACTGTGAGTCCCCGCAACGTCACCGTCCTGGACTACGGTTCCGGCAACATCCGCTCCGCCGTGCGCGCCCTTGAGCACGCCGGCGCCAACGTCACGCTTAGCGCCAAGCCGGATGACGTCCTGAACGCCGACGGGCTCGTGGTCCCCGGCGTCGGCGCGTTCGCCGCCGTGATGCAGGGCCTCAAGGACGTGGATGCCCTCCGCATGATCGGCCGCCGCGTGGCCGGCGGCCGCCCGGTGCTGGGTATCTGCGTAGGCCTGCAGGTGCTCTTTGATGAGGGCGTGGAGCACGGGGTCCGGACCAAGGGGATGGGCGAGTGGCCCGGCGTGGTTGAACGGCTCGCGGCCGACGTCGTGCCGCACATGGGCTGGAACACCGTAAAGCCCCCGGCGGGTTCGGCCCTCTTCGACGGTATCGAGGACGAGCGGTTCTACTTCGTGCACAGCTACGGCGTGCAGAAGTGGGACTTCGACGTCACCCAGCCGGCCATGCGCCCGCCCCAGGTCACCTGGGCGGACCACGGCGGCCCGTTTATTGCCGCGGTGGAGAACGGTGCGTTGTCGGCTACCCAGTTCCACCCGGAGAAGTCCGGCGACGCCGGCGCAGCACTGCTGAACAACTGGCTGAAGACGCTGGGCTGAGCGCTATGTGGAGCATTCTTCTGATGGGCCTGGCCGGTCTCCTCATTGGCGGCGCGGTGTCTTTCCGCAGCCAGGGCATGTCCAAAATCATTGTCATCAGCTTCTGGGTCCTGGCCGGAATGGCCCTGCTGGGCGCCTACCTGCTGACCCTCGACCTTTCCTGACCCCACCACCGAAAGCACAAGAGATGCCCTTCAGCGAAACACCCGTCCTAGAACTGCTGCCCGCCGTGGATGTGGCCGACGGACAGGCCGTGCGCCTGGTCCAGGGTGAAGCCGGCAGCGAGACCAGCTACGGCGATCCGCTGGAGGCGGCCCTGGCCTGGCAGAACGACGGCGCCGAGTGGGTCCACCTGGTGGACCTGGACGCCGCGTTTGGCCGCGGCTCGAACCTTGACCTGCTCAGCCGCGTGGTGAAGTCCCTCGATATCAAAGTGGAGCTTTCCGGCGGCATCCGTGACGACGAGTCGCTGGACAAGGCGTTGGAGCTCGGCGCAGAACGCGTGAACCTGGGCACTGCGGCACTGGAGAACCCGGAATGGACCGCCAGCGCGATTGCCCGCTACGGGCAGGCAATCGCCGTGGGCCTGGACGTGCGCGGAACCACCCTGGCGGCCCGCGGCTGGACCAAGGAGGGCGGCGACCTGTGGGAGGTGCTCGCCCGGCTCGAAGAGGCCGGTTGCCCCCGCTACGTAGTCACCGATGTCACCAAGGACGGCACCCTGCGCGGACCGAACGTGGACCTGCTGCGGGAAGTGCTCAAACGCACCGACCGTCCGGTGGTGGCTTCCGGCGGAATTTCCAGCCTGGACGACCTCGCCGCCCTGCGCGAGCTGGTTCCGCTGGGGCTGGAAGGAACCATTGTGGGCAAGGCCCTCTATGCCGGCGCCTTCACGCTGCCCCAGGCCTTCGACGTCGCCGGACACCCGGCCCGCTGACCATGGCATCGCGCGAACTCCCGGGCCACATTGCCGCCGCCCTGGCAGGAGCCGGCGGTCCCGCGGACTCAGCCGGCCGGTCCTGGTCCGGACGGGACCTGACCGGCGACGGGAATCCGCTGCATAACTTTGACAGCGACGACGGTCGGGCCGACGCCGGCTACGTCGCCGCCGTCGCGCGCCTCGTTGCCGGGACCGGCAGCGAATCGGAGGTTGTGGCCGCCCTGGCCACCGCCCGCGTGTTCGTGCCCATCGTCGCCGTGCTGGGGGAGGAAGCCGAATCCAACCACGGCCTGACTGCCGACAAACAGGCGGACATGGCGCTCGTGTCGCTGACGGCGCCGGACGGGCGGAAGGCGCTGCCGGTGTTCACCTCGGTGGACGCCCTGGAAAAGTGGCATCCGGAAGCACGGCCCGTGGCCGTTTACACACCACGCGCCGCACTGTCCGCCGTTTCCGAGGACGCGCAGCTGCTGGTCATCGATCCCGGCGCCGATTTCACTTTTGTGGTGCGCCGGCCGGCCATGTGGGCGCTGGCCCAGCAGCGGGAATGGGTGCCCTCCTACGCCGACGCGGAACTGGTGGACTTTGCCCGGGCCGCCGCGGAAGCGGACCCGCGGATCCTGGGCATTACCCTCCAGCAGGGCCAGGGCACCGCGTCACGTACAGCCGCCGGTGAGCCGGTGGGCGGGGGAGGCGCCGGTCCTGAGCTTACAATGGTCGTTCAGCTTGCGCCCGGACTTGGTCCGCAGGACGTCTCTGCCCTGATGGCAGTCCTGCAGGAGCGCCTGACTGCCAACCCCGAGTTTGTTGAGCGTGTGGATTCACTGGATCTGTTGACCACGCGCTGACCCGTCAGGCGTAGCCCGCCAGAAGAGAACCGCCGTGAATTTTGGCCTGTACCGCGAGATGCTGCGGATTGCCCCCATCCGCCGACTTTTGCTGGTGGGAATGGTGGCGAGGTTCCCGCATTCCGCCGCAGGCGTGCTGCTGACGCTGCACGTGGTGAACACCATGGACAAGGGCTACGCGGCAGCCGGCGCGGTGGCCGCGGTGGTGACCATCGGCATTGCCGTGGGTGCGCCGTGGCGCGGGCGACGCGTGGATACCGTGGGGCTGCGCCGGGCGCTGATCCCGTCAGTGATCGCCGAGGCAACCATCTGGAGCATCGCGCCGCACGCCAGTTTCGAATGGCTGCTGGTACTCGCGCTGATCGGCGGCGTCTTTACCCTGCCGGTCTTCAGCGTGGTGCGGCAGTCCCTGGGCGTGCTGGCCACCGGCGAGCAGCGGCGCACAGCCTTCGCCCTGGATTCAATTGCCACCGAGCTCGTCTTTATGGTGGGTCCTGCCCTCGGAGCCGTCATCGCCACACAGATCTCCTCCGTGGTGGGCCTCACCGCGGTAGGTCTGTCCGCTGCGGTATCCGGACTCCTGCTCATCTGGTTCAACCCGCCAACGCGGACTGCCGAACCGAAGGACGCCGTGACCGCCGTCGACGAGCAGGAGGCCGCGGCCTCCGCCGTCATCAACGTCGCACCCGCAAATGTGCAGGACGCTCCCATGGAGCTCACCGGAGCCGGCCTCCCCGGCGGACCGCAGAACCTCCTGACCCGGCTGGGCAGGGGACTGGCCGGCAACTTCGGCTGGCTAACCGCCAGTGTGGCCGTGGTGTTCGCCGTCGCCGTGGGTGCCGGGCTGCTGCTCTCCAGCACCGACGTCGGGATTGTGGCCCTCGTGGAAGCCGGCGGCAACCCGTCCGAGGTCGGCATTGTGTTTGTGGCCTGGTGCGCTGCCTCGGCCGTGGGCGGCGTCGTGTACGGCGCCATGAACAAGCGGATTTCACCCATGGTGCTCCTGCTGGCCATGGCGGTGCTGACCATGCCGATGGGGTTGGCGACCGGCACCCTCAGCCTCGCATTGCTCTCCATTCCGGCCGGGTTGCTCTGCGCGCCCGTGCTGTCCTCGGCATCCGAACGGGTCGCGGACCTGGTGTCCGAGGACCGTCGAGGGGAAGCCATGGGCTGGTACGGTTCGGCGATGACCGCCGGAACCGCACTGGGCGCCCCGGTGGCCGGACTGGCCATCGACGTGATCGGTCCGTGGGCCGGTTTCCTGATGGCGGGCGGCGCGGCCGGGGTGCTTGTCCTGGTGACGCTCTCGGTTCGCCGGCTCGTTCGCCGGCCGGCCGCCCTCTAGCGAAGACAAAAAGACCCGGAGCGCCTGCCGCAGGGGCAGGCGCTCCGGGTCTGTAGCGGTAGCCGGGCCTCTAGCTGACGGGGCCGGTGAACTTCTCGCCCGGACCCTTGCCGGGGGCGTCCTGAATGACGGATGCTTCCCGGAAAGCCAGCTGCAGCGAACGCAGGCCGTCGCGCAACGGCCCGGCGTGCTGGCTGCCGATCTCGGGGGCTGCGGCGGTAACGAAGCCGGCCAGGGCGGTGATCAGCTTGCGTGCTTCGTCCAGGTCCTTCAGCTCTTCGGCGTCGTCGCCTTCAGCCAGGCCGCACTTAACGGCGGCGGCGCTCATCAGGTGGACGGCAGCGGTGGTGATGACCTCGATGGCCGGCACCTCGGCAATGTCGCGCATCTGCTCGGCGACTTCCTGCTGCGCTGCAGCGGCGGATTCGGTCTCTGCGGGTGTTCCCGGGAAGGAGTGGCGGGTTGCCTCGCCTGCCGGATTGCTCTGTGGGGTACTCATACTGGTAAGCTTGTCACAGACCGACTGGTTGTCGTTACTTTCAATGCCCCTTGCGGGCAGGATGAAAATCACACTTTCCTCCTGAAGGCGGCGTCACCGGTATGCAAGCGGAGACCCCTCCCACCCGCGTCAGCCTGACTGCCATTGTGGCGGCAGAGTTGCCGGGTTCAGGTCGGCCCCGGCGGGCCAGCAGCACGAATATTCCGCGCCTGCCAGCACTGCCGGGAGCTAACTGCCTACGGGCAGTTGATGCCGACCCCTCACGGGCCTTCGATTGCGCTTGCAATTGGAGGCCTTCTTCATTTGCAGGCGGTAGCCGTTTTGAAGAACACAGGAGCTGCAACATTAGCGAGCCAAGAATCAATGATCGAATCCGCGTCCCTGAGGTGCGGCTGGTAGGTCCGGCAGGTGAGCAGGTAGGAGTTGTCCGTATTGAGGACGCGCTTCGACTGGCTGCTGAGTCGGACCTGGATCTTGTTGAGGTAGCACCGCAGGCGAAGCCGCCGGTGTGCAAACTAATGGACTTCGGCAAGTACAAGTACGAAGCCGCCGTCAAGGCACGTGAAGCACGGAAGAACCAGACGAACACCGTTCTGAAGGAAATCCGCTTCCGCCTGAAGATCGACACCCACGACTACGAGACCAAGCGCGGCCACGCCATGCGCTTCCTCGCCGCCGGGGACAAGGTCAAGGCCATGATCCAGTTCCGCGGCCGTGAGCAGCAGCGTCCTGAAATGGGTATGCGGCTGCTGAACAAGTTCGCTGAGGATGTAGCCGAGGTGGGTGTGGTTGAGTCCACGCCGCGCATCGACGGCCGCAACATGGTGATGGTCATCGGTCCGCTGAAGAACAAGGCTGAGGCCAAGGCCGAAGCCCGCCGCGCAACGCAGCGGGCAGATGCCAAGGCTGCTAACGAGGCGATCAAGAACGGCGAGGCACCTGCTCGGGTGGATACCTCGGCGGACAAGGCTCCCATGACGCAGAGCCTGGCGGATCTGCTGCCGGACGGCCTGCGTTTGGGTTCCTCCGCTGCCGAAGCCGATAAGGCCCGTGCAGAGCAGGAACAGGCAGAGAAGGAACAGGCCGCAAAGCGGGCCAAGGCTGCGGCTGCTGAAAAGGCCGCAACCGAAGCACGCCGTGTGGCTGCAGCCAGCAAGCCGGCCGCTGCGCCTGCCGCACCGGCTCAGCCTGCCAAGCCTGCCGAGGCAGCCGCACCGGCCGCAGCACCGAAGCCGGTGTCTGCACCCAAGCCGGCCGCGGTTCCGAAGCCGACTGCTGCACCCAAGCCCGCTGCCCGGCCCAAGCCGGCCGCGGCACCGAAGCCTGCCGGCAAGCCGTCCACCCCTCGGGGAACGTCCGGCCAGCCCAAGCCCGGAACCGCAGAGTAGTTCCACTGCACTGCGACGCCCCGGCGTCCAGTAACAATGCCCTGGCACCCAACGGGTGCCTGAAGCCCCGCGGGCCTGCCCGCGGAAACCTAAAGGAGATCGGTAGACATGCCGAAGATGAAGACCCACAGTGGCGCCAAGAAGCGCTTCAAGCTGACCGGTACCGGCAAGCTCAAGCGCCAGCAGGCTAACCGCCGCCACTACCTGGAGCACAAGCCCTCCACGCTGACGCGCCGCCTGGCCAACGACAAGCTCGTGGCACCGGCAGACGCCAAGGTCATCAAGAAGATGCTGGGCATCTAACTAATTCCCTGATGGCCGTCCCGTCCGGGCCGGTCTCACCCATCAAAGCTTTCCCCGCTCCTGGGCCTTCCAGGCGCAGTGACTTACCAAGTCGGGGAGATTTACCAAAAGGAGTACGCACGTGGCACGTGTGAAGCGGGCGCTTAACGCCCACAAGAAGCGTCGGGTTATTCTCGAGCGCGCCAAGGGTTACCGCGGACAGCGTTCGCGCCTGGTCCGTAAGGCCAAAGAGCAGCTGCTGCACTCGTTTGTGTACAGCTACGGTGACCGCCGCAAGCGCAAGGGCGATTTCCGCCGCCTCTGGATCCAGCGCATCAACGCTGCTTCCCGCGCCAACGGCCTGACCTACAACCGCCTGATCCAGGGCCTCAAGCTGGCCGAGATCCAGGTTGACCGCCGCATGCTGGCCGAACTGGCCGTCAACGACGCCGCTGCGTTCGCCGCACTGGTCCAGATCGCCAAGGATGCCCTGCCGTCCGACACCTCCGCTCCGGCTGTCCAGGCTGCTCCGGCCGCCAAGGCTGCTCCCGTTGCTGACACCAAGCCGGCTGCTGCCGTTGCCACCGCCAAGGGTGGCTTCAAGGCTTCCGAGGGCGACGCCCCCGAAGGTTTCGTTATCAAGGGCAACCTGGGCTCGGGCAAGTACCACGTGCCCGGTTCCACCTGGTACGAGCAGACTGTTGCTGAGTACTGGTTCGATTCCGTTGAAGCAGCCAAGGCTGCCGGTCTGGAACCCGCTGGCGGAGAATCCCGCCAGAAGTTCCAGGGCTAAGGGAATCGGTCTCTAAAAGACGATGAACCTTGAAGGGCGCCCGCAGGCACCGCTGATGTCCAACCCCCGAGCTGATCGGGTCCGTGATGTTGCGAGACTTGCCGGGCGCTCTTCGCGCTTAAAATCCGGCCGTTTCCTGGCCGAGGGGCCGCAGGCCGTCCGGGAGGCGCTGAGCGCACACCGAGCGGCCGCGGCCAACGGCGGCTCCGCCGTCGTGCACGAGGTTTATGCCACCCAGGCGTGCCTGGACCGGCTGCCCGAGCTGGCTGATCTGGCCCGCGGCCTGACGTTGCGCCTGGCCACCGACGAAGTCCTGGCTGCTATGGCAGACACCGTGTCCCCGCAGGGCGTCGTCGCCGTCTGCAACATGTCCACAGCGCGCCTCCAGGATGTCCTGGCCGGCGGAGCAAAACTGGTGGCCGTCCTGTGCGAGGTCCGGGACCCCGGCAACGCCGGGACCGTGCTGCGCGCCGCTGATTCCGCCGGCGCCGACGCGGTGGTGCTGACCGCTTCCAGCGTGGACATCTACAACCCCAAAGCCGTTCGCTCCACGGCAGGGTCCTTGTTCCACCTGCCGGTGGTCACCGGAGCCGACTTCGGCGCCGTCATCGAGGCCCTGGGCACAGCCGGAGTGACGGTCCTCGCGGCCGACGGCTACGGCAGCGTGAACCTCGACCGCCTGCAGGACCTCAGTGCGGTGCGCAGGCTTGCTCCTGCCGCTGACCGCCACAACGACGACGCCGGCCTGCCGCAGCTGGAGGCTCCTACCGCCTGGCTGTTCGGCAACGAGGCCCAGGGGCTTTCCGACGCCGAACTTGCCGCCGCCCACCACCGTGTGGCGGTCCCTCTGTACGGCAGCGCCGAGAGCCTGAACGTGGGCACAGCGGCGACTGTTTGCCTGTACGCCTCCGCCCGCGCCCAGAACCGGTAGGACCGGCTGCCGCCGTCGCTGCCGCAGCGCACACCCCGCAGTTAGCGGATCTTCAACCCCGCCGAATTGCGCAGCGTCGACTCCAACGCAACGTCAAAGGGCGTAGCCCGAACGCCCAGGGCTGCTTCGGTCCGGGCGGAATCTGCAGTGAACGACGACGTGAACTGATAGGACGAAGCACTGATCTCCCGTACTTCGGGCAGGAACTTCCCGCCGATTCGGAACAGCGCGGCGGGATAGGTGCGTACCCTGCCCGCGGAACCCAGCAGTTCGTTGACCCGGCGCGCAATGGTGAGCCGGTCCAGGTGCGAGGAATGCGGAACATGCCAGGCGGTCCCGGACGCGCCGTCAGCTGACGCAGCGGCCAGCGTTGCCGCGATGTCCGGCAGATAAGCCCAGCTATGCGCCAGCGACGGATTCCCCACTACCCAGGCAGTTTTCGAAGCCGCCAGCGGCTTGAGGAAACGCGGACCCAGATGGGCGTTGGCACCGGCGCCCGGCCCGAAGTAGTCGCTGGCCCGCACCTCCGTTGCCTGGATGCGTCCTGCCGTATGCGCCGCCAGCAGTTCCTCCCACATGCGCCGGCGCACTTCACCCTTCCGGTCGGCCGGATTCAGCGGACTGTCTTCCCGCATGGGCATGTGCGCGCGGCCGTAAGCGTAGAGGTTTCCCATCAGGACGACCCGGGCGCCGGTGGCCTCCGCCGCGGAAATGACGGCCGCAGTGATGGGTGGCCACTCGCGCTCCCAGGCTGGGTAAGGCGGATTGCTGCAAACGTACAGCGCTTCCACGCCGCGCGCTGCCCGCGTGAGGGCTTCGGCGTCCGACGCCTGCAGGCGCACGGCCTCGGTGCCTGGCACCTCGGTTCCGGAACGGGTGCCCACCAGGACGCGCTGGTCCCGTTCGGTGAGATGGGCGGCCAAGGCCCGGCCGACGGCGCCAGCGCCAATGATGAGTGATACCGCCATGTTTCGTCCTTTTCCAGTCTGTTGGTCAGTGCGTGTTGCTTACCGGCTCGACGCTAGACCGCCATGCAGTCAAAAACAAGAGCACTGCTCACAATTGTGTGCACTGATTACTTGAGGCAGGATGAGTGGATGACGAGTTCCACTTCGCCCCAATCGGGGGAGGGGCCCCGGGCCATGGCCCGGCGGCTGCATACCGCCCGTATCCTCGACGCCGCTGAACAACAGCTGGCCGAGGGCGGTCCGGCAAATCTTTCCCTCCGGGCCATCGCCCGCGGCCAGGGGATGGCTTCGTCTGCCATCTACCGTTACTTCGCCAGCGCAGACGAACTGCTCACAGCGCTTATCCTTCGCGCCTATTCGGACCTGGGCGACGCCGCCGAACGCGCTGCATCGAATGCGGCGCCAGGCGAGAAGGGGTTTATGGCCGTCTGCCACGCAGTGCGGGACTGGGCACTGGCCCAACCCCACCGATATGCGCTGATCTACGGCTCACCGGTTCCGGATTACCACGCGCCCGAATCCACGGTGGAACAGGCCGCCCGGGTGCCGGTGGCGCTCCTGCGGCTGCTGCCGCCGGCAAGCGGCCAAGCCGGAGCCAACGGGCTCGACCTGCTGGATCCGGGACTCGTTGCCCTGGCCGAGGGCATCGGAGCCGACCCCCGGCAGCTGCCTGCCGGGGTAGCCGTCTGGAGCCAGCTCTTCGGGCTGGTCAACTTTGAGCTGTTTGGCCACTTCCGCAATGTGGTCGCGGCACAAAGGTCCTTTTTTGATGACACCCTGCGGGCGGCCTACCTCCGGATGAACGGCTGACTGCCGGCCTGCGGCACGTACGGCCCCTGCGGCGGATGTAGCGTATTGGTAACGGCCGCTTTCGGCGAGCCGGTCCACTACACCAAAGAGAAACGGGTTTTACATGTCTGCCAGCGGCGGTAATAAGGCGGTTGTCGCGGCACTGAGCGCCAATCTGGCCATCGCGGCCTTGAAGTTCATTGCTTTCGCCTTAACGCGCTCCTCATCGATGCTCGCTGAGGCCATCCACTCCGTTGCCGACTCAGGCAACCAGGTGCTGCTGCTTTTGGGCGGCAAACGGTCCAGGCGCCAGGCCAGCCCGGAGCACCCCTTCGGCTATGGCCGTGAGCGCTACATTTACGCTTTCATTGTTTCCATTGTCCTGTTCAGCGTCGGCGGACTCTTCGCGCTGTATGAGGCCTACCACAAGTACCAGGACCCGCACCCGATCGAGGGCCAGTGGTGGTGGGTGCCTCTTGCCGTGCTTGTGGGCGCCATGATCGCGGAGGGCTCCTCCCTCCGTACCGCAGTCCGCGAGTCCAACCACACCCGCGGCAAGCAGGGGTGGGTGCAGTTCGTTCGGACCGCCAAGGCCCCTGAACTGCCCGTTGTCCTGCTCGAGGATTTCGGGGCCCTGCTCGGCCTGCTCTTCGCCCTGTTCGGCGTCAGCATGACCCTCTTGACCGGAAACGGCGTTTGGGACGCCTTCGGCACCGCCATGATCGGCATCCTGCTGGTGGCCATTGCCGCTGTCCTGGCGGTGGAGACCAAGTCGCTGCTGCTCGGGGAATCCGCAACGCAGGCTGATGTGCGCCGGATCGAAGAGGCCATCCAGGCCGACCCCGACACCCGCATCATCCACCTCAAGACCATGCACCTGGGTCCGGAGGAGCTGCTGGTAGCGGCGAAGATCGCCATCCCCAAGTGCGAGACCGGACAGGAGATTGCCGACGGCATCAACGCTGCGGAGGAACGGATCCGTGCAGCGGTCCCGATCGCGCGCTCTATTTACCTGGAGCCGGATGTGTTTTCGGCGAAGAAGGCCGGCGATCCAGCACCCCGCTGATCAGGGCAACTGCCAAACCAAGCAGGGCGAGTACCGCTCCCACCACAGCGGGGGAGCGGTACCCCCAGCCCCAGGCAATGACGACGCCGCCCAGCAGGGCGCCCAGCGCGTTGGCAAGGTTCAACGCGGCATGGTTCAGCGACGAAGCCAGCGACTGCGCGCCGGGCGACACGTCCAGCAGCCGGGTCTGCAGCGGCGGGGTGAGCATGGAACCGATCAGGCCGACCAGGAACACCAGCACCATGGCGGTCGCGGCGTACTGCACCGCCCACGCGTAGGCGAGCAGGACCACTACCGTCCCGCCCAGGACCGCGTAAATGCTGCCCATGACGTTGATGTCCGCAATCCGTCCGCCGGCAACGTTGCCGATCACCTGTCCCACACCGTAGAGGCCGACGACGACGGGCAGGACGTTCTCCGATATGCCTGCTACTTCGGTCATAGTGGGTGCAATGTAGGTGTAAACGGCGAAGAACCCGCCGAACCCTACCGTTCCCACCAGCAGTGCCAGCCAGACCTGAACCCGTCCCAGCGCGCTCAGCTCCGATTTGATGCTGGCTTCCGCCAGGGCGGGCTGGTAGGGAACAAACCGTGCCACGAGTGCCACTGTCAGCAGTGCAAGCGCCCCCACGAGGACGAACATCCAACGCCAACCGGCCTGCTGGCCCAGCCAGGTGGCAAAAGGAACACCCACCACATTGGCGATGCTCAGCCCCAGCATCACCATGGAGATGGCCCACGCCCTGCGGGTAGGTGCCACCAAGGAGGCGGCAATGACCGCGGCCACACCAAAGAAGGCGCCGTGCGGCAGCCCGGACAGGAAGCGCGTGAACAGCAGCCAGGAATAGTCCGGGGCGAGGAAGGACGAGAGGTTGCTCAGGGCGAAGAACGCCATCAGCCCCATCACCAGCAGCTTCCGGGGCATGCGCGCGCCCAGGGCGGCGAGCACGGGGGCTCCGACAACGACGCCAAGCGCGTAGGCGGAAATCACGTGGCCGCCGGAGGGTACGGAAATGCCGAGGTCGTCGACCATTTCCTGGAGCAGGCCCATGATGCTGAATTCCGTGGTGCCGATGGCAAACCCGCCCACGGCCAGGGCAGTAATGGCCTTGGCAACAGTGGTGCGGCGGGAACCGGAGAAACGCTGGTTGGACAGTGGCATGGGCGCGGAGGTGCTGCGGGTCAAGGCTTCGCTTTCAAGTGGGGTGCGGCTGTGGAGTGCAGCTGCAGCGACGTGGTACAGCTGCGGATGCGGCGTTGCGGAGCAGCCGGCCCGGGGAAATGATCCGCACGGGCCGAAGGCCGGGACGGCATTGTCCCCTCCAGCCTAGTGCAGGGCCGAACCGCGCGGGGCCTGGAGGAAACGACCCGGAGTGCACATAGACTTTTCCCGTGGCCAACAAACCAGCGCAGGACCAGCAGACGGTTATCCCCGCAGTACAGGAACACCCGGATCAACACCAGGTGGGCCTCAAGCAGGTGGTGGGGGCGGCCGTGGTGGACCGCCTCGAATCGCCCTCCCTGCTGCTGGCAGCACGCCGCAGCGCTCCTGTCGCCCTTGCCGGACTGTGGGAATTCCCCGGCGGCAAGGTCGAACCCGGTGAAGGATGCACTGAAGCCCTGCACCGCGAGCTGGCGGAGGAGCTGGGTATCCGGGTTCGGCTGGGTGCGGAAGTCGAGGGGCCGCTGGTCCAGGGCTGGCAGCTCAACCGGAACGCTGCCATGCGGGTGTGGCTGGCCGAAGTTACGCACGGGTCCCCGGAGCCGTTGGAGGACCACGATGAGCTGCGGTGGGTGGAGCTGGAGCGCGGCGCGTTGAGCCGACTGGAGTGGATACCCGCCGACCTGCCGATCGTGGGTGCGCTGCTGGATGCAGTTGCCGCCCGGCAGGACTAGGTTCCTAGAACAGGGCGGCCTGGTCGGCGGCCGCTACACCTGCCGGGGCAGCCGGCGAGGCTTTCGCTGCCGCGGGCCGCAGGAACCGGGCTCCGCCGGTAAAGCCGTACTTGGCCTTAAAGAAGCGGATGCGTCCGGCCAGCCAGTCCCGGTATTCCTGGGACGCATAGGTTCCCTTCCCGTACAGGCGTTGGTACCGGGCGGTGAGGTCCGGGTAGTGGCGTGCCAGGAACTCCATGTACCACTCCCGCGCGCCGGGGCGCAGGTGCAGGGCTCCGGCGGTGACGCCGGTGGCTCCCGCCTCGGCGAGGGCCGAGAACAGTGCGTCCAGGGACTCATCGCCGTCCGTCAGCCACGGCAGGATGGGCATGGCCATGACCGAGCAGGGCAGTCCGGCGTCGCGGAGGCGCCGAATCAGGTCCAACCGGGCACGGGGCGTGGGTGTTCCGGGTTCGGCCACCTTGGCCAGTGCGGGGTCAACCAGTGCCAGCGAGATGCCCATGCCGATTTCCGTGGACGCAGAGGCTTCCTTGAGCAGCGGGATGTCGCGCGCCAGCAGGGTCCCCTTGGTCAGGATGGAGAAGGGGGTGCCGCTGTCCGCCAGGGCGCGGATAATTCCGGGCATCAGCTTGTAGCGGCCCTCGGCCCGCTGATAGGGGTCGGTGTTGGTGCCCATTGCCACGTGGTGGTGCTGCCAGGACGGGCGGGCAAGTTCCCGGCGCAGAACCTCTGCCGCATTGACCTTGACCACCAGCTGGCTGTCGAAATCGGCACCGCTGTCCAGATCCAGGTACGTGTGGGTCTTGCGGGCGAAACAATATACGCACCCGTGGCTGCAGCCCCGGTACGGGTTCACCGTCCACTCAAACGGCATGTTGGAGCCGCCGCCCACCTTGTTCAGCACCGATTTGGCGGCCACCTCATGGAAGGTCACGCCGGCGAAGTCGGGAGTGCGGACTGTGCGGACGAGTCCCTGCAGCGGGATCAGCGCATCGGCACGCGCCGGTAGGAGCTGCGGGGCGGGTTCCTCCGCCGGTGCTGTAGTTGGAGCGTTCAGTTCCTGGCCTTGCCACCTCATTCCCTCATTAGAACATACGTTCTAATGCCGGGCTACCCTTTGTGGCCCCGGATACCTTCCGGGCGGTAGCCGCCGTCATGAAGGCCTGCCAACCGTTCAAAGGGATTCGCCGACGCCGGATCGCCGGCTGCCGCGCGCGAGAGGACCGACGCGGCGGCATACAGGGGCAGGAAGAACGGGCCCAGCAGGGCATACTGCGTGCTGTGCCGCATCTCGTGGCGGAGCAGGGGGCTGTTGTCCGCGGTGATGCGCCGGGCCGTGGACCCGGGGTAGAGGATCACGTTGCCAACCGTGAAGGCGGCGGCTCGGGGAAGGGCAAGCGGATATCCTTCGGCGAGCAGTACTCCATTGGGCCCGGGCCGTACCCGGCAGCCGGTGAACCGGGCCAGGGCCAGACCGGCAGGCGTGGAGAGGTTCACGATATTGGCCCAGCGGCGAACCCGCAGCGCCCTGCTCCGCGGTCCGGTGCGGCGGGGACGAGCCGAATGCAGTCGAAAACGCGGCATAGATTCAGACACGGGACCTCCTCAATGGCACCCGGACCGGTTGCATGACGGCCCCCGCAGGGGGCGTCTACTAGACTTGCCATGATAAGCCAGAACCCAACTAGGGCCGGAAACAGGTAAGAACCGTACATGTCTAACTCCACACCGGGGACTGGTTCCCCAGACACCTCCCCTGAGGGCGCCCTGCCCGAGCCGCCGAATCCGCTGGATGAAGCCGCAATTGCTGCTGCCGTCGAGCAGGCGCTCGCCGCCATTGCCGCTGCCGCGGACCTCGACGGCCTGAAGGAAGTCCGTATTGCCGTCACCGGCGAAAAGTCTCCGCTCAGCCTCGCCAACCGGACCATCGGCAAGCTGCCCAAGGACCAGAAGGCGGCAGCCGGAAAGCTGGTAGGCCCGGCACGCGGCCGGATCAATGCGGCGCTCGCCGCCCGGACCGTTGAACTCGAAGCCGAGCGTGATGCGCGGATCCTTGTGGAAGAGGCCGTTGACGTCACGGCCGCCCCGCGCCGCCGCCGCATCGGCGGCCGCCACCCCATCTCCACGCTGCAGGACCGTGTGGCGGATGTGTTTGTGGGGATGGGCTGGGAGATCGCCGAAGGCCCCGAGGTGGAATCCGAGTGGTTCAACTTCGATGCCCTGAACTTCAAGCCGGACCACCCCGCACGCGAAATGCAGGACACCTTCTTCGTTGAGCCGCCGGAAGCCCACCTGGTGATGCGCACGCACACCTCGCCGGTCCAGGTCCGGTCCATGCTGGAACGCGACCTGCCGATCTACGTGCTGTGCCCGGGCAAGGTGTTCCGCACCGACGAGCTCGATGCCACGCACACCCCGGTCTTCCACCAGTTCGAGGGCCTGGCCATCGACAAGGGGCTGACCATGGCGGATCTGGTGGGCACCCTGGAGCACTTCACCCGTGTGCTGTTCGGCGACGAGGCGAAGGTTCGGTTGCGGCCGAACTACTTCCCCTTCACCGAGCCCAGCGCCGAGCTGGACATCTGGCACCCCGGTGCCAAGGGCGGCCCGCGCTGGATCGAGTGGGGCGGCTGCGGCATGGTCAACCCCAACGTGCTCCGCGCCGCCGGGATCGATCCCGAGGTCTACTCAGGTTTTGCCTTCGGCATGGGCATTGACCGTGCCCTCATGTTCCGCAACGAAGTTTCGGACATGCACGAAATGATCGAAGGCGACGTACGTTTCAGCGAACACTTCGGGATGGAGATCTAAGTGAGAATCCCACTTTCCTGGCTGCGCGAGTATGCCCAGGTTCCGGCGGACGCAACCGCCGAAGACATCATGGAAGACCTGGTGAAGGTTGGCCTGGAGGAAGAGGACGTCCACCGTCCCACCGACGAGCTGCAGGGTCCCATTGTGGTGGGCCAGGTGCTCAGTATGGAGCCCGAGCCCCAGAGCAACGGCAAGACCATTAACTGGTGCTCGGTCCGCGTGGTCCCCGAAGGCGCCGAACAGAGCCTGACCGGCAAGGGCATTGAGCCTACCGGTGTACAGGGCATCGTTTGCGGCGCGCACAACTTCAAGGTGGGGGACAAGGTTGTAGTCACCCTGCCCGGCGCCGTGCTGCCCGGAGACTTCAGGATCAGCCCGCGCAAGACCTACGGCCACGTTTCCGCCGGCATGATCGCCTCCGTGCGTGAACTGGGTATTGGTGATGACCACGACGGCATCCTGGTTCTTTCCACCCTGGGGCTTGATCCCGAGGTGGGCACCGACGCCATGGAGCTGCTGGGCCTGTATGACCAGGCCGCGGAAATCAACGTCACCCCGGACCGCGGCTACGTCTTCTCCATCCGCGGCGCCGCACGCGAATACGCGCACGCCACCGGCACCAAGTTCACCGACCCGGCCGCCGCCGTCGCCGTGCCCATCGCCGACGGCATGGGCTACCCCGTCCGCCTGCAGGATGAGGCGCCCATATATGGCAAGCCTGGCTGCGACCGGTTCGTGGCCCGTACTGTGCGCGGTGTGGATCCGTCCCGGCCCACCCCGCCGTGGATGTCCTCCCGCCTGCGCCTGGCCGGCATGCGCTCCATCTCCCTGGTGGTGGACATTTCCAACTACGTGATGCTCGAGCTCGGCCAGCCGCTGCACTTCTACGATCTGGATAAGCTCACCGGCGAAATCGTGGTCCGCCGCGCCGCCGACGGTGAAACCCTGAAGACCCTGGATGAGAAGGAGCGCCGGCTATCTCCGGAGGACCTGCTCATCACCGACGGCTCCGGTGCCATCGGCATTGCAGGTGTGATGGGCGGAGCGACCACGGAGGTGTCCGGCAGCACCCAGAACGTCCTGATCGAGGCTGCGCACTTCGAGGAAGTGAGCATTGCCCGCTCCCGCCGCCGTCATCGGCTGCCCTCCGAAGCGTCCAAGCGCTTCGAACGCGGCGTGGACTGGAACGTGGCCGACGTCGCCGCCCAGCGCGCGGTGGACCTGCTGGTGGAACTGGCAGGGGGCACCGCCGATGAGTCCATTACCGACGTCGGCGCCGCTCCGGCGCCGCGCCGCATCGAGCTGCCGGCGGACTTCCCGTCCCGCTTGATCGGACTGGACTTCACCGAATCCCAGATCACCGGCACGCTGGAAGACCTGGGCGCCTCCGTGGAGAAGACCGACGCCGGTTACCTGGTCACACCGCCGAGCTGGCGCCCCGACCTGGAGACCCGCGAGGACCTGACCGAGGAAATTATCCGGCTGGTCGGTTACGACAAGATTCCTTCCACCCTGCCCGTGGCCCCTCCCGGGCGGGGACTGACCCGGCTGCAACAGCAGCGCCGCCGGTTGATGCAGTCCCTGGCGGCCGCCGGGCTCACCGAAGTGCTGTCCTACCCGTTCGTCACCGAAGCGGACAACAACACCTTCGGTACGCCGGAGGGCGGTGTGCAGGCACTGAAGCTGGCCAACCCGCTCAGCGCCGAATACGGCTACCTGCGCACCTCGGTGCTGCCGGGCCTGTTCGAGGTGGCCAAGCGCAACATGTCGCGCGGCTTCCGCGACTTGGCCCTGTTTGAATCCGGCACGGTCTTCCTGCCGGGCGAACACCTGGGCACCAAGAGCATCCCGCCGCTGGGGGCCAAGCCGTCCGAAGAGGTCCTGGACGAGCTGTACGCCGGCATCCCCGACCAGCCGCTGCACGTGGGTGTCCTGCTCGCCGGACACGAGTCCGCCCCGGGCGCCGGCAACACGCCGCGCACCTGGGACTGGGCCGACGCCGTCGACTTCGCCCGGCTGATGGGCGATGTCCTGGGTGTGGAGCTGGTGGTGGAGCAGGGCAGCCACCAGGCCTTCCACCCCGGCCGCACCGCCCGCATTGCGCTGCGCAGCGGTGAAACCGTGGGCTACGCCGGCGAGCTGCACCCGAAGCTGCTCGCAGAGCGGGACATGCCGGCCCGGACGGTTGCTGCTGAGCTGGATGTCGACGCTCTCTTTGATGCCGCGCCGGACGTCATTGTGGCGCGGCCGATCTCCAGCTTCCCCATCTCCACGCAGGACGTGGCGCTTGTGGTGGCTGAGGATGTTCCCGCCGAGCACGTCCGCGAGGCCCTGCGTGAAGGTGCCGGCGAGCTGCTCGAAGACGTGGCGCTGTTCGACGTTTACGCCGGCTCCGGCATCGAGCCCGGGCATAAGTCGCTGGCGTTCGCACTGCGCTTCCGCGCTGCTGACCGGACGCTGACCGCCGATGAGGCCTCGGAGGCACGTGCTGCCGCCGTCGCCCTGGCGGCCGAACGCTTCGGCGCCGTCCAGCGCTAGCCGCAGCCGCACCGCCTAGAAGGGCCCCGCCGGAGCACTCCGGCGGGGCCCTTCGCTGTTTAGCTAGGGCACCAGGATCACCTTTCCGGTGGTCTTCCGGCCCTCCAGATCAGCCTGGGCGCGTGCCGCTTCGGCCAGCGGGTACGTTTGGCCGATCCGTACCTTCAGCGATCCGGCCAGCACCGCCTCGAAAAGCTCCCGCGCCCGCCACTGCCGTTCTTCCGTGGTCAGGAGATAGTGCGCCAGCGTGGGACGGGTCAGGAACAGGGAGCCGGAGGAATTCAGCCGCTGGATGTCGAACGGGGGCACCTGCCCGGACGCACCGCCGAAGAGCACCAGCATGCCGCGGGGGCGCAGGCTGGCCAGGGAGCCGTCGAACGTTGCCGCGCCGACGCCGTCGAACACCACATCCACGCCGGTGCCGCCGGTCAGCGCACGGACCTGGCCGGGGAATCCGTCATAGCGCAGCACATGGTCCGCCCCGGCGCCGCGCGCCAGGGCTTCCTTCTCCTCGGTGGAGACCGTGGTGATCACGGTGGCACCCTTGGCCTTGAGCAGCTGGATCAGCAGCAGGCCCACCCCGCCGGCGCCGGCATGCACCAGTACCGTTTGCCCTACCTGCACGGGAAAGGTGGAGTTGCACAGGTAATGCGCCGTCATGCCCTGCATCATCAGGGCGGCCGCCGTCTCGTCATCCACGCCGGCGGGGACGGGCAGCGCGGCGTCGGCGTCCATCAGGGTGTACTGGGCGTAGGTCCCGCCGCCCTCGGCCGTGGCCACCCGGTTCCCTTCCCGGAACCCGGATTCCAGACCTGCGGAAACAACCGTTCCTGCCGCCTCGGCACCCGGTATGAAGGGATATGACATCGGATAGACGCCGCCGCGCTTATAGGTGTCGATGAAGTTCACACCGGCGGCGGCCACCTTCACCAGGACCTCGCGCGGCCCCGGTTCGGGCAGGTCAACGTCCTCATAGCGCAGGATTTCGGGCCCGCCGGCCCGCGGGACAACAATGGCTTTGTGCATGGCAGAACCTCTTTGCTTGGCTCGTACGGGCTGGCTTGATGTGCTTCCTATCATACGGTTTGCATAATTATTGGGAGTCATGCATAAATGTGCTGTAGGGTGATGGCATGACGATTTCCGTAGCAGTATCCGGCGCCAGCGGCTATGCCGGCGGGGAAGTGCTGCGCCTGCTGGCCGGCCACCCGGAGGTAAGCATCGGCGCCATCACCGCGCACAGCAATGCCGGCACCCGGCTGGGCGAGCTCCAGCCGCACCTGCATTCGCTGGCCGACCGTGTACTGGCAGAAACCACCGTGGAGAACCTTGCCGGCCACGACGTCGTGTTCCTGGCCCTGCCGCACGGTGCCAGCGCCGCCATTGCCGCGCAGCTGGATCCGGACACCCTGGTGATCGATGCCGGCGCTGACCACCGGCTGGAGGATCCGCAGGCCTGGGAAAAGTTCTACGGCTCCGCGCATGCCGGCACCTGGCCCTACGGCCTGCCGGAACTGCCCGGGCACCGCGACCGGCTCAAGGGTGCACGCCGGATTGCCGTTCCCGGCTGCTATCCGACCAGTTCACTGCTGGCCCTGGCACCTGGTTTCGCCGCCGGGCTGCTGGAGCCCGACGACGTCGTGATCGTTGCCGCGTCCGGCACCTCAGGCGCCGGCAAAGCCGCCAAACCGCACCTGCTCGGCTCCGAAGTCCTAGGCGGCATGAGCCCGTACGGCGTAGGCGGCGGGCACCGGCACACCCCGGAAATTGAACAGGGCCTTTCCGCAGCCGCAGGTGTTGCCGTGGCAGTGTCCTTTACGCCCACCCTGGCACCGATGGCCCGCGGCATCCTGACCACCGCCACCGCCAAGGTCCGCCCCGGCGTCGACCCGGCAGCGCTGCGCACGGCCTGGGAAGCGGCCTACGCCGGCGAGCAGTTTGTCCGCGTGCTGCCGGAAGGGCAGTGGCCGGCCACCAAAATGGTGGTGGGCTCCAACTATGCCGCGCTGCAGTTGGCCTATGATCCGCACGCCAACCGCGTGGTGGTTAGCTGCGTCATCGACAACCTCACCAAGGGAACTGCCGGCGGTGCCGTGCAGTCCATGAACATAGCCCTCGGCCTGGATGAAGCCGCGGGACTGACGCAGCAGGGGGTGGCTCCGTAATGAGTGCCGCAGCAACAGCAACCAGCACCGGCCGGGCCACCGGAGTCACCGCCCCGGCCGGGTTCCGTGCCGCCGGCGTGACCGCCGGCCTGAAGGACTCCGGCGGACGCGACGTCGCCCTGGTGGTCAACGACGGACCGGTGAAGTCCGCCGCAGCAGTGTTCACCCGCAACCGGGTAGCCGCGGCCCCCGTGCTGTGGTCCCGGCAGGCCGTCTCCGACGGACGGGCCGACGCCGTCATCCTGAACTCCGGCGGGGCCAACGCCTGCACCGGCGCCGAGGGGTTCCGGAACACCCACGCCACCGCCGAGAAAACCGCTGAACTGCTCGGGATCAGCGCCTCGGATGTACTGGTCTGCTCCACCGGGCTGATCGGCGTGCAGCTGCCGATGGACCGGCTCCTGCCCGGTGTCCAGGCCGCCGTGACGGAACTGGACGCCGACGGCGGGGCGGACGCCGCGCACGCCATCATGACCACCGACACCGTGGCCAAGCAGGCCGTCTTCACCGGCACGGACAGCTCCGGCCGCGGCTACAGCATTGGCGGAATGGCCAAGGGCGCCGGCATGCTCGCCCCGGGGCTGGCCACCATGCTGGTGGTGCTGACCACCGACGCGGAACTTGCCGCTGAAGAGCTGGACGCCGCGCTCCGTGCCGCCACCGCCGTCACGTTCGACCGCACCGACTCCGACGGCTGCATGTCCACCAATGACACCGTGGTCCTGATGGGCTCCGGCGCGTCCGGTGCCGTGCCGGACCGGGAAGCGTTCATGGCCGGACTGACCGAGGTGTGCCATTCCCTGGCGCAGCAGCTGATCACCGACGCCGAGGGCGCCAGCCACGACATCGCGATCACCACGGTCAACGCGGCCACCGTGGCCGATGCCGAAACGGCCTCCCGCGCCGTCGCCCGCTCCAACCTCTTCAAGACCGCCATCTTCGGCAACGACCCGAACTGGGGACGTGTGCTCTCCGCTGTGGGTACAACCGACGCTGCATTCGAACCGGACCGGATCGATGTAAGCATCAACGGGGTGCAGGTCTGCCGCGACGGCGGGATCGGCGAACCCCGCGAGGGTGTAGACCTGGCGCCGCGTGCCGTGAGCGTGCAGATCGACCTGCACGCCGGCACGGAAAGCGCCACCATCTGGACGAACGACCTGACCACGGACTACGTCCACGAGAATTCGGCCTACAGCAGCTGAGCGGGGGAGAACCATGAGCACACCAGCAGCAGCCGGGGAACGGCTGCATGCACAGGACAAGGCGGCAACGCTGATCGAGGCACTGCCTTGGATCCAGCGGTTCGCCGGCACCACCATGGTGATCAAATACGGCGGCAACGCCATGGTCAACGAGGAGCTGCGCCGTGCCTTCGCCGAGGACATTGTTTTCCTGCACCATGCCGGTGTGCACCCGGTGGTGGTGCACGGCGGCGGTCCGCAGATCAACGCCTTCCTGGAGCGGCTCGGAATCGAATCCGAGTTCCGCGGCGGCCTGCGCGTGACCACTCCTGAAGCGATGGACGCTGTCCGGATGGTGTTGACCGGCCAGGTGGGGCGGGAACTGGTGGGACTGATCAATTCCCACGGCCCCTACGCCGTTGGGCTGTCCGGGGAAGACGCCGCACTGCTGCAGGCAACACGGACCGGCGTGGTGATTGACGGAGAAGAAGTCGACCTCGGCCTGGTCGGGGAGGTGGTGGGCGTCAACCCGGGGTCCATCCTGGACCTCCTGGCCGCCGGACGCATCCCGGTCATCAGCACCGTGGCTCCCGAGGTCAACGCCGACGGCGAACCCACCGGCCAGGTGCTCAACGTCAACGCCGATACCGCCGCTTCGGCACTGGCCGTTGCCCTGCGGGCCTCCCGCCTGGTGGTGCTCACCGATGTGGAAGGGCTGTACGAGCAGTGGCCGGACAAATCCTCGCTCATCTCCTCGCTGACCACCGGGGAACTGCGGGCCATGCTGCCGTCGCTCGAATCCGGGATGATCCCCAAGATGCAGGCCTGTCTGGCCGCCGTGGACGGCGGGGTGGAGCGCGCCGCCGTCGTGGACGGGCGGATGGCGCACTCGATGCTGCTGGAAATCTTCACCGAGGCCGGAATCGGCACCCAGGTTGTCCCCGAGGAGGCGAAATGAGCAGCTCCGCAGACTGGCTGCACCGCTACGACACGGCCCTGATGGGCGTCTTCGGTGCCCCGCAGCGCGTCCTGGTGCGCGGCAGCGGCTGCTACGTGGAGGACGCCGACGGAAAGCAGTACCTGGACCTGCTTGCAGGGATAGCGGTCAACGCCCTCGGGCACGCCCATCCGGCCCTGGTGTCGGCCGTCTCCGGGCAGCTGGGAACACTCGGACACGTCTCCAACTTCTTCACCAGCCCGGCCCAGGTGCTCCTGGCCGAGCGCCTGCTGGAACTGGCCGGCGCACCGGAGGGCTCCAAGGCGTTCTTCGTGAACTCCGGCACCGAGGCCAACGAGGCGGCCTTCAAGCTGGCCCGCCGCAACGCGGACCCCGCGGCCGGCCGGACCCGCATCCTTGCCCTGGAGGGCGCATTCCACGGCAGGACCATGGGGGCACTGGCACTCACCGCCAAGCCGGCCTACCGCGAGCCGTTCGAACCGCTGCCCGGGGGAGTGGAGCACCTTCCCTTCGGTGACACCGACGCCCTGGTCAACGCGGTGGATTCCACCGTCGCGGCGGTGTTCCTGGAACCCATTCAGGGCGAGGCCGGCGTACGGATGCTCCCCGACGGCTACCTGCAGGCGGCACGTGAGGCCACCCGCGCCGCCGGCGCGCTGCTGATCATCGACGAGGTGCAGACCGGTATCGGCCGGACCGGCAAGTGGTTCGCCTCCGAGGGCGTCCAGCCGGACGCGATGACCCTGGCCAAGGGGCTGGGCGGCGGATTCCCCGTGGGGGCGCTGCTGACCTTCGGTGAACAGGTTTCCGGCCTGCTCAGCCCCGGCATGCACGGGACCACGTTCGGCGGAAACCCCGTAGCAGCCGCAGCTGCGCTGGCCACGCTCTCGGTCCTGGAGTCGGAGGAACTGCTGGCCAACACCGCGGCCACCGGCAAGTACCTGCGCCGGGAACTGGCCGCACTGGACGGTGTGGCTCAGGTGCGCGGCGATGGGTTCCTGATCGGCATCGACCTGGATGCCCCGATTGCTCCGGCTGCAGTTGCAGCGGCACTGGAAGCCGGGTTCATCATTAACAGCACCGGACCGGCAACGCTGCGCCTGGCACCGCCGCTGATCCTCACCGCCGAGCAGGCCGGGACCTTCCTGGCCGCACTGCCCGGCATCCTGCACCGCGCCGCCACCGTCCCCGGCCCGTCCGGCACAACCCCTGAAGGAAAACCATGACCCGTCATTTCCTGGTCGACACCGACCTCACCCAGGCGGAGCAGGCCGAGGTCCTCGATCTGGCTGCCGTCCTGAAAAAGGACCGTTACAAGTACCAGCCGTTCGCCGGCGAGTCCACCGGCCGGAAGACCGTGGCCGTCATCTTCGACAAAACGTCCACCCGCACCCGGGTCTCCTTTGCCGCCGGCATTTCGGACTTGGGCGGCGTACCCCTGATCATCGGCGCGGGGGATTCCCAGCTGGGGCACAAGGAAAGCGTGGCGGACACCACCAAGGTGCTCGACCGCATGGTCTCCACCATCGTCTGGCGCACCTACGCGCAGTCCGGCCTGGAGGAAATGGCCGCGAACTCCGCGGTGCCCGTCATCAACGCGCTTTCCGACGACTACCACCCCTGCCAGCTGCTTGCGGACCTGCTGACCATCCGCGAGCACAAGGGCACCCTCGCCGGACTGACCCTGACCTACCTGGGCGACTGCGCCAACAACATGGCCAACTCCTACCTGCTCGCCGGTGTCACCGCCGGCATGCACGTGCGGGTGGCCGGGCCGCTGGGCTACCTGCCGGATCCCAAGATTGTCGACGCCGCAGCCGCCCGCGCCGAAGAGACCGGCGGATCGGTGATGATCACCACCGACGCCGCCGAAGCGCTGGCGGGAGCCGACGTCGTCGCCACCGACACGTGGGTGTCCATGGGCCAGGAAGCCGAAAAGGCTGCCCGGCAGGAACTGTTCCGCAGCTACGCCGTGGACGGCGAGGCCATGGCACAGGCCGCGGACGACGCCGTCGTCCTGCACTGCCTGCCCGCCTACCGCGGTTACGAGATCTCCGCAGACGTGATTGACGGGCCGCAGTCCCTGGTGTGGGAAGAGGCCGAAAACCGCCTGCACGCGCAGAAGGCCCTGATGGTCTGGTTGATGGCGCGTTCGGGCCTGACCGGAACCCCGGAGGCACGCGCATGACCATGCCAGCCACAAAGACTGCGCGCCAGGCGCGCATCCGCACGCTGCTGACCGGGCTTTCGGTCCGGTCCCAGGCCGAACTCGCCGCGCTGCTTGCCGACGACGGCGTGCAGGTCACGCAGGCGACGCTGTCCCGCGACCTCGTGGAACTGGGCGCCGTGCGCATGCGCGGCAAGGACGGCGCCCTGGTGTACGCCGTCCCGTCCGAGGGCGGGGAGCGGGCCCCGAAGTCCGGGGTCACCCAGGAGGTGCTGGACGCCCGGTTGGCCCGGCTATGCGGGGAACTGCTGGTCACCGCCGAAGCGTCCGCGAACATCGTGGTGCTGCGCACCCCGCCGGGAGCGGCCAACTTCCTGGCCCTGGCAATCGACCACTCCGTGCTTCCGTCGGTCCTGGGCACCATTGCCGGCGACGACACCGTCATGATGGTGACGCGTGACCCCGACGGCGGACCGGATCTGGCGGCCCGCTTCCTGCGGATAGCCGACGAAGCCAGCAACAACGGCTCGGCACCCGAGAGCCGGATCCTGTAGCTGCTTCCCGGCAGCTGCAACCCCCATACTTCAACCAACCAGCGGCCCCGCGGGCCGCGAACCAATGCAAGAGGAGCATTTCGTGAGCGAACGTATTGTTCTGGCCTACTCAGGTGGCCTGGATACGTCAGTGGCCATCGGCTGGATTGCCGAGGCAACCGGCGCCGAAGTCATCGCCGTGGCGGTGGACGTGGGACAGGGCGGCGAGTCCTTGGAAACCATCCGCCAGCGCGCCCTGGACTGCGGTGCCGTGGAAGCCTACGTGGCGGACGCCCGCGAAGAGTTTGCCAGCGAATACTGCATGCCGGCACTGAAGGCCAACGCCCTGTACATGGACGCCTACCCGCTGGTCTCCGCGCTGTCCCGCCCGGTGATCGTCAAGCACCTGGTTGCTGCAGCCCGCCAGTTCGGCGCCACCACCGTTTCCCACGGCTGCACCGGCAAGGGCAACGACCAGGTCCGCTTCGAAGTTGGCATCCAGACGCTGGGGCCGGACCTGAAGTGCATCGCCCCGGTCCGTGACCTCGCGCTGACCCGCGACAAGGCCATTGCCTTTGCCGAGGAGAAGAACCTGCCGATCGTCACCACCAAGAAGAACCCGTTCTCCATCGATGCCAACGTCTGGGGGCGCGCCGTGGAGACCGGCTTCCTGGAAGACATCTGGAACGGCCCCACGCCGGACGTCTACGAGTACACCTCGGACCCGGCGTCCGCTCCGGCGCCCGACGAAGTGGTCATCACGTTCAAGGAAGGTGTGCCGGTGGCCATCGACGGCAAGCCCGTCACTCCGTTGCAGGCCATCGAGGAAATGAACCGCCGTGCCGGCGCACAGGGCATCGGCCGGATCGACATCGTCGAGGACCGCCTGGTGGGCATCAAGAGCCGCGAAATCTACGAAGCGCCCGGCGCCATGGCACTGATGGCCGCGCACCGCGAACTGGAAAACGTCACGGTGGAGCGCGAGCAGGCCCGCTTCAAGAAGACGGTTGGCCAGCGCTGGACCGAACTGGTTTACGACGGCCAGTGGTTCTCCCCGCTGAAGCAGTCCCTGGATGCCTTCATCGGCGACACCCAGAAGTACGTTTCCGGCGACATCCGCATGACGCTGGATGCCGGCCGCCCGGTAGTGACCGGCCGGCGTTCGGATTCCTCGCTGTATGACTTCAACCTGGCCACCTACGACACCGGTGACAGCTTCGACCAGTCCATGGCCCGCGGCTTCATTGAGCTGTTCGGCATGTCCTCCAAGGTGGCCTCCGGCCGCGACCAGCGCCTAGCAGAAGGTAAGTAAGAAGATGACAGACGGCAAGTCGCCAGAAGAAGCAACGGGTTCCGGGTCCGCCGGATCAACCGTCCAGGGCGCGCTGTGGGGCGGCCGGTTCGCCGGCGGTCCGGCGGACGCCCTTGCCGCGCTGAGCAAATCCACCCACTTCGACTGGCGGCTTGCCGGCTATGACATCGCCGGTTCCCGTGCCCACGCCCGCGTGCTGCACAAAGCCGGCCTGCTCGACGACGGCGAGCTGGCGGGGATGCTCGCAGCCCTGGACCAGCTCGACGCCGACGTGAAGTCCGGCGCGTATGTCCCGGCCGCGTCCGACGAGGATGTGCACGGATCCCTGGAGCGCGGCCTGATTGAGCGCGCCGGTGCCCAGCTGGGCGGCAAACTGCGGGCCGGACGGTCCCGCAATGACCAGATCGCCACGCTCGGCCGGATGTACCTGCGGGACCACGCACGGATCATCGGCGCCGGGGTGCTGTCCGTGATCGATGCCCTGGTGGGCCAGGCGCAGGCGCACCTCGGGGTGGCCATGCCGGGCCGCACGCATCTGCAGCATGCCCAGCCCATCCTGCTCAGCCACCACCTGCTGGCCCACGCGTGGGCCCTGCTGCGTGATGTGCAGCGGCTGGCGGACTGGGACAAGCGTGCCGCGGTATCTCCCTACGGTTCCGGCGCCCTGGCCGGTTCCTCCCTGGGCCTGGATCCGAACGCCGTCGCCGCGGACCTCGGGTTCGACTCCGCGGTGTGGAACTCCATTGACGGCACCGCCTCGCGCGACGTGTACGCGGAATTTTCCTGGGTGGCGGCTATGATCGGCGTGGATCTGTCCCGGATCAGCGAGGAAGTCATTCTCTGGGCCACGAAGGAATTCTCCTTCGTCACCCTGGATGACGCCTACTCCACCGGCTCGTCCATCATGCCGCAGAAGAAGAACCCGGACGTGGCCGAACTGGCCCGCGGCAAGGCGGGACGCCTGATCGGCGACCTGACCGGGCTCCTAGCCACCCTCAAGGGACTGCCGCTGGCCTACAACCGCGACCTGCAGGAAGACAAGGAACCGGTCTTCGACGCGGCGGACACCCTGGAACTGCTGCTGCCCGCCGTCTCCGGCATGATCGCCACGCTCAAGTTCAAAACCGGCCGGATGCAGTCGCTGGCCCCGCAGGGCTTTGCCCTGGCTACGGACATTGCCGAGTGGCTGGTCCGCCAGGGCGTCCCCTTCCGCCAGGCACATGAACTATCCGGTGCGGCCGTGCAGCTGGCCGAGGGACGCGGCGTCGAACTGTGGGACCTGACCGACGAGGATTACGCCGGGATCTCGCCCCACCTGACACCGGAGGTGCGTACCGTGCTCAGCACCGAAGGCTCACTCGACAGCCGCAGCTCCCAGGGCGGCACCGCGCGGTCCGCCGTCGAAGCGCAGCTTGCTGAGCTCCACCGGCAGCTGGAGGCAGTGCGCGGCTACGCCGGCTGACGCTGACAGGCTACGCTCGGCCCATGATCAGCGACTTCCGCGCCCAGCTGCGTGCCCTGCCGGACTTTCCAGACGATATGCCGTCCTTCGATCCGCAGACGGCGCCCGGGGATCCCGCGGAACTTTTCCGGAGCTGGCTGGCCGATGCACTGGCGGCCGGAGTGCGGCAACCGCACGCCTTTTCGCTGGCCACGGCCGACGCTGCCGGGCACCCCTCGGCACGGATGCTGATCCTCAAGGACATTAACGACGACGGCTGGCAGTTCGCCACGGCACGCACCTCGCGCAAGGGCGGGGAACTGGCGGAGAACCCGAACGCCGCCATGAATTTCTACTGGCCCGAACTGGGCCGGCAGGTGCGGGTGGCCGGCGGCGTAGTGCTGCTCTCCGCGCAGGCCTCGGCTGCCGACTGGCAGGCGCGGCCGGCGGCGGACGGCAGCCCGAATCCGAACTGGCAGCTGTACGCGTTGCAGCCGCGGGAAATCGAGTTCTGGCAGGCCCGCGCCGACCGGCACCATATCCGGCACCGCTTGGCCCGCTGATCTTGCTGCCGTGCCGATCTTGCTAACGTCGGAGTATGGCTTATGCGAGTGAAAGAGAACGGCTGGCCGTGCCGGCCACCGAAGCGGCACGCCACCTGCTGGGGGCGGTGCTGACCCACGACGTCGACGGAGAGCGCGTGAGCGTGCGCATTACCGAGGTTGAGGCCTACATGGGCGACGTGGACCCCGGCTCGCACGCCTTCCGTGGACAGACCGCACGGAACGCCACCATGTTCGGGCCGGCCGGGCACCTGTACGTCTACTTCACCTACGGCATGCATTACTGCGCCAACGTGGTCTGCGGCACCGAAGGCTTCGCGACCGGGCTGCTGCTGCGTGCCGGTGAGGTGGTCGAGGGGGCCGAGGCGGCGGCGCTGCGGCGCGGGAACCCGCGCACGCACCTGGATCTGGCGCGCGGCCCGGCCCGGCTCGCCCAGGCCCTGGGGATAGCACGGCCACTGGACGGTGCAGATGTCTTCGCCGATCCGCTGCGGCTCACGCTGCCAGACGAACCCGTGCCCGACGAGCTGGTATCCACCGGTCCGCGGGTCGGCGTCAGCGGCCCCGGGGGGACAGACGAGTATCCCTGGCGGTACTGGCTGACCGGGGATCCAACTGTCTCGAAGTACCGTCGGGCTGTGCCCCGGCCCCGCCGGGCAGCAGCTGCGCCGGCCGGGAATCCGCAAAACGCATAACGGCGTCCGGGATGGAATCATCCCGGACGCCGTTCGGCGGTGCTGCCCCTTAGGGGGTTAGCTGCTTCCCGCTACGAGCGGGGCAGGGGAGCGTGAGCGGAAATGAGCTTCTGCTCGAGCAGCTCGTCCCAGAACGCACCCGGGATGTCAGCCCTCATCGCGGCGATATCCTCCCAGACCCGTTCGGGCCGGCTGGAACCCGGGATGACCGCAGTTACGGCGGGGTGGGCGGTGGAGAACTGCAGGGCAGCAGCCTTCAGACTCACGTCGTGCCGCCGGGCGATCTCAGTCATCGCGGCGATCTTCTGCTTGATCACCGGGGGGATGTCTCCGTAGTCGAAGTGGTCGCCGCCCAGCAGGGCACCGGAGTTGAAGGGGCCGCCGACGACGATGCCCACACCCTTTTCCTGCGCCGTGGGCATCATGCGCTGCAGGGCACGGTCGTGCTGCAGCAGCGTGTACTGGGTGGCGGAAAGGCTCATCGTCGGTGCGGCCTCATCCATGTCCATGGCCAGCTCGATGGGCTCGGTGGTGTTTACACCCAGGCCCCAGCCGTTGATGACGCCCTCATCCTGCAGCCGGGCGAGGACGCGGAACGCGCCGGTTCGAGCCTCGTTGAACTTGGCCACCCACTCATCACCGAGGAAGTCCCGGGAGGTGTCGTGGATGAACACGAAGTCCAGCCGGTCGGTCTTCAGCCGTGCAAGGCTTTCCTCGATGGAGCGCAGCGTGGCATCGGCGGTGTAGTCCGTGGCGATCTTGTTCGAGCGTCCGTGGTTGAAGAGGCCGTCGCTCTTTTCCTCTTCTTCATCCAGGATCAGCCGTCCCACTTTGGTGCTCAGCACATACTCATCGCGGTTGTGCTGCGAGATGACCTCACCCAGCCGGGATTCTGCGAGGCCGGCGCCGTAGAACGGGGCCGTGTCGAAGTAACGTATGCCTGCGTTCCAAGCGGCCTCAACCGTGGCCAACGCTTCGTCCTGGGGAATGTCCCGGAACATGTTTCCCAGCGGGGCTGTGCCGAATCCGATCTTGTTCTTGAGCACTTCGTGCAGGTTAGACATATGTTCCAATCCTTGACTTCTTATCGAAAATCCGGGGCCCGGTGAGGGGCCCCTTATCTGTCGGCAACTGTCTTTAGGCACCCTTTATTCCGGCAACCTGCCCGGATATGCCCGCGAGAGAAGTGCCACAGCGTGCCGGTCCGGTCAGGGGACGCCGGGCCTGAGCGGGTAAGGTGGACGCGTGAAAGATGCCCCGGCAGAACCGGTAAACAACGAGTCCATTGCACAAACCATCGAACGCCTGGGCGCTGTCATTCCCGATTACCCCAAGCCCGGCGTCGTGTTCCGCGACCTCACCCCGGTGTTTGCCGACGGTCCGGCGCTGCGCGGCGTGGTGGACGCACTGATCGCCCCGTTCGAGGGCCAGTTCGATTTCGTGGCAGGCGTTGAAGCGCGCGGCTTCCTCCTGGCCGCAGCTGCCGCCTATGCCTCGGGCAAGGGCGTCATCACCGTCCGCAAGCCCGGGAAGCTGCCCCGCGAGGTCTTCTCTGAGAGCTACTCGATGGAGTACGGCGAGAGCAGCCTGGAACTGCACCGCGACGACATGCCCGCCGGCTCCCGCGTCCTCATCCTCGATGACGTGCTGGCCACCGGAGGAACCCTGGGTGCCGCGGCACGCCTGATCCGCAAGGCCGGCGCGCAGGTGGCCGGGTTCGGCGTCGTGCTGGAACTGGGCGAGCTGGGCGGCCGCGAACGACTGGGTGACACCCCCGTCACCGCGCTCGTCCGCTACTAACCGCGCCCCGGCGCGGCCGCCGGCACGACACGCGTGAGGGCAGGCAGCAGCTGAGAGAGAAACCGCATACATTAGTGACCTGCAAAAGTCCAAATGCACTGTAAGATTGACGCTCTGCCTTTGCGAGAGGGAACGCGAACATGCCTGAAACACCTTCAGCTTCAAACGAGCTGGAACACGAGCGTCAGTACGTGGCCGGTCTATACCACCGGCTGGACGAACTGCGCGCCGAAAAGATGGAGCAGCTCGCCGCGATCCGGCGCAGCCACTCCGCGGGTTCCCACCAGAACCGGTCCGAGCGGGACGCCTTCGCCACTATGTACGAGGACCGCCTGGCGCAACTGAACGCCGTCGATGAACGGCTGGTGTTCGGGCGCCTGGACCTCGACGACGGCGAGAAGCGCTACATCGGCCGCATCGGTCTGTCCACGGAGGACCTGCAGCGGCTGATGGTGGACTGGCGTGCCCCTGAGGCAGGCACCTTCTACCAGGCCACCGCATTTGAACGCCAGGGCGTCCGGCGGCGCCGGCACCTGATCCTGAAGGGCCGCGATGTGCAGGCCATCGAGGACGATGTGCTGGATTACTCCATGCTGGAAGACGAGCAGGCGCTGCAGGGCGAAGGCGCGCTGCTGGCGGCACTGAACTCCAAGCGGACCGGCCAAATGTCCGACATCGTCGGCACCATCCAGGCCGAGCAGGACCGCATCATCCGTGCACCCCTGGCCGGGACGCTGGTGGTGCAGGGCGGGCCGGGCACCGGCAAGACCGCCGTCGCGCTGCACCGTGCGGCGTACCTGCTGTACACGCACCGCGAACGGCTGAAGTCCGCCGGCGTGCTGCTGGTCGGCCCCTCCAACGCCTTCATCCGCTACATCGAGCGGGTCCTGCCTTCGCTGGGCGAGACCGGCGTGGTGATGTCCAGCCTGGGCCAGCTGATGCCCGGCATCAGCGCCACCCATGAGGAAGACGCCGCTGCCGCGGAGGTCAAGGGCCGGCTGTACATGGCCGACGTCGTGGCCCGCGCGGTGGCCAACCGCCAGCGCCTGCCCGCGGGTCCGCGGAAACTCAATGTCGAAGGCACCATCCTTACGCTGACGCCCAGGCAGGTCCAGCGTGCCCGGGACAAGGCCCGTGCCACCGGCAAGCCGCACAACGAGGCGCGCGTAACGTTCGTGAAGATCCTGCTGCGTGAGCTCACCGAGCAGCTGACCGAACAGCTCGAAGAGTCCGCAGGAGCGGGCAACAGCACCGACCGCGCGTACCTGGCCGAAGACGTGCGCAGCGCCCGCGACGTACGCGTGGCGCTGAACCTGTGCTGGATGCCCATGACGCCGGAGAAGCTGATTTCTGACCTGTTCAGCAAGCCCGGCCAGCTCGAAGCCGCCGCACCGGACCTTAGCGACGCTGAGCTGGACCTGCTGCGCCGCAGTGCGGATGCACCGTGGACGGAGTCCGACGTACCGCTGCTGGATGAGGCCGCCGAACTGCTGGGCGAGCTGGACGCATCTGCCGGACGGGAGAACGCCGCGCGGGAAGAACAGCGCAAGCGGGACCTGGCCAACGCCGAAAGCGCCATCGCCAATACCGAGGGGTTCCTCGAGGACTCCGGTGCCCATGGCATCCTGTCCGCCGAGGACCTCGCCGACCACAACGCGGTGGGGGAGCAGCGGCTCACCGCCGCCGACCGTGCCGCCGTCGACCGCACCTGGGCCTTCGGGCACATAGTGGTGGACGAGGCGCAGGAACTGTCCGCCATGCAGTGGCGCCTGCTGATGCGCCGGTGCCCGCTGAAGTCCTTCACCGTCGTGGGCGACATCGCCCAGACCAGCTCCGCTGCGGGCGCCACCTCCTGGCAGGGAGCGCTGGCTCCCTTTGTAGGGGAGCGGTGGACGCTGGAAGAGCTGACGGTCAACTACCGCACCCCGGCGCAGATTGCCGAGGCTGCCGTGCGCATGGCCAACGCCGCCGGACTGGTGGTGTCCGCGCCCAAGGCCGTCCGTGAGGGACGCTGGGCGCCGTTCATTGATGAGGTGCCCCACGGAGGGCTCATTGAGCGCCTGCTCGAAACCCTCCCATCAGACCTCGAAGCGCTCGACGGCGGATTGCTGGCAATCATTGCCGAGGATCACCGGCTCGCGGAGGTACGGCGTGCGGTGACTGAAGCCTACGGTCCGCGCGTGGGTTCCGGTGCCGGTGGCCTGGAGCAGGACATCGTGGTGACGTCGCCCCGGGAGGCCAAGGGCCTGGAGTTCGACGGCGTTGTGATCCTCGAGCCGTCGGAACTGCTGACGGCTGCCGCCGGCAAGGTCGGAGACCTCTACGTGGCCATGACCCGGCCCACCCAGCGGCTGCGCCTGATCGCCGCCAACGGTATCCCCGCAGGCATTCCCGAAGAAGAATCCTGATAATTTAGAAAGCGTGTCAGAAAACGTGAACTCCCGGGGCCTTGTAGCCCAGCAGAACGATCCGTCCTTTGCCAACATCTGGCAGGAGCTCAAGTGGCGGGGCCTGGTCCAGGTCTCCACCGATGAGGCGGAGCTGGAAAAGCTCCTCGCCGGGGGACCCGTCACGTATTACTGCGGGTTTGACCCGACGGCGCCGAGCCTGCACCTGGGCAATCTGGTGCAACTGCTGACCATGCGCCGCCTGCAGTTGGCCGGACACCGGCCGCTGGCGCTGGTGGGCGGATCCACCGGGCTGGTGGGGGATCCCCGGCCGACGGCCGAGCGCACCATGAACACCAAGGAAACGGTCAGCGAGTGGGTGGGCTACCTGCAGGGCCAGGTCCAGCGCTTCCTGAGCTTCGAGGGTGACAATGCCGCCCGCATGGTGAACAACTTGGACTGGACGGCGCCAATGAGCGCCATCGACTTCCTGCGTGACATCGGAAAGCACTTCCGGGTGGGCACCATGATCAAAAAGGAAATCGTCTCCTCCCGCCTGAACTCCGATGAAGGCATCAGCTACGCCGAGTTCAGCTACCAGGTGCTGCAGGGGATGGACTACCTGGAGCTGTTCCGCAACTACAACTGTGTGCTGGAAACCGGCGGCTCGGATCAGTGGGGCAACCTCACCAGCGGAACCGAACTGGTCCGCAAGGTTGAGGGTAAGACTGTCCACGCACTGGGCACCCCGCTGGTCACCAACAGCGACGGCACCAAGTTCGGCAAGAGCGAGGGCAATGCAGTGTGGCTCGACGGGGAAATGACCAGCCCGTACGCCATGTACCAGTTCTGGCTCAATACCTCGGACAAGGACGTGGTGGACCGTCTGAAGGTCTTCACCTTCATGAGCCGGTCCCGGATCGAGGAGCTGGAACGCTCGGTCGCCGAAGCGCCGCATAAGCGCGAAGCGCAGCGTGCCCTGGCGTTCGACGTGACATCGCTGATCCACGGAGCGGAGGCAACCGAAAAGGTTATTGCCGCTTCCGCCGCGCTCTTCGGCCAGGGCGAAGTAAAAGACCTGGACGAGGCAACCCTCAAGGCTGCCACGGCTGAACTGCCGGCCGTGACGGTATCCGCGGACGGGCTGGGGATCATCGACCTGCTGGTCGCCTCCGGCCTCTCAGGCAGCAAGTCCGAAGCCCGCCGGACCGTTTCCGAAGGCGGTGCCTATGTCAACAACGTCAAGGTGGCCGATGCGGACACCGTGGTGGACCCGGCTGAGCTGCTGCACGGCAAGTACCTGCTGCTGCGGCGCGGCAAGCGGAACCTTGCAACGGTTGAAGTGACCGCCGTATAGTTTTATTGCCTCCTTCGGGAGGCAAAGATCTTCCGCTTCGTGTCCCCCGGCAGCTGCCGGGGGAGCGTGCGGCAGGTCACCTCGGAACGGTTTGCAAGGACCGGGCCGGGTATGCAAAGATAGACGAGTCGCCGCGGCCGGGACGCTGAAATAAGCGCCCGAAGCATGGCGGCCAAACCCACCAAAAAACAGAGTTTCTCTGGTGCGCCCTTCACGGGGCCGGCAGGAAAGACTCGGGTTTTTTGCTGGGCCGGAACGGCGGTTGACACGCTTTCCCGGGCTTCCGATGAGGAAAACCGGGAATTGCGGAAAACGCCTGGATGGAATAAGATGGAAAACCTTGCAGCGAAGAAGAAAAGGAAAACATTGTTTTCCCGAGTATTTTCGGATTGCGTCTGTTGTTTGAGAACTCAATAGTGTGCCAAGTTTATTGATACCAATTTATTTTAATTGGTTGAATCGACTGTTCCGCCCACCCCGTGGGCTGGAATGGTTTTTTTAGCTGGTTTCGAATTTAGTGCAGTGCCTGGCGGCCAATTTTCCTTGGCCCCGGCATTGTGTCTGTATGAACA
>NZ_JAJJOC010000021.1:0-191953 GCF_020907365.1 Arthrobacter sp. zg-Y750 | reverse complement strand
CCGGAAGAGGGTTTCCATCCGGTTCAGCATCCGGGCCCGCTGCGCCTCCGCCCACGCGATCAGGTGTGCGACCCGGACCAGCACTTCACCCACAGCCTGGTCGTCGAAGGATTCAAGGTTCTGCAGAACCAGGGTTCCGCTGAAACCATCTGGAAAACCGGTGTCAGTGGTGCCGGGACCCGCCGCGCCGGCGGTTCCGCTGGCACGTGCGCCGTCGTCGTCGGACGTATCTGTTGTACCCGCCCGGTATACCGCAAGTGTGGGCCCGCCCTTGGTGCCGACGTGGCCCTCGTCCGTGCAGTGTCCAGTCCTTGATTCTTCAGTTGTCGGTTCGGTGTTCCCGATCTGGTCCATGCCTAAGGTTTTCATCCGACACTGACATTTCAGGGCCGAAAAACTGCCAAAAACGGTCCACGACGGAGCTTCATTTACCCGTCTTTTAAAGGCCCACTACTTGCCTCAATTAGCGCCCCAAAAACTGCCCGCGGAAGCACCACTCGCGCCCTCACACCCGCCCGGCCAACCGGGCAATACGCTCCCGCGCCGACCGCTCGCTGGGCCCCATCGGACCCAGACCGAACCGGATAACACCCAAAACAAGTTTCACGGGAAACGTCATCGGCAGCGTAACAGGCCCCACATGCGGTGCCCGCAACCCCAAAAGTTCCCGGTGCTTCGGCTCCAAGCTGGCCACCGCCCCGGCAAACAGCACCCGGTAACCCAGCTTTTGGTTCCCCGGCAGCGGCGGACGCTTCAGGAACCCCAGTGCCTCCTGCACGTACTCGCTGCTGCGCAGCTGGGCGTCGTACCCGGCCATCTGCTTCCGCAACTCAGCCTCGGAGCGCGGCGGATCCGGAATGCCCATTAGCTCCCCGGCCACCGCCCACTCGGCCACATAGGCGTCCGGACCGCCGGGAATCGGCCCGCCGTAGCGCTGGTGCGAGGACAGGAACGCGTCGGTGAACGCCAGATGGACCCAGCGGGCAATCTCCGGATCGTTCGCCGAATACGGCTGCTCGACGCCGTCGGCGTCGACATACTCACCCTGCACCCGCTCGTGCAGGCGCAGCACCCAGTCCGACCCGGACTTCGCCGCATGTGTGTCCCCGTAGGTGACGGTGAAGATCCAGCGGATGGTCCCGGCGAGCCGGCCCAGCGGATCCTCCTTATAATCGGAGAAATCATGAACCCCGGCCATCGCGCCCGGATGCAGGGCCTGCAGCAGCAGCGCCCGGACGCCCGCGATAATCGGCGTCATGGACCCGTGCACCGCCCACACGGCGGACTCCGGACCGAAGTGCCCGACGTCGTCGCCCTTCGCCAGCTCGAGCTCCCACTGCGGGATCTCGGCGGCGTTGTTGCTGAACGTGCCGATCAACTGGCGGCGCCAGGACTCGAGAAGAGGAATCACGTCTCCCAGTCTCCATCCCGGCGCCCCCGCAATGCCAGAGGAACCGGCTAGCGCAGCAGGATGTCCACCGACCGGGAGTTCCCCAGCCCGCGTTCCAGCACGCCGGACCGGTTGGTGACGTCGTCGCGCAGGATTTCGGTGACCGAGCCCAGGAAGCGGGACAGGTCCACCTTGTCCTCCGGAGCGGCAAGCAGCAGCTGGAAGCCGAACTCGTGCAGCGCGTTGATGGACGCCTCCGCAAAGGACAGCGACGACTTCACAAACGCCTCATCCATCATCACCGTGCCGTACGTGCTGAAGCCCTGCGACACAATGCCCAGCTGGTACGCCAGCGCCGAGGCCATGATGAACGCGGTGAACCGCTGGCCCTCGCCGCCGGACATCAGCGATGCCTGCAGGTTGGTGTACGTGTGCCCGTTGGCCAGGCGGTGCGTGCAGGTGATCGTCACGTGTGAGCGGACATCGAGCACCTCGGCCCGCCAGCGCTTCTCCTCCGGATCCTTCAGCCGGTCCACCAGCGCCTCCAGCGCGGCATACCGGGCGTCCATGTCCGCCCGATCCTGCCGCGACCCCATCATCGGCAGCGCGTTCTTCAGTTCGGTGCGGAACTTGTATGCGGCGTCGGGAATGGTGGTGGCCACCTCGATCTCCAGGTGGCTGCCGGCATGGTATTCCACCCGGCGGAGTACCGAGTTCAGCGGCAGCAGGCGGGAGGAGATGCTGCGGCGTTCCTCATCCAGCAGCTGCAGCAGGTCGCTGAAACGCTCATAGGTGCGGTTGTTGAAGTACTCGCTGAACTCGGCCTCGCGCTGCGGCAGGCCCTCGGTGATGATGCCCTCGAAGCGGTCCTCGTACGCGCCGGCAGCCTCCACGGAGGTGCCGAAGTCCGAGCCCCACTTGTCGGAGAACGTCTCGAAGGTCCGTTCCAGCTTCGCGCGGGTTTCCAGCAGGGTCTTCTCCAGCCGGGCCTGCTCGGTGATCAGGGCACGCTCCACCTCGCCGGCGGCTTCCTTCAGCCGGGCAGCGTCCGTGAGGTCCCCGAACGGGTCAAACAGCTCGGCCAGCGCGGTCCGCAGTCCCTCGGACAGCGCCTCGGGTGCCTTCGCGGACAGCGCGGTGCGGCGTTCGACGGCGGCGGCAAGGTCGGCGTCGAGCCTCGCCGCTTCGCCCTTGAGCCCGCCCACCTTCTCCGTGGCGGCGGTCAGGTCCAGCTCGGCGGTGTCCAGTTCAAAGCGGATCTGCTCCAAGTCCGCGTTGGCGTCCCGGGCCGCATCCAGCCGCTCGGTGGCGGCGACGACGGCGGCGCGGGCATCGTCTGCGGACAGGTCCTCCCAGCTCCGTTCGTCATCGGCGACACGGCGGACGGCGGCGAGCCGGCGGATCAGCTCGTCCTGCTCCGCGGCGTGCTGCTTCGAGACGGTATCCGCCTCTTCAAACACCGTGCGCAGGGCCAGCAGTTCGTTGCCGAGCGCCGCGACGGTGTCCTTGTTGTCAAAGCCCAGCACGTTGTCCGAAGCCTTGGTGTGCCGGTCATCCTTCTCGGTGGTGCTGCGGTTGCGCTTGACCGCACCGCCTCTGCTCACGCCCTTGGCGACGCCGGCCAGCCCGGCCGGATCCTCCACGCAGACGAAGTCGTAGTGTGCGGTGATTTTCCGGCGCACCCAGTCGCCCATGGCGGAGTCGTGCGTGAGCAGCTTGGTGATCAGGTCATCCGGGCCGGGCTCGGCGGGGCCGTCCAGCGGCACCGAGACGTCGATGCAGCGCACGTAGCCCTGCATGTCGTTTTCGCTCAGGTACCGGGTCACGGCGGCCATGTGTTCGCCGGGGACCAGCAGGGCGGTGGCCAGGGAACGCAGGGTCCGCTCGGCGGCCGGACGCCACTGGACGTGCTCGGCGGGCAGGTCGATCAGCTCGCCGGCGAACGGCATGTCCGCTTCCTTGATGCCGGTGGCGGCGCAGATCCGGGTGCGCTGGTCCAGGGAGTCCTGCCGGATATTGGACTTGCGGCGGCGGAAGGAGCCGATCTCGTTTTCCAGCTTCGCGATCTGCCCCTTCAGGGACCACGCCTCGCCGTGCGCGTTGCTGCTGCGCTCCTTTGCGGACTCCAGGTCCGCGCCGAGGGACTTCACCAGTTCGACGGCGCGGCTGCGGGCGGTGACCAGCCCGGCGGGGGAGAAGTCGACGTCGATCCCCGCCGCGGCGAGCTCGTCCCGGAACGCGTTTTCCACGGTTTCACGGGAGCGCAGCTGCGCGGCGGCCGCCGCGAGTTCCCGTTCCAGGGTGGCGATGGCGCCGCCGCCCTCTGCGGCGTAGCGGGCGCTAAGCGCATCGCGCTGGTCCTTGAGCGTGGCACGGCGGGTCTCCGCGGCGGAGAGTTCGGCGCGGGCAGCCGAGGCCGCGGCTTCGAGCTTCTCCGCAGTGCGGGCGGCGCCTTCCAGCGCCAGGCGCTGCCGGTAGGCGGGCAGGCCCTCGGTGGTCAGGGCGCGGTTGTGTGCCAGGGCGTCCGCGGCCTGCCGGTAGCGGGTGTGCAGCTCGGGGACGGAGGCCAGGTGGTCGCGCTGCTGGCGGGCGCGTTCGAGCTGGCGGCGGATGCTGCGCAGGTGGCTGAAGTCCTCCACCGCTTCTTCGGCCGCGGTGAGGGTGCGCGGGGTGTCCAGCACGTTGGTGCTGAAGAAGTCATTGACAGTGCCGCCCAGGCCCTTGCCGGTCTGCAGGATGCGCAGCAGGTTGAAGGCCTTCTCATCCTCCACACCCAGCGCCGAGCGGTAGCGTTCGGCGAACATTTTGTGCGAATCGAACACGGCGGCGCCGGGCAGCAAGGCTTCCAGGCTGCCCTTGGTGAAGCGGCCGCGGATGCCGGTCTGCAGGGCGGTGATGTCCAGGGGCTTGTTGTGCACCAGGTAGAAGCGGCCCAGGTTATGTTCGGTGCCGGTTGCCGGCAGGTCCATCACCACGGAGAGGGAGGTGATCTGGCCCAGTCCGTTGTCGAAGGTCAGGCAGACTGCGGACCAGGTGGCGCCGGGGCGCTGGTAGGCGGTGCCCGCGCCGTCGTCCGCTCCCTGCGTGCCGAGCCGGCCGCGCATGTAGGAGAAGGCGGTGCGTTTTTCCTCGGCGTTGGTGCCGTTGTTGTTTTGCGCGGCCTCGTTCATGCGGGGGCGGGCGTCCATGACCAAGAGCATGGCGTCGAAGACGGTGGATTTACCCACGCCGGAATCGCCGGTGAGCAGGGTGCCGGCGCGGTCCACCTTGATGGTGTGCGCGCCGTCGAAGGTTCCCCAGTTCACGATCTGCACGGAGGAGAGCCGGTTCTGGCCGGGGTTGATCAGGTCTCCCATGGGGAGGGTGGTTTCGATGCTCATGCCGGCTCCTCGCCGTCGTTCGTGGCGGGGGTGTCAGGGTTCTCGGTGTCAGTGTCAGTGTCAGTGTCGGTGTCGGTGTCAGCGTCAGCCGGCTCGACGTCGAGCGTCGGCGCGTCGTCGTCCGCTGTGTCCTCCCCGGAGAGGGTCTGCATAAAGGTGACGATGTCGCCGATCTGGCTATAGGGCAGGGCCAGCGGCAGGGCAGGGGAGATGACCCAGACGTTGTCCAGTTCGGTGGGGATCAGCAGGCGGCGGTCCTGGACGAGCTTGCGGATGGCGGCGTCCGCGGTGTCCTCCACGGATTTGGCGTCGCGCTGGCCCGGGTCCACGTAGGCCTCAAGCACCTCGAGGATGTCCTGCCGGGCGATGGTCGCCTCGTTCCCGGTGCCGGTGTGCCGGTCCAGGATCAGCCGCAGGCGCAGCAGCAGCAGGGTTTCCTCGCGGGTCATTTCGCGCTGGCGCTGCAGGGCGGAGGTGTGAGGTTCGGGCATTTCCACCGGGCGCAGCAGGGCCACCTTGCGGTCCTCGTCAATGACCAGGGACAGGAACAGTTCGCTCAGCCGCACGCGCAGCTGCTCCTGGTTGTCCACCACGGTCTCGTACACGTTGTCGGACGAGGTGGCGTCCAGGTAGGGGCCGCGCAGCAGCCGGATCAGGGCCTGGCGCAGCTTCAGCGGCAGGGTGCCGGTGTCGCCGGGGAACAGTTCGGGACCGTCGACCAGGAGGTCGCGCTCTGTTTCTACGGCGTCTTCTGCCTGCTCGGCGTCCAGCTCCGGGTTTTCCGGGACGTGTTCTTCCGAGACGTTCTCGTCCGGGGCGGCGTGGATGGTCTCGCTCATTTTTCGGGGGCTTTCGCGACGGCGACGGCGGGCAGCAGCGCGGTGCGCTCGCTGCCGTCGATCTGGGTAAAGGTAACGGATTCAAGGGTGTCGCCGGCGGCGGAACCGCCGGCGAGCAGGGCACGGATGCTGTTCAGGTGCCGGTGTTCGGGCGGCAGCTGCTCGAACACCTGGGCCACCGTGGCACTGGGGCGTTTCGCCGTCGCCCGGGAGACGGCGTCGGCCAGTACCCGCCGATCCGCACGTGGGGTACGGGCCGAGCGGTGGATGTCAGCCTCGGTGAACTGCGGCGGTTCGGGCAGGGTGCGCGGGGCGGCATGGTCCTCGGGGTTGTAGACCCGGACCATGCTCAGCGATTCGAAGCCTGAGCCGTACAGCTGCGGGGCGGGCACGACGGCGACGCGGCGGCGTCCGCGCGGGGCCTTGTGGATGGCGGCCTCGGCGGCGCGGATGAGCTGGCGCAGCTGCACGGATTCGCGGTACTCGTCGCTCTGCACGTAGGTGTGCATGGATTCGGAGAGCCGGCCGTAGATGCGGTGGATTTCGGTGGCCTGGTCCCGCATGTCGGAAATCAGCCGGTACAGGCTCTGCCGGTCCTCGGGGGTGAGGTTGTCCGCGAAGTCGCGTTCGAGGACCTCGGCGATGGCGGCGCGGAAGCGGGCCTGCTGGTCGGCGTCGTTCAGGAACGCGGTGAAGCCCTCATAGGTGCGGCCTTCGGCGGTGCTGCGAAGCTTTTTGTCGGCTTCGAGGATTTCGCCCATGGTCAGGCCCTTGGCGGCGTTGGATTCCACCATTTCCTGGCGCAGGTTGTGCAGCATCTTTTCCAGGCCGTCGCGCATGCGTTTGAAGTCGGCCGGCAGGGCGGCGGCCAGGTCCAGGATGTCGCGGGCGGCTTCGACGGCGCTGTCCTCCGGCAGCGGCGGGGGAGCCTCCCCGGTTTCCAGGGCGCGGATCATGTCCTCACGCCGGGCGACCTCTTCCTTCAGCACGGCGATGCGCGCGGCCGGGTCCGGGTTGGATTCCTGTGCGAGGTTTTCCACCCGGTCCAGCAGGGTGGCCAGACGGGAGGAGTTCAGCGAGGTTTTGTCGCTGCTGAAGCCGTCCAGATAGGAGAGGAAGCGGGCGGAGGATTCGGTGAGTTCGTAGACGAACTTCCCGTCCGCGCGGGGACGGGCCAGGAAGCGGCGGGCCACCCAGTCATCGGCGTAGTTCCGTCCGGTCCAGTCTTCGCGCAGCTGCACGCCGTCCACCCGGAGCCGGTTCAGGAAGCTGTCCGTCATGGCGTGGAAGTCGTCCAGCGGGACCCGCGGCCGGGTGCGGGTGAAGGCTTCGCGGAAGAGGGCCAGCACCCAGGCGTTGGCGTTGGTCAGTTTCCAGCCGGGGGCCGCCTGGAGCCGCTGCAGTTCGGCCCAGCGGGCAACGGCGTTCTCGATGAAGGACATTCTGCGCTTTCCGCCCGTGCGGTGGGGTGAAACGGGCCTCCTCGATTTTAGCCGGGTGGGAGGGCGGGGTGGGGCACGGGCGTGCATGGTCGCGGCATAGCAGATAATTGGTTGAACAGAATCGTGATTTGGTAGTAGGGGATCCTACGACTTGGCCGTATTCTGAACCCGCCACGTTCACCCGGTTCCACCGGGAATACAAACGAACCACAGAAAGCCAACGGGTGATAATTAGTTTCGAGACGAAGGATCTGCGTAGAACATGTCTAGATTCTCAGTATGCTGCCCAGAAGCTGGGTGAAGAGGTTGCTATGTCACTTCGAACTCGTCTCGCGGACTTAGACGCGGCGGAGTACCTTTCCGGTGTTCCATTCGGAGTTGATCTCTTACGTTCAAGCGCGACCTATATACAAATAGATATCGTGAACCAGCACTGCTTAGTTGGACGGGCGGATCATGCCGAGTCATACAGACCTGGTAGCTCCCAGGATTGGTGGGATATGGTAAATCGAATCAAGTTGATCCAGATCAAGGAGCTCGGTGAATGAGCACTCTTGAGGACTTTGTGCCCCGATGGGCGACACCACCTGGTGCGACTATAGGTGACATAGTTTCAGCGAAGAGCCTACCCCCCAAGCACCTAGCGGAGACGTGGGGATTGAGTACCGATGAGTATGACCGATTGCTTGAAGGATCTCTCGTTGTCACAACGGAACTTGCTCAAAATTTAGCGGAGACCCTTGGGGGTAGCGTATCTTTCTGGCTCCGTAGAGAGCAGAGATTCAGGCGGTCTTTAGAGACAGTCAGGGCTGACCAATGGGTTCAATCACTTCCTCTGGCCTCCATGAAAAAGCTCGAGTGGCTAGATGTACCAGCCGACTGGCACGCACGTATCGATGCTTGTCTCCAATTCTTTGGCGCCGACAGTCTTCAAGAGTGGGAGGGTACCTATGCCCAGCAGCTTCAAGGCGTTCGGTTCCGTACGTCGCCAACATTCCCTAATCAGGTAAGTGCTGTATCAGCTTGGCTACGCGCGGGGGAAATTGCTCGTAGCCAGCTAAAGCGAACGAGATTCGACGCGGACGAATTCGCTCTGGCTATTGATGAAATGCGGCCACTGAGCCGCATTCCGGACCCGAAGACTTTCATTCCTAAACTGCAGAGTATTACGTCTGAGTGTGGAGTTGCATGCGTGATCGTTCCGACACCTGATGGTTGTGCTGCCAGCGGGGCGAGTCGGGTATTGGAGGATGGAACAGCCATCATTCAATTAAGCGCAAGATATCTCTCTGACGACCAGTTCTGGTTCTCGTTTTTCCATGAAGTTGGACACCTCATTCTGCATCGAGAAAGAGCCATTCATGTTGACGGTGACTCGGAGGCGTTCGAAACTTGTATCGAAGAGACCCAGGCCAATAGTTTCTCGGCAGACGTACTGTGGCCTTTCGAGAGTCGTTTGGAATCAAGGTTTATGAAGAAGCCATCTAGGCGCGACATTGTTCGTTTGGCAGCTGAAGTAGGGACCAGTCCAGGCATCATCATTGGCCAATTGCAGAATGAAGGTGTACTCGAGTATACCGAATACAACAACCTTAAACGCCGATACCGTAGAAGTGGGCATGACATCGTTCTACGACGCTAGTCACTCACAGAACGAAACTGCGGAAAGTATCAGGGCTCTTTTGCCAATTGCAAATGGCGTCTTCTACAACGTCAGGGGTTACGCCGACGATTTGTGAAAACTTTATTAGCACTGCGCTCAATGACTTGGCACTTGGTTTGGAGCTAGTGCCTTCAATAAGCAGGTGTGCACCGGCGAGGGGCCCAGTCGCCTTGTCGAGGTAGGCATGGCCGGGTCTAATATCGAGAAAACGGAGACGAGACAGTGTCATCAGATAGTCGAACTTGCCGACCCGGCCAAAATTGGTAACGGTGCCCATGGCGACATAAAGAGCCTCAAAGGCATCTATAGGCGTCCGTCCGCGACAGTGTGAGTCGAAGAAGTGCAGATGATCCTGGGCTGTCATTATCCAATCAACGTAGCTCTCGAAAACCGAAGCGGTTCCTTGAGGACTTTCGTGGCTTAGGCTTGCGTACTTTCTATGGTTTCCGAACCCGCGTGGTCCATCCTTGCGTGTGAGGTGGTCTTGGTTCTCCCCTAGCCACAGGCGAAACTCAGGGGTGTTGGCAGAGATTTCTGCCCACGACCAGATGGGGTGTTCACCAAGCCGTCCATATACCTCCTTGACGTATCGCCACCCAGCGATCCGATGCTTACCAAAATGAACGTATTGGAAGACAAGCCAAAACGCCTCGTCAGTCGCGCCGGCACGCCAATGGTAAACAGCTGCTTTTAGCGGATTAAAATGCTCATTGTGCGGATTGGCGGTGTCGCTATCGATAGGCCGGCTTACGATGTGATCGAAGTATTGGTTTCGCCGCTCGCTATCGATCAGTTGATTTATGAGGACCGATCGAACAATGGGGTCCGATATACCCGGCAGCCGCTTCTCTTGCCGCTCAAATTCACCGACTTTGACAGTAAGCTCGTCAAAACGCTTCTGGTATCGGGGTCTATATGCTGAGGATGCGGTATTCATAAATTTAGTTCCTGGAAATCTCACGGTCGAGGCGGTCTTGGACGATAGAGTGTATAAAGCTGCTATGTATTGACTCGGTAATAAGAGCGAGGTCCGTTATCCTGCCGTCCTGCAGGAGTCGGTAGGCGACTAATATTAGGGCGAGATCACGCCAATATGGATGCTTAGGCAGACTCAAAATCGCTATGTCTATGCGGGGCGAAGTGCGTATAATTTCTTCAAGGACTAGCAACGCATTAATCTGGACCCACGGGTCACCAGCGGGCATTGCGGGCATGCAAGCTTTTCGATGCCAGCCTTCCCCAGTGTAACGACTTGCTATTTCTTGATCTCGCGTATAGAGGTGAAGACTACCGACCGAGTGATAATAGGTGCCGAGGTCAACGTCGACAGACCTGGCGACTACTTCTTGGAGCATTGTAAAAGCGAATATATCATGTGGGAAACCTAGAATAAGATCATTTGAACGCATCGTTGCCAGCATATCCAGGTTGCCGTTTCTTATGACAAACTGTAGCGCTAAGGTGCATGGGGCTTGTTCGGAATCCTCGTGGTCAAATATTTGTATTACCGCGTTGCGTGAACTGGGGTTTCGTTTCAGTGTATCGATGACTCTATGCACTTGATTGATGCCGTCAAAGTCCATCAATCGCGGCCCATATGCGCCTATAACATGTCCGTCTGAGGATACTTCAGGTTTCTTGTAGTACGGTACGTAATAACCGATTTGAGCCGCGGAATCTGAGCCAGATAGATACCATAGGAGTTCCGCTAGGCCGCTGATAATTCGTTCTCGACTTTGGCTCCTGCTGACTCTAGCCCTAGGGTCTTCGAGTTCCATGAGGACAGAGAATAAGTCTCTGGCTGCGCCCTTTGTTGGGCGAATCTCAATTCCTTCGGTCATCGCCGCCACTATGGCTTCGTGCATTAGGTCATCAATTGATTCACCCGTAATAAAGTGCTGCACGCTATCCCCCCAGTAATAATTTGCATCAGTCTACTGCATGGCCCGCAACCTCGATAGCAGGTTCCTTAGCACGTTTGCAGGCCTCGTACCGGAACCGTCGGGTGATGCGAGTCCAATGGTGCTGCAGGAAAATTGTGAATGGCGTTCTCCCTGAATCCGCTCGGACAGTAACGTGTTCCAATCCGCGGTAGGACACCGGTGCCGAAAGCTGCGGGCCTGGGACGTCAAACTCGAAGGGCACTACCCTGGGAGCCGCTGGCCTTCCATCGCCGCTCAGACCAGAAGGAGTTACAACCGCTGTATAGGCGGAGTCAAAACTGTTCCCGCATTTCTCCACGATCCCTGTCTATTGCAGCTAGTCGCTCGGAGTTCAACTCGTCCCCGGTCCAGCCCTACAGCACTGTGCGTATTCTGTGCTAGGTCGGCGGACACCGCCATCTATCGATGCGGAGGGGCGGCTCAATGAATGAGGGTGATGAGCAGGCTTGCAGTCCTGGCTCAAGAGGACACTTTCCTGCCGGTGTCCTGCAGGCCTGGATCGTAGTCGGGTCCTACCCGGCCAGCTCTAGGGGAACGCTGGCGGGGAACGGGCGCTAAGCACCCACCCCCCCCCACCTCTGGCCCGCCCGAACCCCGCCGCCTAGACTGACAATGCCGTCTGAACGCACCGAACAGAGGAGCATCATGCCCACGATCGCCGAGACCGTCGTCCACAACCTCGCCGCCAATGGGATCCAGCGGATCTGGGGAGTTCCCGGCGACTCCCTGAACGCGGTGACCGAGGCGATCCGCCGGGAGAAGGGCATCGAATGGATGCTGACCCGGCATGAGGAGGAGGCCGCATTCGCGGCGGCTGGCGAGGCAGCGCTGACGGGCGAACTCGCGGTGTGTGCAGGCAGCTGCGGCCCCGGCAACATGCACCTGATCAACGGGCTCTACGACGCGCACCGCAGCCGGGTTCCCGTCCTCGCCATCGCCTCGCACATCCCGAGCGACGAGATCGGCAGCCAGTACTTCCAGGAGACCCGGCCCACCGAACTGTTCCGCGACTGCAGCGTCTTCTGCGAAATGGTGCTGAGCCCCGAGCAGATGCCACGGCTGCTGGAGATCGCCATGCGGACGGCCATCGAAAAGCGGGGCGTAGCCGTGCTCATAATGGCGGGCGACACCGCGCTGGAAGACGCCAAGGACGAGCGCGTCTTCACGGTCCGCCGCACCAACCCGGTCACCGTGCCGTCCCCGGCGGAGCTGCAGGAGGCCGCCGCCACCCTGAACTCCTGCGAAAAGGTCACCATCCTGGCGGGCGCCGGCGTCGAGGGGGCGCGCGAGGAGGTCCTCGCCCTCGCCGACGCCCTGGGCGCGCCGATTGTGCATGCCCTCCGCGGCAAGGAATTCATCGAGCACGACAACCCGTTCGACGTCGGCATGACCGGGCTCTTGGGCTTCGCGTCCGGCTACCGGGCGATGGAGGACTGCGACGCGCTGCTGATGCTCGGCACCGACTTCCCCTACCAGCAGTTCTACCCGAAGCACGCGAAGATCCTGCAGGTCGACATCCGCGGCGAACAGCTCGGCCGCCGCGTGCCGCTCACCCAGGGCATGGTCGGCGGAGTGCGGGAGACGGCCGAGGCGCTGCTGCCGCTGCTCGAGCGCAAGTCCAGCCGCACCCACCTGGAGAAGTCGCTGGATCACTACCGCCGCACCCGGCGGCAGCTTGACGACCTGGAGAAGCAGGGCCCGGGCGCCATCCACCCGCAGCACCTGGCGCACCTGATCGACGAACTCGCCGACGACGACGCGGTCTTCCTGCCCGACGTCGGCACCCCGGTCATCTGGGCGTGCCGGCACCTGCACATCGGCGCACGACGGCGGCTGATCGGCTCCTTCTGGCACGGCACCATGGCAGCGGCCACCCCGCTCGGCCTGGGCGCCCAGGCCGTGGACCGGAACCGGCAGGTAGTAATCCTGGCCGGCGACGGCGGCCTGGCGATGATGCTCGGCGAGCTGCTGACGGCGGTGCAGCACAATCTGCCGATCAAGATCGTGGTGTTCGACAACGCCGCGCTCAGCTTCGTGGAGGTGGAGATGAAGGCGGCGGGCATCGTCAACTTCGGCACCGGACTGCAGAACCCGGACTTCGGCAAGGTGGCGCAGGCGGTGGGGATGCACGGCGAGAGCGTGACCCGCCCGGAGGACCTTCAGGGAGCCCTGCGCCGGGCGTTCGAGTACGACGGCCCCGCGCTTGTCTCGGTCGCGGTGGAGCGGCAGGAGCTGTCCATGCCGCCGAAGATCGATGCGAAGCAGGCCACCGGCTTTGCGGTCTACGCGTTGCGCACGGTGCTCGCCGGCAACGGCCGCGAACTCATCGACCTGGCCCGGGCCAACGCGCGCCAGCTGCTCTGAGGCTTGCGCGCCCCCGAGGTCATTCGCCCTGCGCGGACGCCTCATCGGCGCCGTGCTTCCACCACAGGTTGTTTATTTTGTACGTCAGAATGGAATTCATCACCGACGCCGTAACCATCCAGCGGATACGGCATACGCACTGAGCAATGGAGCCCGGATCTGGTTCTACGTCTGTGACCGCACCGTGGTCCTGACCGATGTCCACACCCACCATCCCAACGTCACCAAATAGCGCCCGCATAGTTCAGGAAATTCGGCCAGACGGTGTGAACAGCCGATTACGGAATACAGCGAAGGGCCGGGGTGCATCTTGAGTGCACTCCGGCCCTTCATGAATCCTAACTAATTGATCAGCGCGATGAATATCGGCAAAGCCGCAGCAGCCATGAGTGCAATGAAGATCGTCCACTGCTTTCTGGTCAGTGAAGCGTTTTTGATCGTTCCACCCCGAATGATCGGCACGTATAGCGCTACAACGGCCCCAATCAGGAAAACAGTAGCTAGCAGCCCGAGCCGGAGGTCAGGTGTCATAGTCATTTAGGAAATGCGCCTTTCAGTAGATTTCCAAGGCCACCAGTCACGCCACCAGCAATTCCACCCGATAGACAACCCTTGCCGACCTCGGTGCCATCCACGCCTCCATCCGCCCCGCTTGAAATAGTCGTACCTGCAGCTCCTGCGGCGCAGCCGATAGCAACCCCGGCAAAGAAGCCGTGGATGCACACCGGCTGGTGGCAGACGATGCTCCTAGGTCCGATTGAGACATTACGGTTTGCAGTCCCAATGGTCCCGATCTCGTAGTGTGCTCAGGACCGAGGTTTACTGGATGTCAGGTTTCTGATCATATGCACTGAGGACGAGTACCATCACGGACGTAACCACCATCGCGAGGAGCGGTACCCAGAACGCGATCCGGCGCTTGGCGAGCATCGCGATCGTGGCGATTGTCGCCGCGAGAGCAATGAGGAAGATCAGAACGTAGGCAGTCGTTGCCGCCCATTGCGGTATTGAACGGGTTCCGTCCATCCAGTCGGACGCGCCGAGGGCGACAATCAAGAACTGCGCGACGGCGACGAACGGCTGCGCGACTAAGAAAACGATTGAAAAGACGCGGTCGATGATCAAGGGCTGTCTGGCATTTCGTTCATCGACCTGTGCTTTTGTATTCACTAATCGTCCTAACGCACGCTCGAAGTAGCTTCCGCCGCCGTCAACATGGTCCAGGGGCTGCCTAACGACCAAACAGGTGGCGCCAACCGCGGGCTCATGACCCGACTCAACCGCCCACACCCGGGACTGCCCCGGCTTTGCGAACACTGGTGAGGAGACCCTTGATGAGCTCCTCCTCAACCGCACGGAAGACCCGGACGAGCCGTTATACGTCTACGCCGATCCGGCTGGGCATCCATTCCGTATCTTCGTCGGCTGAAGCAAACCCGACGGACGCTAGGTCTGGCCCGAGCCAACGCGGCAGCTGCGCGCTCGTCACCGTCGCAGTGGAGCGGCAGGAGCTTTCAATGCCTTCTCGTCACCGGGGGTTTGCTTCGCGTTCGCACACGACGGTTACTGTCGCGTCGTGATTGCTATTTCCCCCCGCCTCTCGCGGCCGATACTTGTCTGCCTTACTGCTGTGTTCGTTTTGCTTCTCATCGTGATGCCCGCTCAAACTGCATCCGCCCACCCCGCGGGAACCACGGGTGTGCAGGTGACCGTGCGGGCAGATTCAGTCGACCTCGAGATGCAGATCCACAACGCCGGTTTCACCGCCGCAACCGGCTTCGACATCGGGTCCGACCAAGCCGCGCTCGATGACATCGCCGACAACCTCCTGTCATTCATCCTCAATCGCGTGGCCGTCGCCGACAGCGTGTCGGCTCTCGAGCCGGCAGTCGTAAGCGAACCCGAGTTCAAGAGCATCAACGGCGAGGACGCCATTGTCACGACAGTCCGGTTTGCGAACGGTAACCGTGCGATCGAGGGAAACATCGTGCTGGATTACCGCTTCATCCTGGATGTGGTCCCCTCGCACCAGGTGTACGTGTCCCTGGTAAGCGATTGGAACAACGGCGTTCTTACAGAGGGCGAGCCGAACGTGGTGGGCGTCCTCGGCGGCGGGGTGACTGAGATGATCCTCGACCGGAATGCATCCACTCCCGCGAACGGATTCTTCGCCGTGGTCCGGCTGGGGATGCTCCACATTGCCGAGGGCACCGATCACCTGCTGTTTCTGACGACGCTGCTGGTGGTGGCTCCATCGGGTGCCGGCCGCGGCGCGCGGGGGCTGCGGTGGAACCAGCCAATCGCAACAAAGCGGACGATCGGGCGGGCAACACTCATCATCACCGCGTTTACCGCCGGACACCTGGTCACTCTCGCGTTGGTGTCGCTCGGACTGATTTCCTTCCCGACCAAGCCCGTTGAGGTCCTGGTGGCGGTCTCCATCATCGTGGCCGCCATCCATGCCGCCCGGCCGCTTCTGTCCCGCGGTGAGCTCCTCATAGCCGGAGGCTTCGGCCTCGTCCACGGCACCGCTTTCGCTACGACTATCCTCGAGCTGAACCTCGGGTTCAGCGAAAAACTCGTCGCCATCATCGGGTTCAACATAGGCATTGAGCTGGCACAAATCATCGCAGCAGCTTTGGTTCTGCCACTGCTGATCTGGTTGTCACACTCCCATGCGTACGCCGGGTTCCGCCTCGTGACCGCTTCCCTGGCAGTGGTCGCCGCGATCGCTTGGATCGTTGGCATCAGCACCGGTCAGGATTCTGTCCTCCAGCCCCTGTTCGATGCCATGGCGCACTTCCCCGTACCCTTCTACCTCGGACTCGTGGCAGTGGTTGCCGCACTGTGGCTCGGAACCCGCGAGGCCACCCCAAACAAGCGCTCAATGGATCCAGAGTACGACGCCGGTCATGCGGGTGAGCACGGCGGCGACGCCGGCCCGGATCGCCTCCGCGCTACGTTCCGGGGTGAACGAGGCCGCATCAAACTGCGTGGTTGACCCGAGGCCGGAGCCGCGGAACCCCGCTCCCGTCCATTCGACAGCCGTGACGTTGGCGGTCGGCTCGGCCAGCTCAGCACCGAGCACGAGGAACGGTATATCCAGATGGTTGGGTGTCACGATGGCGAGCGGATCGATCAGGCCGTCACCGGCGGCGACAATCAGCTCGGGCTTCATATCCATCGCCTCGGTGATGCTGCGGATCGCGTCCTCGCCGGCATCCACTCGACGCAGATCCGCCGACACGGCGTCGGCCCACTCGACTACGGCTGCGGAAAGTGTTGCCGTGCGCTCCTCCTCGCCACTGGTGAGGAGGACTACGCGGTAACCGGGCGCAGGGTCGACACCCGCCCAAGAGCCGGACGCCGGCGTTACGGTCCCCTCCGGGGACGGTAGCGGTGTTGGGATGAAGCCCGCGGCGGGCAGACCCGTCGCAGTGGTCGTGGGGCGGGCGTCGTCCCAGTCGCTGGCAGCGCAGCCGGACAGGAGCAGGACAGCGACGCTCAGGGTGGTCGCGATCGCGGGGCGGTGATGCACGGAAATATCCTCATCGGTTGGACAGCGGCGAGCGATTCCAGAGTGCATCTGCAAATGCGCTGGAGCCGACTCGCCACGGACAAGTTACCGGGCTGTTCACCGGATGGGCTCCTCATGTTCGCCTGGGCTGGTGACGCCATGCATGGAAACCGCCGGCCGCCAGATGTTTCCGTTTGCGATGCGGCGGGACCGCCGATTGTTCACCTTCCGTCAATGTGCCGCCTAAATCCTTGGGGCGGACGCGGCCGCGAGAGCGCGTCCGGTTCCCCCATCACCGCACTTCCATGAGAGAAACGGAATACACATGTTCCTGGTAGCACCCCCTCGGCCCGCGGGCCGCGCGGCACGGTGGCTGTCGACTGTGGCCCTCACGGCGGCACTGGCCGCCGGTAGCGTTATCGCCGTCGCACCGTCTGCAGCCCACGCCGCTGACCCTGTGTCCTACACCGGCATTGTGCTCGGCGTCGGTTCCGATGAGACCCAGCGCACGCTCGCCTGGTACACCAGCTCCGACAGCGCGCAGGTTGTGCAGGTTGCCCCGACAGCCTCGCTGGTGAACGGAGAATTCGGTCCGTCCGTGACCACGTTCTCAGCGACCGGCGCCGCCAACATCGCCACCAGCGGTGGGTATAACCGCCATGCGGTTGTCTCGGGCCTGCAGGAGAACACGCAGTACTCGTACCGCGTCGGTTCTGCCGGAAACTGGTCGACCGCCTACTCCTTCAAGACCCAGTCATTTGAAGGGGACTTCGATTTCCTGTTCTTCGGGGACCCGCAGATCGGCGCCTCCGGGAACACCGCACAGGACGGGGCGGGGTGGGCTGACACCCTCAACGTCGCCCTCAATGCCAGCCCGAACGCCGAGCTCCTCGTCTCAGGCGGCGACCAAGTCGAAGCGGCGAACACCGAGTCGCAGTGGGACGCTTTCCTTGCCCCCGACCAGCTGCGGCAGTACCCGTGGGCGGCAACTATCGGTAACCACGATGTGGGTGGCAAGGCATACGAGCAGCACTTCCACACCCCCAACACCGATTACTCGGATGCGTACTACGCCAAGGCTGCCCAGAAGTCGACCACCTCGGGCGGTGACTACTGGTACATCTATAAGGATGTGCTGTTTATCGATCTGAACAGCAACAGCTACGACTCCGCTACCGGTGGCGGCGACCAGGCTCACGTGCAGTACGTCACTGATGTGGTGAACGCGCACGGTGCGGACGCAAAGTACAAGGTGCTCACCTACCACCATTCGATCTACTCGGCAGCGGCGCACGCCAAGGACAAGGACGCCAAGGTGCGCCGTGTAGATTTCCCCACCGTATTCTCGGACCTGGGCGTCGATCTCGTGCTGCAGGGCCACGATCACGTGTACACGCGCAGCTATGAAATCAACGATGGTGCGAAGGCGAACGCGGACGAGGTGCCCGGCCAGAACGAGGTTTTCGTTGGCGAGGGCGGCGTGATCTATATGACCGCGAACTCGGCGTCGGGGTCGAAGTACTACGACATCTCGGCTCCTGACGCAACCGGCACCAGCGGTGCCGGCAACGGAGGGGACCCGCTGAACCCGGCTAACTACTGGTACAACTCGGTGCAGAACCAGGAGCATGTGCGCGGCTATGTGAAGGTTCAGGTGAAGGCGGACGAGCTCGTCGTTGAAGGCATCCGCAGCGGAACCTGCGACGCGACGGTCGAAGGCGGGCAGTCCTCCTGGTGCGGTACCGCCGGATCCTCGACGGCCGTGGATGGTGTTGGAAGTGTCATCGACAGCGTCACCATCCACCCCTTCCACGGCAATTCCGAGGAGATTCAGGTGACTGTTCCTACGGCCGCGCCGGGTGAATTCGGGTGGACGATCGACGGACAGAACGGTCTTGTGGACCTCGGCACCGCACAGGAATCCAAAGGCTCCCTCGTGGCCAACGGGGAGATTAACCCGATCAACGTCGCCGACAGCCGTTCTTCGCATGCACCCTGGTCGCTGACGGCCGTGGTGAGCGACTTCTCCGACGGTGGCAAGACCTTCTCCGGCAGCTACCTGGGCTGGACCCCGAAGGTGCTCATCCCCGGTGCCGGTGCCGTCGCGGGCGCCCCCGTCGCTTCCGGATACTTCGGCGGTAGCGGACTGTCGGTTAGCCGGGCGCTCGGTTCCGCCGCGAACGGCCACGAGAAGGGTTCGGCGCTCCTCGGTGCCGATCTCGACCTGAAGCTGCCAGCCGGCACGGAAAAGGGAAGCTACCGCGCAACCCTGACGGTCACCGCGCTCGCGGGCTGACAACAACACGTCCTCAGATCCGTGGGGGAGGGCTGCCCCACTCCCACGGATCTGTCCCGTTTCCGCCCTTCCCGAAAGATCTCACGTGAACGCTTCCCTCGTATACCGGCGCCCGCGCCGCCGGGCGCTCCGGGTCGCCGCCCTCGCGGCCCTTGCTCTTCTTCTCCCGGCTTTCCCCGCCCATGCCGAGGGCGCCGACGACGTGACATGGACCGTCCGCACTGCGTCCAACGACCTCGGCGCCGACCGCACAACTTTCACCTACACAGTGGATCCGGGCGGTTCGGTGACGGACGCTATGGTCATCACCAATCGCGGCGACGAACCGGTGGCTCTCTCCGTGTACGCGGCCGACGGTTTCACATCCGACGACGGGGAGCTCTCGCTGCTCGTCGCGGGCGAGACTTCGCAGGCGGTCGGAACCTGGGTCACTGCCGAAACGAAGACTGTCACCATCGGCCCTGACGCGGCCACCACTATCCCGTTCACCGTGGACATCCCTGCCAACGCCACCCCCGGGGACTACGTCGGAGGGCTGGTGACCTCACTCACCGTCCCGGACGCGTCTTCCGGTGTTAGCGTCGACCGGCGACTGGGCATACGCGTCAACCTGCGCGTCGGCGGCGATTTGGCGCCCTCACTCGCCGTCGAGGACCTGTCCGTGTCCTGGAACGGCGGCTGGAACCCCTTCGCGGGCGGCGACGCCGCCATGACGTACACGCTGCATAACACCGGTAATGCGGCGCTGTCCGTACAGCCCGCCGACGTGGTGAGTGGGCCGTTCGGCTGGTTCCCGGTGGACGCCGCCGAGGGCGAGGCGGTGCCCGAGCTGCTACCCGGGGAGAGCTGGACACGGACGGTGACCGTGGACGGCATATTGCCATTGTTCGTCCTGCTGGCGAGCACGACCGTCACCCCGGTGATGAGCGATGCATCCGGTTCCACCACGCCGCTCGCCGAGGTATCGGGAACCGCTGTCGGCGCGGCGATCCCGTGGACCGCGATGGCGATCATCCTGCTGCTGGCGGCCGCGACGTATCTGTACATCCGCCGTCGTCGGCACCGTATCGCCGCTGAGAAGGAACGCGAGGACGAACGCGTCAACGCGGCGGTCGCGCAAGCCCTCGAGGGCGACCCCGTCCATGCTGCGGCATCGAAGGCCCTCGAGGACGCACCCGTCAAGGCGACCCGTCTGCCCGGCTGAGGCATCAGGGCCGGGCTGCCGACTTATACGTCTACGCCGCCAACGATCCCGTCAACAACAGTGACTCCTTGGCCTTCTCGCAGCGTCATCCCCTTAGGAAACCAGGCCGTGCCGGTAGGCGTACACCACGGCTTGGACCCGGTCGCGGAGGCCGAGCTTGGCGAGGATCCGAGAGACAAAGGTCTTCACTGTTTCCGAGCTGATCACCAGTGCTGCGGCGATCTCGGCATTGGAAAGCCCCGCGGCGATGAGTTGCAGCACTTCGCGCTCGCGCGGCGTGAGGCCGGAATCGGCGGTTGCGCTGCCCGCCGGCCGGATGCGTTCGGCATAGCGGCCCACGAGCTGCCGTGTTACCTCCGGTGCCAGCAGGGCGGCCCCCGAAGCTACGGTGCGGATACCGCTGAGCAGCTGTGCCGGCGGCGCGTCTTTGAGCAGGAAGCCGCTGGCCCCAGCGCGCAGCGCCTCATAGACATACTCATCCAGGTTGAAGGTGGTCACCACCAGCACCTTGACGGGGATGGAAACGCCGGCGCCGGCGAGTGCGCGGGTGGCTTCGATGCCGTCCAGCTGCGGCATCCGGATGTCCATCACGACGACGTCGGGCAGCAGCTGCCGGGCCAAGTCGACGGCGGCCCGTCCGTCACCGCACTCACCCACCACTTCCATATCCGGCTGCGCGCCGATGATCGTGGCGAATCCGGTCCGGATCAGCGGCTGGTCGTCGCACACCAGGACCCTGGTCGGCAAGCTCATGCCGGGCCTTCCGTCGGCACGCGGGCAGACACCGTAAAGCTGCCGTCCTCCTGCCGTCCGGCGCTGAAATCGCCGCTCACTGCCGCCAGCCGTTCGCGAAGTCCGGTCAGACCGCGGCCGCTGCCAGCAGGCAACTGGGCGGTGTCGGGAAACGGTGGCGCCGCGGCGTCCGAATGAATCAAAACTGTGGTCTCCGTTGGTTTGTAGCAGATGCTGACAGCGGTACGGCTGCCGGCTGCATGCTTCCGCGCGTTGGTCAGCGCTTCCTGCACCACCCGGTACAGGGCCAGTTGGGCTCCGTCATCCATGTCCCCGGGCGGCCTGCCCTCCTCGGCAAAGTCGACCTGCAGCCCGGTGCGGCGCGCGTGCTCCACAAGGCTGCGCAGTTCGGCGGTGCCCGGGGTGCGGCCGGGCTCCTCATGGCCGGGATTAAGCACGTCCAGCACCTGCCGCAGATCCGAGACCGCCCGCCGTCCGGTGCCTGCGATGGTTTCCAAAGCGCCGTCGAGCCGGGAGGGAGACCCGCTGAGGTAGCGTGCCGCTTCCGCCTGCACCACCATGGCGGTGACGTGGTGGGTGACGACGTCGTGCAGTTCCCGCGCCATCCGGGTGCGTTCCGCGGAGCGCGTGTCCTCGGCGATGCGGTCAAGGCGGTCCTGCTCAGCGATCCGTCCGGCCCGCTGCCATGCCCCGACGCCGACGGCGAAGGCCATGGCCACGTAGAACGTCACGAACTCGCTGAGGGGCTCGGGGGTTTCCAGCCGGTACATGCCGGCAACCAGGACGGTGTACCCGACGGTGAAAACCGCTACGGCAAGCCTGCGGTGCCGCTCAAGATAGGAGCCGGCGCTCAGCAGGGCCACCACCAGGCCGGTGCCGGCGAAGGTGTGAAAGCCGTTGAGCTGGTCCAGGGCGAACCCCGCTGAAACCAGGGACAGGCAGAGAGCCGGCCACCGACGGCGGACGGCAAGAGGAAGGGATTGCAGAGCCACTGCGGCCAGGGCCGGGCCGGAAAAGGGGCGGTCAGGCAGCCCGCCGAGCACTGTTCCGTATCCGTGGGTCACCGGCAGAAGGGCCAGGACAAACAGTGCCGCCGCAAGCGGTAGATCCCGCACGACGACGTCGAGCCGGCGCCATCTATCGGTGATCGTAGTCACTGCGCCACTTTAGCCCGTGCGGTGCCGCGGGCCGCACGGAATGACACAATGTTGCCGCGCCGTGCCGCCAGGCGCAGGAAGGCCAGGGTGGCCAGTCCGCAGAACAGGACTGCGAAGATGCTGCCTTCCGGTCCAAAATCACCCCCGGTGAGCAGCATCGGGCCGGACGTGGCGGCGTCCAGAAGCCCCTGCGGAGTGTTGTTGCCGGACACTTCCGTGCTGAACAGGGCCGAGGCGGCGGCATTCCAGCCCAAATGCAGTCCGATCGGAAGCCAGAGGCTGCGGGTGGCGATGTACGCCGCAGTGAGCATCCCGCCGGCTTCTACGGCAATCGCGACGGCGCCCCAGAGGGATGCATGGGGATTCAGCAGGTGCACCAAGCCAAACAATGATCCCGTCAGGACCAGCGCGCACCAGGTGCCGGTTGCGGCCTCCACCCACCTGAACAGCACACCGCGGAACATCAGTTCTTCGGTGACGGCTGCGGCGCACATAAGACCGATCAGCCCGACTGCTCCGGCTGCCGAGCCGAGCCCCGTGACCTGGTAGCCGCCGAAGGCCGTGATGATTCCAATGACGGCGGCAAAGAGTGCGACGCCGGCCACGGCGCCGCGCCCGGCCGCCCGTGCGGCGCCGGGCCACGCCAGCTCCGCGACAGAGCGCCGCTCTGTTGCCCGCACTACCTGGCGGTACGCCACTACAGCGAGTCCGGCGACTGCCACGCCAACGGCCAGGGCGGGCCAAGGGCTTCCGTCCACCGCCTGGAGGGCAAGGTTGCCAAGGACAGCGACCGCTGTCACGGCAAGCAGCTGCAGCACAAATTTCATGAGGTCCTCCGTAGGTGATGCCGTCGGCAACCTGCCGCGACATCACTTCACGCTACGGAGCTGCGGTCTCGGAGTCGTCACCCTGGAGTGGACACTTGCGAGTAGCTCGCACGGGGGACAAGCCAGGCGAGTCCCGGTGTGCACTACCTATGCGCCGGAACGCACCGCTGCAACAGCGCGGTCGTAAAGCGCGCCCAGATCTTCAGTGCCGCCTCCGTGAACCCACAGTTCACCGGCCACATCCAGGCAGGTAATCGCACTGGCGACAATGGCAGCGGGTGCGGGGTCGGTTGCGTCGTCGTCGGCGAGCCCGAGCCGCCGGCGGATGTTGGGCACCAGCAGCGCCTGCCAGTGCAGGTGCTTCTCGATGCTGCGCGCCCGGAGCGACGGCGTGCCGTACATCATCTTCGCGATCTTCAACGTAACGCCCGGCTCGACGGCGAGGGCATCCACCTCGTGCAGTGCCTGCCGCAGCGCGTCCCACGGCCCGACCGTCAGGGGAACACTTTCCAGCGCCTCCCGCATGAGCTCGCCCTGGTGCGCCAGACCGCCCAGCACCACGTCTTCCTTGGTGCCGAAATACCGGAAGAACGAGCGCCGCGAGATCCCCGCCGTCGTCGCGATCTGATCGATGGTGGTCTGTTCGAAGCCCTGCTCCAGGAACAGCCGCATGGCGGTGTTCGTAATTTCGGCGTATGCCGCCTGGCGCGATCGCTGCCACAGAGTCGATTGTTCGGTCACCGGTTCAGCGTACCCCAGATGCCTCATTGACACTGAGTGCCAGCAAGGCATACGGTCGCACAAATACACCACACACCCCGGGAACATTGGAGCTCCTCATGCCGGTACTGGACTTTCCGAACCAAACCATCCTCATCACCGGGGCATCGTCCGGCATCGGTGCGGCTTTTGCCCGCGCATTAGCCGCCCGCGGGGCCGGCCTCGTACTGGTCGCCCGACGCCGGGACCGCCTCGACGCTCTAGCCGCCGAGCTTCGGGCGGCGCATGGGGTGACCGTCAACGCGATTACCCAGGACCTGGGCTCGCCGTCGGCGGGCGCCGAGCTCTCAGCAGCCGTCGCGGCGGCAGGGCTACAGGTCACAGGAGTCATCAACAACGCAGGCTTCGGCACGTTCGGGGACTTTGTCGAGGAGGATCCCGACCGGCTGGCCCAGGAAATCGCCGTCGACATCAGCGCACCGGTCCAGATCAGTGCGGCGTTCCTGCCCGGCATGGTGAAGGCGGGCACCGGTTTTCTGATCAACGTCGCCAGCATGGCCGCGTACACGCCCACGCCGCGGATGGCCGTCTACGGCGCGGCCAAAGCGTTCGTCCTGAGCTTCACCGAGTCACTGTGGGCCGAGACCCGCGGCACGGGCGTCACCGTGTTCGCCCTGTCGCCCGGCGCCACCAGCACGGAGTTCAACGCCGTCGTCGGCACCGACGATGCCACCGCGGGTGCCCGGATGCGTACGCCGGACGACGTCGTCGCCACCGCCCTCTCTCATCTGGCCCGGCGCAACCCGGGCCCGAGCGTCATTGACGGCCGGCTAAACCGAGTCAGCGCGACCGCCGCACGGATGATGAGCAGACGTGGAACCGTTGCGGTGATGCGTCGCGTGACCGATCCCGCGCGCCGCAAGGATGCGGACGTGGTGAGGTAGGGGAGCAGTGGGGTGGACTGGATGCCGTGAGGCAGCGTTTTGCTCTACGGACTGCAGTCCTCTTGGTCCCGATCTCGGAGAGTGCTCAGATAACCCGAGCGGCGATCTGGAGAAACTCCTTGGCCGCAAGCCGACGACGGTGAGGGAGTACCTCCGCGACAACTATCCCGTCCCGCAGGTGCGCTGAGTCTGGTAGACCGGAGGGGCGCACCGGGCGACAAACCGGCGTCAGGATTCCACCTTCCGCCGTAAGCCCAAGCGGCTACTTGATCCCGAAGTCGAACCCGCCTTGCTGGTGGCCGAACCGCTCCCGGAGGAAGTTCCCGGTGTTGGACAGGTCCATCGAGGTCTGGCGGTGGCGGCTGGCGTGCAGCGTCTCGGCCTGCCGGGCGAGCAGCTGGAGCTGCTCGACCAGTTCCTCGTTGGCAGTCCGTCCGTTCGCCTGCCGGTTCTCCACCATGCTGGGCGGGATGGCCAAGTAACCCCGGACGACGGCCGGCAGGTACTCCCGCACTGTGGCTGTCAGCTCGTACTCAAATTGTGGGTCACCCAGCGGCTGGCGCGTTTCTGCGTCAACAACAGCGTCCAGGGTCTGGCAGATTTCCAAGACGGAGACATACGCGTCTGCGGGAAGGTGATGCTTGTTCTGTTTGGCCTGCGTGGCGACCCATGCCAATGACTGCGACAAGTGTTCCGTGGAGGGGGTCACCGGCGCCGCCACGGCGGACGGGTGCGATGCAGCCGGCCACGCTGTATTGGGCTGAGAAGTGGCGTTCCGTCCCGTGCCCTTAGCCTTTCGACTGAGCCAAAGATCTCGAAGCATGTAGAACCGTACGGCTGATACAACGATGGAACCGAGACCAACAAAGGAAGACAAAGTGCTAAGCGGGCTCTCCGCGTCGATTGAGAGAGCGGCTACGAAGAGGACGGAGTAAAGGACGCCCTCGGCGATCACTTTCCAGTTCTTTTTGACTATGCCGAGAATTGGCACGATGAAGGGCATAAAAATAAAAAAGGCGATGGCAAGGGTGACCTTGACGATGTTCGCAACGGTGTGCCGGGACATCGTTATCCTCTCGAGCAAAAGGGTCGGCCAGAACTGTTGTTTCCGAGCCGCAAGACTATTGTGGCCGCATGGTTCCTGTGTTTGATCCAAGCAGACCTGCAGTCTATCCGCCGAACCTCGCGGAGGATGAAATGTCGGTTCCTTACGGATGAAATGGCCTCACTCCGCCGGAATGATCGCGGGCGGCATCGAGTAGGGTTGCCCTCAATTAGCCAGACATGGGAAGGGAATGGCACAAATGCCGCACTACGTCGTTTTACAGGTGATCCTGAAAGAGAAACTGTTGGGGACCGGCTCAGGGAACCTGACCGCCGTGGAGAAATCCATCAATGATCAAGCCGCAAAAGGCTACCGGCTTCACACGATCACTACAGCCAGCAGTGGCAGCAAAGGTTTTGGCGGTGGTGACCGTATCCAGGCGACCATGGTGTTCGAAAGCCTTCGTTGAACGGCGGGCCCAAACGGAATTGATTGAAGCTGCGGGCGGTGTTGCTGCTGCCGGCGCTCGTCATGCAGGTGAGTGACGCTGCCCCGGCTCCCCGTGGCCTCCGGCTTCCGGCTCCAGGCGCCCGTAGACTGCTGGGAACTTACTTCCTCAGGGGGACACCGCATGGCATGCGCCGGCTGCAGCACAGGGTCACAGCTCGACTTCGAGTTCAGCATGGCATTCCAGCCGATTTACGACGCCGGCGCCGGCCGCGTCTGGGGCTACGAGGCACTGGTCCGCGGTGTGGCCGGGGAGAGCGCATTCGAGGTGCTGTCAAAGGTCTCGCCCGAACAGAAATACCGCTTCGACCAGGACTGCCGGGTCAAGGCCGTGGAGCTGGCATCGCGGCTGTTCCCGGCCGGCGAGGAGCTGATGCTTTCCATCAACTTCATGCCGAAGGCGGTGTACGAACCGGCCGCCTGCCTGCGTGCCACCCTGCTGGCCGCTAAACGGTACAACTTTCCGACGTCGTCCATCATGTTCGAATTCACCGAAAACGAGGAGGTGTCCGATACCGAGCATTTGACCAACATCATTACCGAATACCGCAAGCACGGCTTCACCACCGCCGTGGATGATTTCGGTGCCGGGCACGCGGGGCTGGGCCTGCTGGTCGATTTCCAGCCGGACCTGATCAAGATCGACATGCAGCTCATCCGTGGAATCGACACCAGCCCGGCCCGCCGGGCCGTCCTGGCCGGAATCATCGGCATCGCCAAGGACCTTGGCATCACCCTGCTGGCCGAAGGCATCGAAACCGAGGCGGAGTTCCGGGTCCTCAAAGCCGCCGGCATCCGCCTGTTCCAGGGGTATTGGTTCGCCAAACCGGCCTTCGAGGCGCTTCCACCGGTGCAGCTCGACGCCGTTTCCGCCGTGGCCGGGCGCGTCTCGTAGCTGCGGTGTAGGTCAAGTGCCGCTGACTTAGAACAGCGGCCAGGGAACCGCCGGCATGTCACCGGCCGGCGCGGGGAACTGCCCGGCCGATCGCAGCAAGGCGCAGCGTGCAGCGAACGCCGCAATCTCCTCGGCGGTGAGCAGCTTCGCCAGCTGCGAGCCCAGCTCACCGTGCAGTCCGTCGAGAACCCGGTCGATGCCTTCGAGTTCCTCGGCACTCAACGCATCGCCGATCCAGCCCCACAACACCGTCCGCAGCTTGTGCTCCTGGTGGAACGTCAAACCGTGGTCCACCCCGTACCGGTGCCCGCCGGCCATGGCCAGGACGTGGTCGCCCTTGCGGTCGGCGTTGTTGGTGAGGACGTCGAACACTGCCATCCGCCGCAGTACCGGAGTGTCCTCGTGGATGAGGGAGACGATCCGCCCGACGTCGTCCTGGCCCTGCAGGACCTCTTTCCACCCGGTCTCCGGAACGTTTTCTTCCGGCACCAGGTCCACCGGAGCCTGCTCCGGGTCGGTCTCCTGCCAGAGCTGGACCATGCCTTCACCGAGCGGGCCGTCCCGCAGCCAGGTGCGCGGCACGATGTTCCACCCCAGCACCTCGGAGACCACATAGGCGGCCACCTCGCGGTGCGCCAGGCAGCCGTCGGGGAAATCCCAGAGCGGCTTCTCGCCCGCAATCGGTTTGTAGACCACCGCGGCGTCGCCGATGCTGCCCAGGAAGGTGGCGTTGGACGCCGTCGTCAGGCGTCCGGTGAGCGTGAGCTCGTCGGTGACCAGGTCGGGCGCGGGCATCAGGACTCGGGGAAGGTGCAGGTGTGCCCGTCGGGGTCGATCGGCTGCCCGCAGATTACGCAGATCGGCCGCCCGGCGCCCACCACTTCGCGGGTGCGCTTGGCGAAGGCCCGGGCGGTGCCCACGGGCATCCGCACGCGCAGCACCTCTTCGGCGTCGGAGGCGTCAGTCTCGTCGTCGTCTTCGTCGAGGAAGCCGCCGTCGTCGTCCTCATCCACCTCATCCAGGGGGTAGGCCTCGATGACGAGCTGCGCCGTCGTCGGATCCCAGCCCAGGCTCATGACGCCTGCGCGGAACTGTTCCTCCACAGCGTCGAGATCGTCATTGTCGACAAGCTCGATGGGGGTACTGGCGGGCACGTGGAAGGGGTTGCCGTCGACGGTCATAAGCTGGTCGAGGATCTCGTCGATCTTCTCGGCAAGCTGGGCGGACTGGAGCTTCTCCAGGGCGATACTGACAATCTGCTTCCCGGCGCGCACCTGCAGGTAGAACGTGCGCTGGCCCGGGACGCCGACGGTGCCGATGACGACGCGGTCGGGCCAGTCGAAATCGTGAACGGTTGTAGGCATGGAACTACTCTAGGCTCATCCGGCCGGCGGCGCCTCGTGACCGGCACCACCGCCCACCGGGGCGTCGTCCGGCGTCGGGCTGGCCGCCAGCCAGGACAGGTCCCCGGCGTCGGTGTTGGTGGCCAGGACGGTGGGGCGCCCGGTGCCGTAGTGCACAATCGACACGGAGGCCGGGCCCACGTGGAGGCGCTGGAACATGTCCAGGTGCATGCCGAGCGCGTCGGCGAGGACGGACTTGATGATGTCGCCGTGGCTCACCGCCACCCACACTGCCCCCGGTCCGTGTTCAGCCTCGAACGCGGCGTCGTGGCGCCGGACCGCGGCCACCGAGCGGGCCTGCATCGCGGCCATGGACTCGCCGCCGGGGAAGACGACGGCGGAGGGCTGGGACTGCACCGTCTTCCACAGGTCCTCCTTCGCGAGCTCCTCGAGCGTGCGGCCCTGCCAGGAGCCGTAGTCGCACTCGGTCAGCCCGTCCTCGACCGGCGTGTGCGGGGTGCCGGTCTGGCGGTCGAGGATGAACTGCGCGGTCTGGCGGCAGCGCTCCAGGGGGCTGGACACCACGCCGACGACGGGGACTTTCGCCAACCGGTCGGCGGTGGCGGCGGCCTGGTCGCGGCCCACCTGGTCGAGTTCGACGCCGGGGGTCCGGCCGGCCAGCAGCCCGGAGGCATTCGCGGTGGTGCGGCCGTGCCGCACGAGGATGAGTGTTGCCATGTCCTTAGCGTAGTCATAGGGGGCGGGCTGGACGCTGACTGTGGGCACCGTGCGTCAACTGCCTGACGGGTGTGTGCGCTGGATGATGCGGTACACCGTGCTGCGGGCGACCTTGAAGAGTTCGGCGATCTCGGCGGTGGTGTGTTCTCCCGCGCTATAGAGGGACACCACGTGCGCTTCTTGCAATCTGGAGAGTTTGGGTTGCTTGCCGCGAAGCCTGCCCTTGGCTTTGGCAACTTGCATGCCTTCTCGTGTGCGGGCGCGTATGAGATCGGATTCAAACTCGGCGACCATGGCGAGGACGTTGAACAGCAGCCGGCCGACAGGGTCCGAAGGATCATGGACGGATCCGCCGATACTCAGCTTCACGTTTTTCTTCGTAAGTTCTTCGATGATGTCGCGGGCGTCGGGAAGGGAGCGGGCGAGTCGGTCGAGTTTGGTGATGACCAACGTGTCCCCGTCACGAACCGCTGCCAAGGCCTGACGTAGCCCAGGCCGGTCACGGTTGGTGCCGCTTAGTCCGTGGTCGGTATAAACCAGATCCTTGGGGACGCCGAGGGCTGCAAGTTGGTTCTGCTGGACTGTGAGGTCCTGCTCGCTGGTGGATACACGGGCGTAACCGACGACGTGGGCGCTCATGGTTGCGAATGTAGCGGTTGGGCTACCTTCACCGGGCACGTGCCCGGGCGGGGTATACGCGAACCGCGAGGTCAAACAGGTATCTGTGCATGTCAGTGCGAGTAGGTGCGGGTGCCTGTGCCGCGGCTAGGGACCGGCTTACGGACAGCTGTACACCGACAACACCGCGCGATGCTGACTATAGGATGACCAGAAAAGCTGCTCGAGACCTTCAAGTAGTTACCACTAGTCGGTGCCGTTCTCATCAGGGATGGCGGACTCACATAGGGAAGCCAGCAATTAGATGAGCGATTCTTCGAAAAACCGGAATCAGGGCGATGTACGGGAAGCCCGATCATGGGTTTGGATACAGATCGTCGTCATGCTTCTAGGCGGGGTCATGCTTACCGGTAGATATTTTGAGGCGATCCCTCATCACTCAAGCCACTTTGCCCTAGTGATGGGTGCGGCGTTAGTTTGTGCTCTCGTAGCAATTGGTCTCTGCATTGAGCTCTTCTTGCGAATGATCTTCCAAGGCCTAACGATCTCCCGTCGTCGCGGCTTCGCCGTTGCGATCGCCGGCGCGATCGCAATCGTTCTGTGGGTCGTTGGTCTTCTGCTCAGGTAGGACCGTAAAGCGAAAACATCCCCGTCATCTTTCCGCAAAACACACGGAGACTAAGAGCAGGCGGCAAGGACCGGTTCAGCAGAGACGGCTTCAGCGCCCGATGGAGGATCGTTTATAGCGACGGCCTGAGAGGGCAGCTGCTAGTCAACTGCCGCTGCCAGAGCCTCAATCTCGACGAGTTCGTGAGCGTAGCCGAGAACAGTCACCCCCATCAACGTTGCCCCAAGCGCAATTAGTTTCTGGCCCAGTGGCAGATGCCGGGAGCTTCATGAGGTGCCCCGTAGTACCCCCTGCCGCCGGGCGCGTTTTCGCATAACTCCTCAGCCATTGCCTTACTGAAGCTATAAATGGGCGGAAACGCCGCGACGAGGAGCAGCGTGACCGTACAAAGGGACATCGCCCATGCCCTCCGGGTCGTCTCAGCTCGTCTCATTAGGACACCGGTCACGACCGCGGCGAGAACCGCTGCGAGGAACGGCAGATATATCGTTACTTGGGCCCACACGGCACCCGTTCCCCGGGCAAAGGAGACAATGGTGGCGGCTGAAAGCATGACCAAGAGAAGTATGGGAAGAAGGGTGGCAATCAGCACTATTCTTACCAAAAGGTCGGGCCTAATCGACCGGGCCGGTCCATGGAGGCTCGTAGCCCTGCGTTCGGTACTCAACGCACCTCGTCGATAACAGCGTTCTGTTGAGCCGCGCGGCACAACTGTTCACCGCGTTCTTCCTGGCTTAGCTCATTCCAGGCCTGAGCTTGTGCCTCAACCTCAGCTCCGGGCCGACCCATGGAACTCATCTCAGCGGGAGAAACCATCACGCTATTCTCCGGACCGATCATGCTGCTCCGGTCCAGGGCAGCGCCTGGACCATTTACATACTCAGCAGAACAACCGATGAACGGTTCGTACACAGCTGTCTTTGGATCATCCTTGAGCCCACGAAATCCTGTAGCCGAAGCAGGTGAGGGCACAAGCTCATTAGCAGCCGATGAGCTTGTCGTGGACTCCGTCTCGGATTCATCGAGCCCATGGGCGGGTAGCGTGCCGATCCCGAGGGCGAAACCACCCAACATCGACAGAGTAACGACCATTCCTACTGACGGTCTCCGAAGCAAAACGTTCCCCCCCGGACATCTCCCTCGCGCCCCACCGGCGCGACGCCCCCACCCTACCGGACAAGGAAGTCTTACCTGTGTTACTCAACGGTCTCTGCAGCGAACGGCAGTTAGGCCGGCGCAAACGTACAGCGGCCCTTGGCGAGGATCTCGCCGTCGGCCGAGACTAACGACCAGCAGGGTTCCCTAGCCAGCCTCTGCCGCACCACATCAAACCATCCGGAGTCATCGAGGAAGGATCGACTAACCGGCGAACTTTCCTCTGAAACACTCTGAGGATGACTGAACTACTTTAAATGTCGTGGCTGCTTACGGACGCATCACCATAGGGGCGGTGGCAAGATCGCTTCGCTAAACAGAGAAACGGACTCCAGGACCTGTCGCAACAGCCTCAGGCCCGCCTCTTGATCTACTTCAAGAAATAGGCTCGATCCTGCCTCACCAGGTATGTCCCTGCGTCCCCGGATCCTCCCTGCGCCACGATAGACAGAACAGTGACCTGCACACTGTAGGTCCCGTCCCCATTATCGGTAACGTCATACCTAAGGTCGGGACTGTACTGGAGGTGTTCCGCAATGATGTCTACGGCTTCCTCCGCCGAAACAAACTCCACAGTAGCCGGCTGGGGGTTAATCGCCGGGTTTGGAGGTGGAACAGGAGCGGGAGCCTCAGCGGCCGGCGCTTCTGCCGCCGGTGTTTCAGACACCGGCTCAGAGGCCGTCGGCGTGGCAGAGGGCCTCTGCGTTGGGCTCGGACTTGCTGTCGAACTTTGACTCGCCGTCGGACTGGGCGTCGCTGTCGGCGCTTCCGAGTTACTACTGCCACAACCGCTTAATAGGAAAACTGACAATGTCAGAGCTGATACGAAGCTCCCTGCACTGATGTGCTTCAGAGTCTTGGTCGACCGCATCGAATCCCCTCCATTCGTTAGTGATCATAACCTCGCCTCGCGAACTTACCCTACGGCGATTTATGACCGACTGTACAACAGGATCTAATACGCCATTGGGCTCCAGCGCGCTTCAGTGCTGCTTCATCCATGACATGTCCAGGTTATTCAATCCGATGACTCCCGGTGTGACGAGCGTTCGCGTGCCCTTATTTTGGTGGGCCATAATGCCAGCGCGCAGGAGGATCACCAAACGCCTTATGGGTAACATTCTCGCGGGCGAAATGGGGTATTGCGTGCAATTCAGGACAAGGATCCGCTGCGAGCTGCTACTAATTAGCGGCGTCCAACGCCTGGGGACTAAGGAGACTGCATTTCATCGTCACCCTTGTTTGTTTCAGACGATACAGTCCCGATGTTGTGCAGTATCGCGATGACATCATCCAGTGATACTCCAGCGGTGTCACTGGCTTCGACGAGTGTACGTATGGTTTCTCTGACCGTTTGCCCGGAACGGATCGCGCCCCTGAAGAGTTCAGCTATGTCATCGGCCGAGCTCGGTGTGGGAGCATTCACCGAGATGCACTCGAAGTCCCGGTGCTGCCCTCAGCCGTCCATTCAGGAACTTATCCACGCATGTCACGAGTCTCTTCGCGTGGCACGTTCAGCTTTCATTTATTTGATAGATCCAATTGGAGAAGCGGAAGCTGAACACCAATCGCAGACATAGAGCACTGACGACGGATACCGGCCAATCGAAGAAGGGTCCTACACACTGGACTGGAATGCAACTGGCGCAGAACTCACCGTTTCAGAAACTGACAGTATGGGGCGCGTCGAGCAACAACCAATCAGCTACCGCCGATGCCAGAGTTTCTTCTGATCATCAACGGGAACCCGGAGGCGTCCGATCAGACGGATTGGCGTCCGAGCTCCTGTATGTTCTGGTACGTGTCCAATGAAAAAGAGACGGAAGCCCACATAGAACGAGGAGTGTCAGGATCCAGCTGGCGTCTTTATTTTCGTGGTGCATGGCTCAATGCTGTCTCTGTTGGCGGGCTTGTCTGGGTGTTGGTGGTGATGAGTCCACCCGGTGCCACGGATGATTTCGGTCCTGCTGGCATGGGTTTTATCTTCGCTGCATGGGTTGCAGTTCCCTGGTTTATTTTTTCACTCCTCGTGGGGGGACCGGTGGTTCTTCTGATGCATGCGGCATCTAGTCGGCCGCCGTGGATTGCTCTGTGCACCTGTTTTCTCGCGGCTACGCTAGCGGCGTTAGCCGTCCCTGTTCTGTGGCAGGCGGTTGTGGGTTCCATGACACTCGGGCAGGCTTTTGTCTTTTGGGTGCTCTTACCGTTGCTGAGCGGCGGGTGTTGGGCTTTCGTCATAGCTCGCCGTGTGCTGCCAAGGGGTGGCCTGAGGTCGGCTTTGGGGCAGGCAACCAAACTGTGAATGCAGTGATGACTGGTGTTCAAAGAACTGCTGGTTCCATTAGTGGTCAGGTGAAATCCGACATCCTGAGTGAGAGCCGTGCGGGTATTGGGTCCGTGAACCCTAAAGCGATGTTCAGGCAATACATAGTGTGAGCACAGACACTGACGGCGAAATCATTCGCCTTGCCCGGGACAACCCGGCCGTCTTCGGGGAACTGTATGACAGGCACGCTGCCGGCCTTTACCGGTATGCAGCGCGCCGGGCAGGGGAGTTCGCTGCCGACGATGTTATTGCCGAAACCTTCCTGGTCGCATGGGAACGGCTCGAGAGCTACGACTACGACCACGACGACGCGCGGCCCTGGCTGTTCGGCATCGCTACCAACCTGCTGCGTCGACACCACCGGACAGAAGCCAGGATGCTGAAAGCCGCAGCGAAGGCAGGTCTGCGGGACTCCGTGGCGGATGAATCCGACAGGGTCGCTGCCCAGACGGATGCCCTGGTGGCCACAGGCCTGATCGCCGTGGCGTTGAAGTCGATGCCCGTCATCGACAGGGACACGCTGCTTCTCTATGCCTGGGGAGACCTGACCTACGAGGGTATTGCCGCCGCTATGGACGTTCCGATCGGTACCGTCCGGTCCCGTCTGAACCGGGCACGGCGGACCCTGCGCAGCGCGCTTGACGCCGTGCAGCTTGCAGACAAAGGAGAACAAGCATGGACGAAATGACACTGCTCCGCGGAATGCGCAGCGGCATTGCCTCCCCGCCGCCGGCAACACTGGCCCGCCACCGCCGCAAAGTTCTGGCAGGCATAGGGGTTGTTTCCTCCGTGGACACCGCAGTCGTGGCACCGCCTCGGGCAGCCGGCCGCGGCAAGGCGCGCCGCCGCATCACTCTGTTGGCGGCAGCGGCGGCCTTCCTCGTCGGCGTCCTGGTGACGGCCGACGTCGTTCTGCCCGATCGCGGCCGGGCAACAGCGGAGGCAACCCAACTGCTTGATGACGTGGAAGCGGCCGCGATGAGTACCGCGGATCCGGTGCTCCTTCCGGGGCAGTATCTGAAAATCGAAAGGGAGGAGTTGCTCTCCAACACTTTCGCGGCGGACGGCGTAGTGCTTTCCTGGGATGCGCTTTCCCGCGATCAGCTCTATGTTCCCTCCGATCTGGAGGGTGAGTGGGTGTGGAACCGGGAAGCTCAGGTTCCGGCAGACTCGGCACCCGAGGTGGTCAAGGAACTCGCCCGCAACCGGGCGGTTAATGATCCGCGAACAGAAGCCGCCATGGTGGGGGTTTTCCGGGCGCCGGGCGGTGACTTCGACGGTGCCGGCTACACGATACTTGGCGTGCCGCCGGCCGATACCAGCGGGCTGCCCCGGGATCCGGCCAAGCTCCTCGACCGGATATACGAGTACACGAAGGACCGTGGGACCCCGGACGACAAGGCATTTGAGATGGTCAAGGAAATCCTTCGCACGGGCGTGATCCCGTCGGATCTCCGTGTAGCCCTGTACCGGGCCGCCGCGCTGATTCCCGGCGTCGACGCTGTGGGCAGCGTGGTCATGGCCGACGGCAGGGAGGGCGTCGCCCTCGGCATGGTCAGCCTCGATGGCATATGGCGCAGTGATCTCGTCATCGATCCTGCCACGGGACTGGTGATCGGTGAGCAGGTTGTTTCGCTGCAGGATTACGACGGCGCCCCCGCCGGTACCGTTTCGTCCTGGCGATCGGTGCGGACTTCCGTGGTGGACTCCGCTCCATGAGGGGATCCGTGAGCGGGACAGCTTTTCTGTTGCTGTCCTCCCTGGAATGGCACGGGACTGTTGCGGTGGGGATCGGGTCTCCGCCGAATAGCGCTGAATGCTCTCGGCTAGGGTGAATGTATGGATGCAGCGACCACGGTGATGCAAGCTCTGATAGCCAATGAGAACGCTGGGTTGGTCATGGATTTTGACGGCGTTCTTTCTCGAATAACCGAGGATCCCGATGCCAGCGAGTTGTTGCCAGGCACGAAGGAGATCCTCTCAAGCTTGGCGACCAGACTCTCGGTTGTAGCGCTCCTCTCCGGGCGACCTGCCGGCTTTCTGGCGGCGCGGGCATCCATTCCAGGAGTAGAACTTTATGGTTCATACGGTCTTGAACACCTCACTGAAAATGGCATCGAGGTTGTCCCCGAAGCTCAACAGTGGATGACAGCGGTGAGAGCAGCCACTCAGGTGTTGCACCGGGAACTAGACAACCTTGAGGGTATCTACGTCGAAGAAAAGTCCCTCGCAGTCGCTGTCCACTGGCGGCGCGCACCAGATCGTGACAGCGCCACGAAACGAATCACCCCGCTCGTCCAAGAAGTGATCGACACTCATGGGCTGCGCCATGAACCCGGCAAGTTCGTCGAGGAACTCCGAATGCCCCTCAAACAGGACAAAGGCACTGCCCTTCAAAGGATCATCAATGCTGGGAATATCCAGACTGTCGCGTACGCAGGTGATGATAGAGGAGACATGCCAGCGTTCGAAGCGGCAACCGCAGCAGGGGGGCACGCGCTAGTTATTGCCGGCGCTGACATGGCTCCGGAAGTAAGCAATATAGCCGGTGCCCACTTCGACAGCCCCGAACAGTTCCAGTCCTGGCTGCAGCAACTCAGTGCCGCAGTGCGATAGTAAGGGGTGTCCGCTCCTGGATCGCCTTAGCGGGACGGAGGTTCGAGCCCTTTGAGGTGTTGGTCGATGAGGCGCTGAGCCCGCTCGGACGTCATTCGGTCGGTCTCGGTTACCCTGGCGATGGCTAGGCCATCGAGCAGCGCCATGAGCATGGCGGCGTCATCCTCCGCGAGGTCCGGGTTCCATTGCCGGAGCAGAGTTGTCAGGCCTTCTTCCATAAGCCGCCAGGATGCCTGATGGGCGCTGGCAACTGCGCTGCTGGTTGTCGCCTTCGAGGCGTAGGACAACCAAATGACCGAAGCGGTGCGGGATTCGTCGTCCACCCCTCCGAGAATCCTGCACACCGCGCCCAGATTCTGCCGCGCTGATGCCTCCGGGTGCACGGCGGAGGCCACCCGCTCGATGAAGTTCCTGGAGACCTCGTTCATGGCCGCCATGATCAAATCGTCTTTCGTCTTATGGTGATGCTGGACGGCACCTATGGAGAGGCCGGCGGCTGCGGCGACGTTGCGGATCGTCACATCCTCAAGGCCCCGCTCAACAAGAATGTCCTGCACAGCCGTAAGAATGCGCTGCGCGCCCGCCGAGGTCATGATTCGAGATTACTCCGAACCAAACCATACGTTCGTATTGTATGCTCGGGGCATGACACGACTTCGTTTGGGCGCCGCGCTATGGACTCTGTGCCTGCTGACCTTTCCGGCTCAGGTAATTGCGGCCGCGCAGTGGCCAAACCCGTACTCCTGGTCCGCAAATTTCATCAGCGATCTGGGCGTGACTGCGTGCAGGACGTTCGACGCCGGCACGCGCGTTGAGCGATACATTTGTTCCCCCGGCCATCTGCTGGCCAACGGTTCCACGATCGCCAACGGAGCCCTCATGGCCGTCGGAGCCATCCTGCTGTGGTCGGCCTGGCCCCGGCAGCGGACAGGGAAAACCGCGATGTCATTCCTCGCCGCGGGCGGTGTACTTGTGATGCTGGTCGGCTTCCTGGCCTGGGATGTTCACCCGGAGGCTCATGACGCCGTGGCCCTTGCCCAGGCCCTGATGCAGTGGATCGGGATGGCCTTCCTTGCCTTCGCACTCAGAGGCAGCGCGGCCGCACGATGGGCGTCAGCCCTGACCCTGGCGAGTCTCGCACTCTCGATTGCCGGTTTTGTTCTTTTCATTGATGCGATCAGCGGTGGGCCATCGATTTCACTGGGCCTCGGCATTACCGAGCGCCTCGCCTTCGATACCCTCACCATGTGGGGCGCCGTGCTGGGCGTGATCCTCCTGATGACGACACTCGGCCACCGGAGCACCACCTCAAACCAGGAAGCGATTCTCGGTTCCGCGCCGACGGGAAGTCTTGCTCTCTGATTCCTCCCGACTCGTAGAACGCCGTGACGAACCCTAGTCCTCAAAAAGGACAAAGTGGACCACCACCACTTCGGCCCCGTAGGGGGTCACCTCGTCGCTCCTCCGCCCGTAGCTTGGCAGCCGAGTAAGCGCGGCGCGCCGTGTCTATGTGTAAACGGAGTTGCCGTCTTCCGTATATACTAAGCACCCTTAGTTTAGGCCGGCCATCAGCCGGAAATGCACACAGCAGCGGATCTGCGCCCCAGCCAAAGGAGCGGATTCGGTGCTGTTCCTTAATATGACACGGACTTTGTCCGCCGATATGAGAGTGAATTATGGAAGACACCCTTATGACGGGTACCAGTGTGGATTCGAGTGGAGAAGGCAAACACCGACCATCTGGCCCGGCCCGCCAGCGGCACATCAGTGACTTTACGGCTTTGACCCGGCAGGTCCAGGAAGCCGGCTACATGCGCCGGAACTACGGCTACTACTGGAGCAAGTTGATCGGGTTGACGCTGATTGGCCTGGTGCTGGCCTTGGCCTTCGTCCTGCTGGGGAACACCTGGTGGCAGATGGTGACCGCGGTGGTGCTGGCGCTGTTGATGACACAGATCGCGTTTCTGGGGCACGACGCCGCGCACCGGCAGATCTTCGTGTCGCCGAAGTGGAATGAATGGGTCTCACTGATCGTGGTTAACCTTTTTGCCGGTATGGGCCTGGGCTGGTGGAATTCAAAACACAGCAAGCATCATGCTGCACCGAACAAGATCGGCACGGATCCGGATATCGCGCCCGGCGTCCTGGCCTTCACCCCCGAGGCGGCCGACGCGCGCAAAAACCGTTTCACACGCTGGCTTGCCATGAAACAGGGTTACTTTTTCTTCCCGCTGCTCCTGCTTGAGGGCGTCAACCTGCATGTCCAGGGCCTCAAGCGAGTACTGGGACCCGGCCGGGTCAAGCGGCGGTGGGTGGAACTCGGTTTCATCAGTGTCCGCCTGGCCAGTTATGCGGTGCTGGTTTTCGTAGTGCTGTCACCGGGCAAGGGGGCAGCGTTCATCGGCGTCCAGCTCGCCGTTTTCGGCCTGTATATGGGTATTTCCTTCGCGCCGAACCACATTGGCATGCCGATTGCGCCCCGGGACGCGGGCATCGATTTCCTGCGCCGCCAGGTGTTGATGAGCCGAAACATCACCGGCGGCCGGTGGGTGGATACCTTTATGGGAGGCCTGAACTTCCAGGTGGAGCACCACCTGTTTCCCTCCATGTCCCGCCCGAATTTGCGAAAAGTTGCCCCGCTGGTCCGCCAGCACTGTGAGCAGCTGGGCGTGCGGTATACCGAAACCGCGTTGGGCCAATCCCTGCGGGATGTTACCGCCTACATCAACAAGGTGGGCCGCGGAGGCGTGGATACGTGGGCCTGCCCGCTGGCCAGCACGCACCGCGTGTAAGCCGGGACGATCTGCCGCACTATTTGAGGGGCTGGTCCTGCGCCGGGGTGGCCGCGTCGGGGCAGAGGTTCTCGCTGATCTCCCACAAGCTGGCGGGTGTGGCCGGCGCTCTTCCGAGCCCGTCCGTGGCGCGTGTGAGGACAATTGTGGTTCTGGCAGGCCCGAGCCGTCGTCGTCGCCCGCCCCTTCCGGAAGGCTCACCGTTTCTCCCGCAGAGGAGCGACGTCGTCCCGGGGGTTGCTGCGATCCTGACGGAGTCGTACCCCGGATCGGCAGTGCAAAGAAACGTTTGCAAATAAACCTTTGCACTGCCATGATGAGGGCATGACCCCGCAGCCTGATCCCCAGCCCGCCCGTGACGGCGACCGCACCCTCGACGGCCCCGTCCTCAAGGCCCTCGCGCACCCGCTCCGGGTGCAGTTGCTCGACATCCTGTCCCAGTACGGGCCGCAGACAGCGAGCAGCATGGGTAAACGGGTCGGGGAATCGAGCGGAGCCACGAGCTACCACTTGCGGCAACTGGCCCGGCACGGCCTGGTCCGCGAAGTCGCGGATCGAGGGTCCGCGCGTGAGCGGTGGTGGGAACGCCCGCGCGGCTCCCTGATCCTCAGTACCTCCACGTCGGAACAAGACCCCGCCCTCCGGGAGGCGTCCCGGCAGGTCAACCGGCACTTCGTCCAGGGACGTGCAGAGGCATTGGCGGCATTCACGGCAAGCGACCCGTCTGCACTGCCGGAAGAGTGGGCCGACGCCGCCATGCTCAGCACGCTCAACGCCTACTTCGCCCCGGACCAACTCAAGGCACTCAACCGCGACATGGAAGCGTTCCTGCGCGAGAGGCTCGAGACCTACCGCAGTGAACCCGGAGCAGCCGGGGCCCGCCCAGTGCAGCTGCACTTCAACGCCTTTCCCCTTACCGATTTCCAGGAGCAGCCATGAGTTCTGCCAGCCTCGGGTACTGCCCTCCCGCCACCCTCAACGTGCATGCGGGGTTCACCTCCCGCGCCCTGATCCGCCTCGGGGCGGCATTAATTGCAGCCGGTTCCAGGCTGGCCCGCCCCGAGGGGCCGGAGGCGGCGCTCTTCAGGGAGCACGTTGAACGCCGAACGGACGCCAGCGCCGTCGCACACAGCGGGCTTCACCTGCTGTTGTGGCGAGAGCAATGAAGTTTCGATCTGCAGGGGGACCCGTTGCGCGTCCTTTACCGACGCGATGGATCCATGGGTCGGAGTCTTCGAAACACAATGCGGACCCCGATGTGCAGGTCTACTGGTACGACGACGACACGGTTGTCCTGCGGCAGAATAAGGCGGTTCATTACGAGGCTCCCTTCATGTTCCTCCTTTTTGGAGAGGAGCGCGTGGTGCTGCTCGACACTGGAGCAACGGCCGACCAACAGTACTTCCCGTTGCGCGCCGTCGTCGACGAACTCATCGAGTTCTGGCTTCACCGTCAATCCGGCGCAGACCCTTCCTACGAACTCCTGATCCTGCATACACATGCACACGGAGACCACGTCGCCGGTGACGCCCAGTTCTCCGGCCGCCCCCGCACAACGCTCGTGCCGGCACACCAGATGGCCGCCTGGCAATACTTTGGGTTCGCTAACGCCCCGGATCAGTCCGGCGAAATTGACCTGGGTGGACGGATACTCACAGTTCTTCCCACGCCGGGTCACGATAGTAGTGCCGTCACGTTCTACGATCCGCGGACCGGGATCCTCTTTACCGGTGACTCGGTGTACCGGGGCCGGCTGTACATCGATGACTGGCCGGTCTTCTCGCAGAGCATTGATCGCCTCATCCGGTTCTGCCATTCGCACCCCGTGACCTACATCGTTGGGTGTCACATTGAAATGACAAGCACGCCGGGTGTCGACTATCCGGTACGCACGACCTACCAGCCTGACGAGCCGCCCCTCGAAATGACAACCAAACATCTGCACATGCTGCGATCTGCCCTGGACGCTGCAGGTCCGGACCCGGTACGGCTAATCTGCGACGATTTCATTCTCTGGCCGACGGGTGCACCTTGCGCGCCGCGATGATGCACCGCCTTACCGGCCCCACACGCCGCAAGCGCACGGACGCTGTGACATAACCCCTGCGGTCTTGATTTAGGGTTCGGACGATCCGGATGCCGCTGCCCGGAGCGGCAATGGCCCGCTCGTACCCGCGTGTGCCAGGTTGGCAGAAGGGTTCCCGGGGCACCGGCCGGGGAAACACGTCGTCGTTCTCGCCTGATTCCCTCATCACCAGCGTGCCAAGCACGCAGGCCAAGGCGCGGCAGCTGCTGGAGAGCCCGTTCCCAGCCTCGCCGTCCGATCCCGTCAGCCGGGTATTGGCTGCCGCTCGTATCGCCCTTAGCTGTTGCTTGGCCAATGAGCAGGAATGTCGAGTTCCGAGGGTAGGCGCGTGCACCCGTCACCGTGGGCAGCATTCAGCTGCGCCTGTGTCAGGTAAAGGCTTTTGGAGAGGTCGGCCCCTTCAAGCCGGGCGTCTCTGAGGTCAGCCCCAAGGAGGTCAGCCCCTGAAAGGTTGCAGCCCCGCATGTCCGCGGCAATGAGATACGCGCCCCGGAGGTCCGCTCCGCACAACGAACGGGACTTCATCGTCTTGCCCATGAGGTCCGCTCCCGGGACAAGCCAGGAATCCAGGTGATCATCACCAGTGGCAAGATATGCGGACCGCACTTCTTCGCTGACGCTCATCAGTATGGACCGAACCCGCTCGTGCGTGCTGCCAAGATCGAGGGATAACGTCTGCTGCACACCGCCCATCGCCTTCTCGATCGCCCTTCTGAGGTCGTTAACCTGGTGAGAGGTGTCCGGGTCAAAGGTCCTGCCGGCGGCTTCTGCCAGGTACCAGAGCATCTCGTGAAGCTGCCGGACAATTTTGAACGTTTGGAACATATCTTTTGATGTAGCCGGCTCCGCTTTCCAACTGGCTCCTTGAAAAAGGTTTTGGGAGACATTCTGGCCGGCGCCGAAGCAATCAAAAACGGTGCATCCGCGGAAGCCCCGCGGGCGCAGACTGTCGTGGATGGTGCAGGAAAAACCGGTATCGAGGTTTTTGCAGGGAGTCCCTGCCGGTTTGTCGATGGCGAAGTCCGAGGTGCGGGAAAACCCCAGGGCCGTGCAGCAGAGCGCGAAGCAGTTACTGCAATCGGGGCGCAAGGACTGCCGGTCGAGGACAGGTGCGGAGGACGCGGTGGAATCGTTCGATGTGAAGGGCATGTGATCTTTTCTCAGTGAGTTCAATGAAGGACCGGGTGCCAGGGGAACTCGTGAAGGAGTTCCCCTCCAGGGCACACAAAATCACCACTCCCAAGGGAAGCGGGCGGAAATTGCTGCATCGACTCTGGATCACAGAGAAAATAGGTATGTCACTACGGCCAAAAGTAGCATCGCGTCCCACCGGTCGGTTAGCCGACAGGCCTGCGGGCGGGCGAAAGGGTTTCTTCCGAAGCCCCACGGCAGGAAAACGGACAACGAATTGTGACCGTAACACCGCCGTCGGAAGCTGTGAAACGCGTGCGGTCGAGATATCCGCACGGAGCGGAGGACTCAGTCGTTAAGGCGTCAGACGCATAAGAGCAACAGCGGCAACGAGGGAGGCCCTGGTGGAACAACCGGCAGACGGTGGGCCGGACAAGACGCTGCTGGGCCGGACCTTTCGGATCAGCCTGACCCTCAAGGGACTGGACGGACTGCTGGAGTTTGTTGGTGGAATATTCCTGCTGCTCGTTACCCCCCGCGAGATCGGGTCCATCGTTCAATTTCTGACCCAGCATGAACTCTCCGAAGACCCGGGAAACCTGATCGCCAACGCGCTGAAGCACTGGGCCGACTCGTTGACCGTCTCCGCGTCACTCTTTGGAGCGGCGTACCTCTTGCTGCATGGCCTGGTGAAAATAGTCCTGGTCTGGGCGGTGCTCAAGGACTACCTCTGGGCCTATCCCTGGATGATCGGGTTCCTGCTGGTTTTCATTGCCTTTCAGGCCTACGAAATCTTTGCCTCGTTCTCATGGGCCCTGGTGCTGCTGACCCTGTTCGATATTTTTGTCGTGGGGCTGACCTGGCACGAATACGGGGCGCGCCGGGCCCAAGCCCGGACATAATTCAGGGGCGAAGCCCTGAGAGGATCACCTGGTGAGCAACAGAAGAAAACAGCGCCGGCCGGATGTGACGACCGTGGAGCTGATCGGCGGCCCCGAGAAACTCGAGATTGCGCTGCACGACTACGACGCCGAGTGGCCGGCGGTGTATTTGACCCACCGTCACCGGATCGAGGCCGCCCTCGCACCAGCCCGCGTCGGCATCGAACACATCGGCTCGACGTCGGTGCCCGGACTGGCGGCGAAACAGATCATCGACATTGTGGTTGCGGTGAAGGACATCACCGCCGAAGAGGACTACCTCGATCAGCTGCTGGCCGCTGGATACCAGCTGCGGGTACGTGAACCGGGGCATCGCCTGGTCCGGACGCCGGCCCGGGACGTGCACGTGCACCTGTATGAGCAGGGTGATCCCGCGGTGGAGGACTACCTCCTGCTGCGCGACCATCTGCGGGCGGATGCGGAGGACCGTGCCCTTTACGAGGCGACCAAAAGAACACTGCTCAACAGGCGGTGGGATGACATGAACGACTACGCCGACGCCAAAACCGACGTCATTTCGGCGATCAAGGCCCGGGCGCGGGCGGCCCGGGCGCTCTAACTGCGGCGCCTGTCTAGCGGAGCCGCTCCAGCAGAAGACGGATCGGTCCCAGATCGATTGCCGCGCTGCCCGCAGCTCGTTCCCCGGCCGCCGGCAGGAGGGCGCTGCGCGCACGGCGGACCGCATCCCGGTGACCCGTTTCCACGGCGGCGAGCCCGGTCAGGAACCAGAACACTTCCAGGAGCAGGTCCCGCGGAGGCCCGGGCAGGACGTCAAGGGCAGCACGGGCTTGGGCCAGCCGGCCGGAGCGGGCCAGCAGCAGCGGACGGACCCATGGTTCATGCGGGCCGAAGTCCCCGTCCGGCAGCTCGGTTCCCGCACGGACGGCAGCAGTAAGTTCCGCCAGGGCAGGCAGGCCGGTCCGGAAGCCCGGCATCTCCTCTCCGTCCGGCGGCCGTGGCCCCTGCAGGAAAGTCCAGCGGAACCAGCCGGTAAACACCGTTGCAAGGCCCCGGTCGAAACGGGCGGCCAGCGCGTCGATCAGGTCAGCCTCCTGCTCAGCCGCCGCAAGGTCATCGAGGGCGCAGAGCGCCTGCATCCGGATCAGCCGTCCCTGGATCTCGAACGTCGGCAACTCGGCCTCCACCGCCAGCGCAACAATCTCGGCGCCGATCGCAGCCCGCTCGGCGGCCAGCCCGGCGGTGGAAAACGTCTGGTGGTACCGGGCGCTCAGCGCGAAACACAGCAGCGCGGGATCGTTCAGCTGCCGGGCAATCTGTTCCGCTTCAACGGCCTCCGCCAGCCGGTCCGCCGTGCCGCGGGATTCCATCGCAATGGTGGCCAGCAGCCGCGCCCGCACCCGGGCAGAGGCCCCGGAGGGCAGGATCCGCAGCGTCCGCAACGCGGCGTCGACGACGGCGGCCGACTGTGCGGGATCGTCAGAACGGGTCCAGCTCCCGGGCACCTCAAAGCCGCCGATCACGCGCGCCGCCAGCTCCGGATCGCCGAACTGCTCGGCGGCGGCAATGGCCGCCAGCCGCTGCTCCGCCGCCAACCGGACAGATCCGGACACCGCCAGCACCGGCAATAGGCCGGCCACACTCTCCAGCTGTGCACGTGTGCCGGTTCCCGAAGCGGCGGCGGCGGTCCGCGCCAGGAGCGAGCCGCCGTCGTCGGGCGCCGCGTCCGCACCGGGCACCGGCCCGGACGCCAGATCCAGCGCCGGATCCTGGCGCAGGATGCGCTGTTCCAACTCGGCCAGCCGGTGCCCGGGGTCCAGGCCCAAATCCTGCCGCAGCGTCGCGCGGGCCCGGGCCAGCAGGGCGAGGGCGTCGGCCTGCCGTGCCGTGCGGTAGAGCGCCAGCGCGAGCAGCCGCCAGCCCTCTTCGCGCCACGGATGCTCGCCGATATGCGCATCCAGCAGGGCAAGCACCTCCTGCGGCCGGTCCAGCTCCAGCCGGGCGTCCGCCAGCTGCTCCACCGTAGTTGCCCGCAATTCCGCGATCCGCGCCCGTTCGGCCATTGCCCACGGACGGGTGCCGAACTCTTCGAAGGCGGTGCCGCGCCACTGCCCCAGCGCCGCGGCCAACACCCGTTCGCGTGCTGCCGGCTCCAGTCCTGCCGCGGCCTCCGCATCCTGTTCAACCCGCCAGAGGTCGACGTCGTCCGCCCCCAGCCGCAGCGAATACCCGCTGCCGACGGTGAGCAGGACCGCCGGGGGAGTGCGGGGCAGGCGGTCCGGCTCCAGGATCCGGCGCAGCTCGCCGATGAAGGTGCGGACGGCTCCCACGGCGCCGGACGGAGCGTCCTCCCACAACTCATCGACCAGCCGCTGGGTGGAAACGGTGCGGCCGCGGGCGGCCGCCAGGATGCCGAGCAGTTCACGGTGCCGGGCTTTGGACAGGCGCAGCGGGGTGCCGGCGAGCTCGGCGCCGATGGGGCCAAGAACGCGGATCCACAGCTTACTCACCAGCTGATTCTAGTAGGCGCGGCCGCGCGCTGATTGGGCGCTGATCGGGGCGGGGGAGTGTGGTTGCAACGCCCGCGCTACGCCACGCACCGACACGACGCACCACACGAAGGAGCACCACCCATGGACCTGCAGCTCACCGGAAAGACCGCGTTCATCAGCGGTTCCACCGAAGGGATCGGCTACGCCGCCGCCAGGACGCTGGCCCGCGAGGGTGTGGGCGTGACGCTCAACGGCCGGGACGCCGCACGGCTGGCCGCCGCGGTTCAAACCCTGCAGCGCGAGGTCCCGGGAGCGGCGGTGGACGGTGTGGCGGCCGACTTCGCCGTGCCCTACGACGTCGAGCGGCTCTGCGCGGAACTGTCCGACGTCGACATCCTCATCAACAATGTCGGCCTCTTCGAACTGAAATCGTTTACGGAGATCACCGCCGACGAGTGGCATCGGTATTTCGAGGTCAACACCCTGAGCGGGGCGCAGCTCGCCCGCCGGCTGATGCCGGCCATGCTGGCCCGCGGCTGGGGCCGGGTGGTCTTCATCAGCAGCGAATCCGGCGTCAACGTGCCGGCCGACATGATCCACTACGGTGCGTCCAAAGCCGCCATGCTCGCCCTGGGCAACGGGCTGGCGAAACTCACCAAAGGCACCGGCGTGACTGTGAACTCGGTCTTGGGCGGGCCCACGTATTCCGACGGCGTGGCCCGCACCGTTCAGGCCCTGGCCGCCTCGACCGGGCAGTCCGAGGAGGCCATGAAGCAGGCGATCATCGGGACGAACTCGACCTCGCTGCTGGAGCGCTTTATCGAGCCCGAAGAGATTGCCGCGATGGTGGCGTTCCTGGCCAGCCCGGTCGCTTCCGCAACAAACGGCGCCGCGGTGCGCGTGGACGGGGGAGTGCTGACCACGGTGGTCTAGTGCGTGCGGCGCGAGTTTCTCCGCCACTCACGAATTAGTGGCAGCCGGATGCCTACTCAAGATTGGGGAGGATCTTGGCAACGAGTGACACAAGCTGGTTCTTCTCGTCTGCCGACAATCCCTCCACCGTCCGGCGCTCCAACTCGGCCCAGATCTCCAGGACGGGTTCCTTAAGAGCCCGTCCGGCGTCAGTGAGGAAAACCAATGTCACCCTGCCGTCCGCGTGGGATTTCTCCCGCCGCACCAGCCCGGCATTCTCCAGGCGCCGGACCGACTTGGCGATCGTGGAATGGTCGAACCGCTGGGTCTGGCCAAGGGCCTTCTGCGATTGACCGTCCTCATCCCACAACTGCATGAGAATTAGCTCCTGGCTGGGGAAGAGCCCGACTGCAGCCAACTTGGAAGCGGCCAGCGCGCGGTGGGACCGCGCGACGCTGAAGATGGCCCAGCTCGCGGGGAAATCGATCGCCGTCGAGAGCTCCGTCTCCGCAGTTCGTTGTGAAGCTTTCATGTCTCACTCTCTGGTGGGTGGTCTCGAGAGAAACAGCTTCACGCCGCATCTCGTGCGCGGCCCGAGCGCATCCACTGTACCAGTGGCACGCTTGGAGGTCCCGGACCGGGCCGACCCGGTCCGGGACCTCCATAGTCGTTACCGGACAGTGGCAGTGTCCAAGGTTGGGTAGTCCGTGTATCCCGCTGCGCCTCCGCCGTAGAAGGTCGTCCGGTCTCCTTCGTTGAAGTCCGCTCCGGTTCGGAGACGTTCCACAACGTCCGGGTTCGCCAGCGCCCATGATCCAATCGGGGCAATGTCGGCCAAACCAGCTTCAACGTCCTTGGCCAGGTCGGCACGTGCTCGTCCGGGCCGCAGCACTAGGAGTGCGTTGGGCCAGATCCTCCGGATGTCCCGGAGCAGCTCTTCGTCTCCGGAGTGCATCAGGTGAACATAGGCGAGGTTGAGCGGAGCAAGCTCCCTGACGAGGTGCCGGTAAAGATCCGCGCTTCCCGGCCCTTCATTCAGCCCTCCGATCTTTGCAGCGGGAGAGATGCGGATGCCGGTTCGTTCCGCCCCGATTTCCTCCACCACTGCTGTGGCCACTTCAAGGGCGAACCGGGCCCGGTTCTCGACAGAGCCCCCGTACTCATCGGTCCGCTCGTTGGCGTTGGGCGCGAAGAACTGGTGGAGCAGGTAACCATTTGCGGCATGGATTTCGACGCCGTCGGCTCCCGCGCGGATTGCCGCTGCAGCGGCGGTTCGGAAGTCCTGCACCGTTGACTGGATCTCGGCAACGGTGAGTGCCCGAGGGGTGGGGGCGTCCTGCATTCCCTTGGCAGTGAACATCGCAAGGCCGGGTGCGATCGCTGAGGGAGCCACGGGGGTGCGGTGGTGCGGAGTGTTGTCCGGGTGGGACATGCGGCCCACATGCATCAGCTGCATGAAGACCGCCCCTCCTGCGCTGTGAACTGCGTCGGTCACGGGCTGCCAGCCCGCTACATGCGCGTCGGTGTAGATGCCGGGAGTATTGATGTACCCCTGCCCGTCATCCGAGGGCTGCACACCTTCGGTGATAATCAGGCCGAGCGAGGCACGCTGGGCGTAGTACTCGGCCGTCAGCTCCCCGGGGGTTCCATCGGCCTGAGCACGGCTCCGGGTCATTGGAGCCATGGCGAGACGGTGGTTGAGGTGGACGTTACCTACGGTGATGGGGTCCCAAAGAGTGGTCATGATTTTTCCTGTTCTTGTTTTGGGTGTTGCATTTTTCTGCTGGTTGCCGCGGTGGCCACGGGGGCTGCCCAGGGGGCCGCCGGGATGGCGAGGGGGACTGGAGGTCAGTACATGTATGCACCGCCGTCCACGTTGAGGATCTGCCCGGTAATGAAGGCCGAGTCCTCCGAGGCGAGGAAGAAAGTTGGCCCGACGAGATCCTCGGGGGTCTCGTCGCGCTTGAGCGCACGGGCATCGCGCTGTGCGTGGAGGATCGATTCGGGGAAGCTGTCGCGGACGGCCTTCGTGACGGTCAGCCCCGGGGTAATGACGTTGACGGTGATGCCGTAACCGCCGATTTCCCGAGCCAGGGACCGGGAAAACCCGACAACTCCCGCCTTGGCAGCCACATAGTGGGCTTGTCCCGCTGTGCCGTCAAACACCGATCCGGAGCCGTAATTGATAATCCGCCCCGAACCCTGCTCTTTCATCAGGGGAAGGAGCGCCTGAGTGACCAGGAAGGTTCCGGTGAGGTTGACGTCGATGATTCTTCGCCATTGAGCGGCGCTCATGTCCTCCACCCGAGCGAAAGGGAAGAATCCAGCGGCATTGATCAGTACATCGACGCGTCCCGTGCTCGTGCGGGTGAACTCGGCCAGACGGGCAACGTCCTCGTCGGTGGAAATATCCCCCGCAATAGTGAACAGTCTTGCGTCGGCATCCCACCGCTCACGCCAAGCCGCCAGGACGTCCTCACTGGCGTCAGCGGCGATGACGGCATCGCCGTTGGCGAGGAACCGTTCAACGAGGACGGATCCGACTCCACCGGCAGCGCCGGTGATAACTACTACTCGATTAGAGTTCATGATTTCTCCTATAAGTTGCCGACCACATTTTGAGTGGTCGATTTGGGTTGGTTACTCCGAATGCATGCCTTGCCGCCGGGGTGCCGGCTCAGCGCCGGCGTCGGCCGCCTCCGATTACTCAGCGCAGCCGTTCGTTCAGAGGGGAATAGTCAGGCCGACGCGAAGGCCAGCTCTTTCCGGAGGACAGGAACGACGTATTCCCCCAGCATGTCGATCTGCTCCAGGGTCGTCTTCAAGGGAACCCCTCCGACTTCGAGGGCGAACAGGATGCGCTGCACATCACCTGTGTAGCTCCGGAAAGACAGGGTCTTCTCAATGACTTGCTGCGGGCTTCCGACGATAGTGGGGGTCTGCGACATGTAGTCGGACAGTGCCGAGCCGCCCGGGAACATCGGCGCATTGTCAAAGTACGGCTGGAACTCACGGACTGCGTCCTGTGAATTCTTGCGGATAAATGCGTGCGCACCGATGCCGACTATCGCCTGGTCTGCCGTGCCGTGTCCGTAGTGTTCAAACCGGCCGCGGTACAGGTCAATCATGCGCGCCGTGTGCTGGGGAGGGCCGAAAATATGGTTCGCGAAGTACCCATCACCGTAGTAGGCGGCCTGCTCGGCGATTTCCGGGCTGCGCACCGAGCCGTGCCAAACAAAGGGGGCTTTGCCGTCCAGGGGCCGAGGTGTGGATTGGAAGTTCTGCAGCGGTGTGCGGAACTTTCCCGCCCATGTGACACGCTCCTCGTCCCACAGGCGGCGCAGCAGTGCATAGTTCTCAACCGCTAGATCGATGCCGTGGCGGGGTTCCTTCCCGAACCAGCCGTAGACGGGGGCGCTGTTGCCGCGCCCGAGCATCAGGTCAAGACGGCCGTCGGACAGGTGCTGGAGCATCGCATAGTCTTCGGCAATTCTTACCGGGTCGTTCGTTGTGATCAGGGTCGTCGACGTCGACAGACGCAGGGTGCTTGTCCTGGCCGCGATGAAACCGAGGAGGGTCGTGGGTGAGGATGCGATGTATGGAGGGATGTGGTGCTCGCCGGTGGCAAACACGTCAAGCCCTGCCTGTTCGGCCCGAAGCGCCAGTTCAACGGTTCCTTTGATCCGTTCCTGTTCAGTAGGTGCCCGGCCCGTTGCCGGGTCAGCACTGCGGTCGCCGACGCTGAAAATGCCTATCTGCATGATCTCTCCCCTCGAAGTAGCTTCATCCCTTTCGCGGCCATGGTCACGGTGGGTGGAGCAGTATGAATTTATGTTGCCAACCACGTAACTGGGTGGAAATGAAATGTATTCCCACCACCTGGATGCTTCGGGCTGGGAATGAACGGACCGGAGGTACCGTTCAACTATGTGCCCGGCAACATAAAATGGCAAGTAGAAGGATTAGCAATGACACAACTAATGGTCGTAACCGCTGGCCTGGGAGATCCCTCCTCGAGCAGGATGCTGGCAGATCAACTGTCGGAGACCGTGGTCCGGATAAGCCCACCGGGCACTTCACTCGAAGTGGACACCGTGGAACTGCGTGATCACGCCCTGGACGTCGCGGGCAATTTCATCACCGGATACCCCGCACCAAAGCTCGCAGCGATCATCGATCGGATCAGCCGGGCTGACGCCCTCATCGTCGTCAGTCCTGTGTTCTCCGGATCCTACAGTGGGCTCTTCAAGTCCTTTTTTGACCTTCTGGATACCGCAGCCCTTGCCCGCAAGCCCGTCCTCCTCGCAGCAACAGGAGGCAGCCCGCGCCACGCACTCATGTTGGAGCATGCCATGCGGCCCCTGTTCATCTACCTGCGCGCCGCCGTCATGCCCACGGCGGTCTACGCGTCGCCTGAAGACTGGGGTGCCGGCTCGGCTACGGAACAATCCCTTGAAACCCGTGTTCAACGAGCCTCCGCCGAACTAATCGCAGCACTTCAAAACATCCCGGAGGGGCCTGCCGCACCAGCCAACACCGCCCCGGACTTCGAAACGCTCCTCCACCCGCCAACCCACCACTAGACCTATATCTTCCAGGGGCGGAGCCTATCTTCCAGGGGCGGAGCCTATCTTCCAGGGGCGGAGCCGCGTTGATCCCGGCCCATAGGTGGCGGGCTGCTGCAGCCCGCGCGCGACAGCATCAAAATGCGGCATTGTGATTGCGGGCTTCAAGACTCATCACCTCGAAGCGGACGTGGTCGCTCTCCTCGGCCGACTTTTGCCGGGCCCGCTCGATCATGGCCGGCGTGCTGTCAACTCCGATGATCTCGAGGTCTGATCGGGAGCGCGCCAACACCGCCGCCGGGTGTCCAGTTCCGCAGGCCAGATCAATCACCTGCCAGCCTGCCAACTTCCCGAACGATGCGCGCTGCACGCACGGCGTCGTTCGGCGCGGTGACAATCTGCAGCAGGATCGGATAGCGGGCGGCCCGGCTGAGGCCGGCGAACGCAGCGGCGGCCGCCGGATCGGCGTCGAGCGCTGCGGCCAAATCGACCGGGACCTCGACGGTTCCGGCCCCGGCGTAGGCCCGGTCCCACCGCCCGTCCGCCTGCGCGCGGCTGATTTCGGCGAAGCCGCGCTCGCGCATCCGCCCGGCGTCGATGAGCCGGCCGACGTGACCGATGTTGCGCTGCGACCACAGCGACCGTGCCCGCCGGGGCGTGAAGTGCTGGCGGTACGTGGTGGCGTCCACGCTTTGCTTGCGGCCGTCAATCCAGCCGCTGCACAGCGCTTCATCCAGGGCCTGGGCGTACGTCAGCGAGGTCGGCACCAGCACGCCCTTCTTGGCGAGGATCAGCCACACCCCGTTGCTGGTGGATTCGTGCTCATCCAGCCAGGCCCGCCAGGCGGCGGCGTCGGCAACCAGGAGCTCGGGTGGTCCGGGTGTGTCAGGCATCGGCGGTGCTCCTCGGGTCGGCGTGGGCGGCGGTGATCCGGGCGGCGAAGCCGGCGAGCGAGTCGCGAAACGCGTCTGGGCCAAGGACGGTGAACGGAGTGTCGAAGCGCAATGCCCAAGAAATCAGCCCCGCCCATGACCACGAACCTACCCGCACGCGGCAGGCAGTGTCGGAGACCTGCTCTAATTCGCCGTCACCCAGCCACGGCGCAATCCCGGTGGCAGGGAGTTCGATGAGCAGCTCCCCGTAGCAAGGCCAGGCGTCGCCGTCGTCGGAGCCCTTCATCCGGGCGGCGAGGAACGTGGCCGCACTGCCGGTGGGGATGGGCCGCGGCGCAAACACCGCCCCTCCCGGGAACTTGGGCGTCATGCGATCCAGCCGGAAGATCCGCCAGTCGGCCTTTTCCAGGTCCCAGCCGATCAGGTACCAGCGGCCCTGCCGGGCGACGACGGCGTGCGGCTCTACGCGCCGCGGCGGCCCGGACTCGTCCCCGCCGTAGTCGAAGCGGAGGATCCGCCGGTCCCGGGCGGCGGTGCTGACCGCTTCGAGGACCTTCGGGTCCACCCGCGCGGAAGAGACGGTGTCGGTGAACCGGATTCCCTCAATGCGGTGCCGCAGCCGCGAGGGCATCACCTGCTTCACCGTGGTCAGCGCCCTGGCCGCGGCGTCGTCGAGCTCCACTCCGCTTGAGGGTGCGCTCTGCAGTGCAACGGCAATGGCCACCGCCTGCTCGTCATCAAAGAGCAGCGGCGGCAGTTCCGAGCCGGCCGCCAGCCGGTAGCCGCCGTCGGGCCCCTTGATGGCGGCGATGGAATAGCCGAGCTCGCGCAGCCGGTCAACGTCGCGGCGGACGGTCCGGGCGGTTACGTCCAGGCGCTCGGCCAGGACCTGCCCCGGCCAGTCCCGGCGGGACTGCAGCAGCGAGAGCAGGGCGAGCATTCGAGACGAGGTTCCGGGCATGGTCCGAGTATGCCCGGAGTAGAGGACACAACCTGTCCGCTACCGGGCTCAGTGTGTTCTCAGAGCCACAAACAGCGGCTCTCGCCGTCACTGAAAAGGACAGATCCCATGAGCATCACCACCACAACCCACCTGAACTTCCGCGGCACCGCTGCTCCTGCGCTTGAGTTCTACCAGTCGGTCTTCGGCGGCAACGTCACTGCCGCCACGTACGGCGACTTCGGAATGCCGAAGGACATGCCGGGGGCGGACAAGATTGTGTTCGGCCAGCTTGAAACCGCGGACGGCTTCCGCCTGATGGCCTACGACATCCCCGGCCAGGACGGTACGGACACCGCCGGGGCCGCCGGCACTACCCGCCGGGAAAACGGCACCACCGTTACCGACCGCACCTTCTTCCAGTCACTGCGCGGGCAGAGCATGGAGGAAGTGGAGAAGCTCTGGGGTGCACTGGCCGACGGCGCGCAGATCATCGAGCCGCTCGCGGCTTCGGCGTGGAGCCCGGGGTTCGGAATGCTCACGGACCGTTTCGGCGTGACCTGGGTGATCGACGTCGAAGCCCCCTACAACGGCTGAGCTGTAAGCACGGTCCCCGGGCGCCGAGGTGTCCGGGGACCTTGTTAGAGTGGCGCGATGAGAACGCGCCCCTACAGCGAAGTCGATGTCTTCTCGGATGAGCCCTACCGGGGCAACGCACTGGCGGTGGTCCATGATGCCGACGGTCTCAGTGCCGAGCAGATGCAGCGCTTCGCCGCCTGGACCAACCTGTCCGAGACAACGTTCCTCCTGCCCCCGAGCAGCCCCGAGGCTGACTACCGGGTGCGGATCTTCACCGGCAAGGAAGAACTGCCGTTCGCTGGCCATCCCACTCTGGGAGCGGCCCGGGCCTGGCTCGACGCCGGCGGGCGCCCCGGAGTGGACGGAACGGTTAGGCAGGAATGCGCCGCGGGACTGATCCCGGTCCGGGCCGACGGGGATTCACTGGCTTTCCAGGCGCCGCCGCTGACCCGCTACGGTCCGGTTGACGAGCCGCTGATCCACCGGCTGGCGGACATCCTGGGGATCCAGCGGGAGAAAATCCTTGCGGCGTCGTGGCTGGTGAACGGTCCGCAGTGGATTGGGGTCCGGCTTGCCTCGGCCCGGGAGGTCCTGGACCTGCAGCCCGATCCGGGGAAAGCGGGCGAGCTGGAAATCGGTGTTGTGGGACCCTACGACGCCGCGGGTGAGGCTGCCTTTGAGGTGCGTGCCTTTGTGGGCGGAGACCCCGTATGGGAAGACCCGGTAACGGGCAGCCTCAACGCGGGCCTGGGGCAGTGGCTCACCGACACGGCTAACGCGGCACCGCCCTACACGGCGTCGCAGGGAACCGTCCTCGGCCGCCGGGGTCGGGTGCATATGAGCCAGCGCGACGGGAAAATCTGGGTAGGCGGCCACGTCACGAGCTGCATCAAGGGAACCGTCCGGCTGTAAATCCGACAGGTCGAGGCACGTCCGGCCGTTCGCCGCAGAAGACTGGTTGCACACCGGTTGCATGCACTGCAAGATACCGGTACCGTGCAGTGCATGACACCTACCGCTGAGTCCATTCTGACTCAACTTCGCAAAGGCACAGTGGACTACTGCGTCCTCGCCTGCCTGCGCTCCGGGCCCGCGTACGGGCTGGAGATCGCGGAGCGTCTCGGAGAGGGTGAAGTGCTGTTCGCCAGCGGGGGCACCCTCTATCCGTTGCTTTCGCGCCTGCGGCAGCAAGGCTGGGTAATCACAACGCTGGAGCCGTCACCGGTTGGGCCGCCCCGCCGCTACTACCACCTCACCGATGCGGGCGAGAGCGCACTGAAGGTCTTTACCCGGACCTGGCACCAGTTCGCCGCAGACGTTACGACCATGATTAAGGAAACCTCATGACCACCACTGAACCGATGCCGGCACTGCTGGAGGCCTACTTCGCCGATCTGGACCGGGCGCTGATCGGCACCGATCCGCGCGAGCACGCAGAGACGGTCCAGGCAATGCGCGAGGATGCCGCCGAGATGCTCAACCGGTACGGAGCATCGGAGGAGACCGCTGAACGCGTCATCGCGGATTTCGGTCCCGTCGAGCAGATTGCCGCGGCCGCCACGCCCGCACCGGCCGCCCCGTCTGATCCCGCACGTTCCTGGGCCGATATCTGGCTCCTCGTGGGCTCCATTATCGGCTTGGTGTACTTCCTCTTCCCGTTGATCTCGGTCGCGATGCTCATCTGGGCAATCGTTCGGCTGAGGCGCCATGTTGGGAGCCGGGCCCTCCAGAAGGGTGCCCTGTGGGTGTCTGGCCTAGCGGTCTTTTGCGCGGCGTTTTTCTTCATCGTCCGCTTTTCCAGCTTCTGGTGATCCCGCGGCGGTTATTTGATCCCGAAGTCGTAGCCGCCCTGACGGTAACCAAACCGGTCCCGCAGGAAGTTTCCGCTGGTGGTCAGGTCCGCCGAAGAGCGGCGGTGCCGGCTGGCGTGCAGCGTGTTGGCCTGCCCGGACAGGAGCTCAAGCTGCTCAACGAGTTCCTGGTTGGGGGTCCGCCCGCTCGCCTGCTTGCTGTCCAGCATGTTGGCCGGGATGGCCAGGTAGCTCCGCAGGACGCTGGGCAGGTAATCGCGCACGGTGGCCGAAAGTTCGTACTCGAACTGGGGGTCGCCCGAAGGCTGCCGCGTTTCGGTCTCGATCACCGAGTCCAGCGTCCGGCATATTTCCAGGACGCTGGCATACGCCTCGGCCGGAAGCCTGTTCCTGTTCTGCTTGGCTACTGAGGATGACCATTTCAGGGCCGGTGACAGTCCCAGTGTTGAAGAGGCTGCCCCAGCCGGGGTGTCGGCGGGCTGCTCGGCTGCGGGGAACGGGGCCATGCCATTGCGTTGCCATGCGCGGACCCGCCGATGCAGCCAGAGGTCGCGAAGGTTGTAGGACCGGATGCCCGACACGGCAATCATCCCAAGAACCACAAAGGTGGTGAGAAGGAAGGACGTGGTGTCCGCGGCGGCGACGGCGGCCAGGACCAGGCCGACATAAAGGGCACCCTCGAGAATCACTTTGATGTTCCTCCTGCGCACGCCGATCATCAGCACCAGCAGCGGCAGGAACGGGAAGAAGAAGAGCGCGACGGCGACCTTGAAGATGTTCCCCAGAGTAAGACGAGACATCATGATCCTCTCGTGAGATGAGTGCCTGCAGGGCTGCCGGCGTCGCCCGGATTCTGCGGGGCGGGGTGGCTGCACTGTTGCCAGGGTCCATTTCAGTCTAGCCGCGAACCTGGCGGCGTGGGCGGGCGCGGGCCTTGTGTTCGCTCCCAGCCTCGCCCCGACCTGTCTCGCCCCGCCCCGCCGGCCGTTTGCTCAGGCCGCCGCGTCCATCGCATCCAGGATCCGCGCCCTGAGTTCGTCCGGCCCCACATGCCGGCGGACCAGGGCCAGGGCCGACGGGTCGGCGCCGCGCAGCAGCCCCAGAAGCAGGTGCTCCACGCCGATGGAGCCGTCCCGGCGCGCCGTCGATTCACGCAGGCTGGACGTCAGGACCGCTTTTGCCGGGGCAGTAAACGGAATATGCCCGCCGCCCAAGCCGAAACGGCGGCGCCGCGGAGCATTGGCGGGGCCGGCAGCGTCCAGGGTGCCCTCGCCAAACTGTGCGTCGACGGCGCGGCGCACCTCCTCCAGGTCGATACCCAGGGACCCGAGCGCTGCGGCGTCGTCGTGCTCCTCACCCTGCCCCTGCAGTTCCGAGCGCAGCTGGGTAGAAGTGAGCCCGTACCCGCCCAGCAGGGCAGCCAGGGGTGGTGCGGATTGTTCCGCCGCCGCAACTATGCCCACCAGCAGATGAGCCGGAAGGATCTGGGTTGCGTCCAGGGAGCGGGCTTCCTCCTGGGCGTTGATGACGCCCTGCCGGGCCTGTTCAGTAAACCGTTCAAACATGGCGCTACTTCGCTTTCCGGTTGTATTTCTGGTGGACGGCCTGCTTGCTGATGCCCAGCTGGTCCGCGATTGCCTGCCAGGACCAGCCCTGTGCGCGGGCGTTGGCCACCTGAACGGCCTCGAGCCGGTCACGCAGCCTGCCGAGGGCGACGACGGCGCGCAGGCCGGTTGCCGGATCGGGGCTTGCCGCCGCAGCGGCCGTTTGTGAATGGTCTTCCATGGCGTCAACTCTGATTGACGGTTTCGGCAGTGTCAAGAGGGATTGACAAACTTTCCCGCGAGCGACGACGGCGCGGGCGGCTGGGGGTCGCGAAACGAGAAGGCAAAAATTACCGTTGTCGCGCTCGAAGAGGCACGATTTACCGTTTTCCGGCTGGAAAACGGTAAATATTGCTTTTTCGTGGGGGCGTCCAGCACCTGCAGGCCCGCCTCGTTCAGCAGCCCGTCATGAACCGGATAAATCCGCTCACTCTCCGCACCCCGGAGATAGCCAATCAGGTCCGGCACCGTCAGCCACGGTGCCTGTCCGGGAGCGAGGAGCACCGGCGCCGGCATGGCGGTGAGGGCGTCCCCGGGGTGCAGCACGGTGTCATTGATCAGGAACCCGATGTTGTTGACGGGCTCCACATCCGGATGGCTGTAGTTGTGCAGCGATCCGACGGCCGCTACGGCCAAGTTCCCAACCGTGGCGGCCTGGCCGTCCTTCAGCACCTCCACATGCTCACGCAGGTGCGGGGCGGCGTCGAGCTTTCCAGCCACCCCGGCGCAGGTGAGGATGCGCAGGTCCGGAGTTTCAGCCAGCGCGGCATCAAAGGAGGCGCGGGTCGAAGTGGTCAAAATGCTCATGCGTGATCAGCACCGCCCGGGCGGTGCGCCACGCCTCCGGCTGCGGGGTCAGGCCGCCCGGGTCGATGGCCACGGTGTCGGAACCCGCCGTGAGCCGGACGCAGGCGTGCCCGTACTTGGTCAGTTCCATGAGAGCCTCCCGGATGCCGCCGTGAATCCTGTGACCGTACTACCACTGCCCGACGGCGGCACCAGGATCTTCACCGCAGTTTCCTTGCGCCGTGGTCCAGCACCAACACATTTCACGCTGGGCCGAATGCCCTGCCGGTGCGGGGGTTACCGCAGGTGCTCTTCGGCCCAGCGTGTGAGTTCGAGAAGAGCCGGGCGCATGGCAGCTCCGTGCCCGGTCAACTCGTACTGCACCCGGACAGGGCCGGCGTCGACGACGGTGCGGGTGACCAGGCCGAGTTCCGCCAGCTCGACCAGCCGTTCATTGAGAATGCGGTCACTAATCCCCGGAATGCCGCGCTTCAAATCGTTGAAGAACACCGGCCCCTGCATGAGGGTGCTGAGCACTACGCCCGTCCAACGCTTTCCCAGCATGGTCATGACGCGGGCCAGGGGCTCACTGAGTACGTCGCAGGCGCTCGCCTGCTCCCCAGGGGAGAACAGATCCGGTGCTGGTGTCCTTGACATTCCCGTCCTCCACGCTTACTTTTTACGAGTAACCAACAATAAGTAGCCAACCTACTTGCCTGCAATCTATTCTGCCTCTTTTTCCCGGAGCATGCAGGCCCCAACGTACTGGCCCCCTCAAGAAGGAAATCCCCATGACAACAGCCGATTTGTCCCTCCGCATCCAGCGCATCGAAGACCGCCAGGAAATCACTGACGTGGTGATCCGTTACGCCATGTCGATTGATGCTGCGGACTGGGAGCGGTACGCGGAACTCTTCACCGATCCTGTCCACATTGACTTTTCCGAAGCGGGCCTTCCAGCCGCAGACTTCGCCCGGGACCAGTTCATCGGTTTTGCCGAAGCTGGCCTGGGCGCCTGGGATGCCCGTCAGCACCTGAGCCCCAACCATATTGTGGAGTTCGACGACCAGGACCCGGACAAAGCGCTCTGCACTTCCTATATGTATGCCCAGCACTACAAGGAAGGGGCTCCCGGCGGGGAGTTCTACCTGATGCGCGGATCGTACGAAAACCACATGGTCCGGACTGCCGAGGGGTGGAAGATCAACCGCCTCAAGCAGCGCATCTTCTGGGTTGAGGGCAACGCGGACGCCGCGCGGGTGATGACCTCTTAGCCGGATCGGTTTCGCCCCAGCAGCCTCGCCCGGAGCAGTTCCGTCAGGTGGCGCACGTACGGGATCTGTGCCGGGTCTATCGGACGAGGTTAGGCCTGATGCTGGAGAACGACGGCGTCGGATTCGCCGACTGGGACCAGGACGCCACCGCAGTGGCCGAACGGTACGCGGAACAGGATCCGGCGGTGGTGGCTGCCGAGCTGGGTGCGGAAGCGGAGTCGACGGCGGCAGCCTTTGCCGCCGTCGGCCCCGGCCAGCTGGCCCGGCGCGGGCTGCGCTCGGACGGCAGTGCCTTTACCGTCGACTCCCTGGCCCGCTATTTCATCCACGACGCACTCCACCACCTCTGGGACGTCCGGCCCCGGAGCTGACGCCCCGGAGCTGACGCCCCGGAGCTGACGCCCCGGGGCCGGACGTCCCGCTACAAGCGCTTACTCGCCGTCGCCCCCGCGGGAGGCGGCGATTTCCAGGACGCGGTCGCGGCAGAGCCGCCAGCCGAGCATCAGCGCAGGGATGATGACCACCAGGGAGGCTATGGTCCAGGTGCCCACAGGTGAATCGAAGGCCATCAGGATCAGCACTGCGAGCAGGAACGCCAGCGTGATCCATCCGGTGACGGGAGCGCCGGGCATCCGGAATGCCGGGCGCTCCAGGTCACCCTTCTTAGCCCGCTTGGTGAGCTCCATCTGGCACAGGACGATCATGGCCCAGGTGCTGATGATGCCCAGCGACGCCACGTTCAGCACAATTTCGAAGGCATCGGCCGGGACCACGGCGTTCAGGATGACGCCGAGCAGGGCCACCACGGCGGTCATGGCGATGCCGCCGTAGGGGACGCCTGCCTTGTTCATCCGCGCCGCGAACTTCGGGGCGGAACCGGCCACGGACATGGAGCGCATGATGCGGCCGGTGGAGTACAGGCCGGCGTTGAGCGAGGACAGCGCCGCGGTCAGGACCACCAGGTTCATGATCGCGTCCACGCCGCCGACGCCGATGGAGCCGAAGAAGGTGACGAACGGGCTTTCCCCGGCGTGGTAGGAGCTGTAAGGCAGCAGCAGCGAGAGCAGGACCAGCGTTCCGACGTAGAACACGGCGATACGGATAACCACCGTGTTGATGGCGCGGGGCATGATCTTTTCCGGGTGTTCCGTCTCGCCGGCGGCGGTGCCGATGAGTTCGATCGAGGCGTAGGCAAACACCACACCCTGCATAACGACGACGGCGGGCAGCAGGCCGTTGGGGAACAGGCCGCCGTTGTCGGAGATGAGGCTGAAGCCAACCTGCTGGCCGTCCACCGGAGTACCGAAGATCACGAAGCAGATGCCCACGATCAGGAAGGCAACCAGGGCCACCACCTTGATCAGGGCGAACCAGAACTCCAGTTCACCGAACACCTTGACGCTGATCAGGTTCAGGCCGAGTACCAGCAGCAGGGCGGCCAGCGCCCAGCTCCACTGCGGCACCTCGGCGATGGGCGCCCAGTATTTCTTGAAGAAGTTCATGTACAGCGCGACGGCGGTGATGTCCACGATCGCCGTCATTGCCCAGTTCAACCAGTACAGCCAGCCCGACACGAAGGCGGCCTTTTCGCCGAAGAACTCGCGGGCGTAGGAGACGAAGGAGCCGGTGGTGGGCCGGTGCATGACCAGTTCGCCCAGGGCCCGCAGGATCATGAAGGCGAAGAAACCGCAGACGGCGTAGCTGATGACCAGTGACGGCCCTGCCGTGGCCAGGCGCCCGCCGGCACCCATGAACAGGCCGGTGCCGATGGCGCCGCCAATGGCGATCATCTGCACCTGGCGGGGTTTGAGGCCCTTCTGGTACCCCGCATCCTCGTGCTCGATGCTGGTTTCGGCCGTGCGGTCGGGAGCCTTTTGCTCCGGGCTGGCCGCTTGCTGTGTCATCGGTCGTTGTCCTTTTGTCTATGTGATCCGGCCGGGTTGCCGCCGGAGTTAAAAGCCGCAGCGGCAGGCGTTGAAGGGCGTTGGCATGCGCTTACTTGTGCCCTCTGGTTGTTCGGGGCACTAACAAATGCACCCGTAGACTATGGCACCGGTCACAGCCCAGCGTCAAAACGGAAGCATGGTGACTATTTGCCGCAGCGGCGTTTACGGGCGCCCCCAGCCGTCCAGGGCGGTGGTGATGCTCTCCACCAGGCGGTTGAAGCTGCGTTCGAGGCTGTTGGGCAGCTCAAAACTGCGCATGGTTTCGAGGGAAACGAAACCGTGGAGCGCCGCCCGCAGGAACCGGATTCCGTCAACGGCATCCTCCCCAGTCAGCTGGTAGCCCGCCAGGACACTGTTCATGACCTCCAGGAAAGCGGCTGCGACCTCAGCTTCCTCCGGGTCCTCGCCGGCCACGGGCAGCATTGTCAGGGGGTACTGGCCGCGGTGCTGCAGCGCCCATCCGCGGTACGCGACCGCAATGCCGATGATCGCCTCGTCCCTTGACCGGCCGATGGCTGCCTGGGTGATGGCGCGTGTCAGTGAACGCTTCGCCAGGAGGATAACGCCGCGCTGGAGGCCGGCCACGCCGTCGACGTGTTTGTACAGCGAGGGCACCCGGACGCCGAAGCTTTCCGCAACCGCTGCGAGGTTCAGGCCCTCGCTGTGCGGCTCGTCCAGCATCTGTGCCGCGCGTTCGACGACGGCGGCCGTACTGAGCCCGGCCCTAGGCATGATCGGGTTCCCCGAAGATGCCGGCAAGGAACGGCAGCATCAGGTCCAGAACCTCATTGGGCGTTTGCGCATGGGGGTAGTGGCCCGCTCCCTCGATGACCTCGAGCCGGCCGAGGCCCGCGGGGAGGTCGGCGATGATGCGTTCGCCCTCGGCGCGGGGGTCCGCCCAGTCCGGGTCTGCGGAGCCCTGGATGATGAGGACGGGGGAGGCGACATCGGCGAGGCGGGCACCGGCGTCGACGGGCGTGGTCTTCATCATGGCCTGCAGGACCTTCATATGCCCCGGGTCCTGCATGGTTGCGGCGATCCGTGACCGTTCGGAAGCCCAGTCGGCGGGCTTCACGGGGATTGCGGTGTCGAGGTACTTCAGCCAGTTCGCCACGTTCCCGCGGAGCATGGTGAGCATCAGCTGGACCGAGGCGGCGCGGTAGGGCTGGACGCGGAGCATGCCGGCCAGGTCCATGGACTGTTTCCGAGTGAACGGGGCAAGCTCAACGACGCCGGCAATCAGGTCCGGGGCATCGGCGGCCGCGATGGTGCCGGCGCCGCCGCTGATGGACTGTCCCACGAGAACCGCCGGCCCGCCGAGGTGTTTCACCAGCGCCACGAGGTCCCCGGCGATGTCCGTTCGGCTGTAGCCGGGCCAGTCGGTGCTGGACTCGCCGCAGCCGCGGATATCCAGGTTGGCAACCCGGTAGCCGGCGGCGACCAGCGCCGGCATAACGAAGCGGTAGGAGCGGCGGCTGTCGCCCATGCCGTGGGCGAGGACCACAAGCGGGCCGTCCCCCTGCAGGTCGTAGGCGAGGCGGTGTGATCCAATGCTCATGTACTCGGTCATGATGTGCCCTCCGGCTAGGTGTGTACGGCAAAGCTAACATCCTTAGCTACAAAGCACAATTGGTTAGCCGTTCAGCAAACGTCACCTGTTGCGGCCGGGCCGTGGTCAGGCCGGTGACGCAGTGGCTGCCCCCAGGTGCAGGGAGTCCGCCTGTGCCGCCGTCGACGCCGCACCGGACTTGCGCCGATCACGTGCCGCATGCAGGCCCAGGGCGCTGCCCGCTGCAAGAACCCAGCACAGAAGAATGATGACCGGCTCCAGCGAGCCGCGCCCGTCAAAGTAGCTCGTGTCGGTGATGGCACGGAACGCGGCACCCGGCGGTAAGCCGGCGCCGATGCGGGCGATCGCGGCCGGCATCAGGAAGGCGCTGACGGTGGCGCCGCCGGCGGCGTTGCCCAGCGTGGTGAACAGGAGGGTGGAGATGATGTTGCCGAAGGGGCCCAGCAGGCTGGCGAAAGCCAGGGAGGAGAATGAGACCCCGATGCCCAGCAGCGTCAGTATCGGGATCACCGCCACCGCAGGGGAGGGGACGGCCCCGTATACCGGCCCGGCGAGGATGGCGGCTGCTGCGGCAATCGCCACCGCGCCGGCCACGAGGGTTAGGACCCGCCAGCGGAGCCGGACGAGGGCGGCAACCGAGTACATGATCTGCGCCAGGATGAATGAGGCGAGGGTGACACCGAAGACGAGATAGAAGCCGGACAGTCCCTGCAGGTCCTGCCGGGCGAGCGGTACGGCGTCCGTGGTGGACACGATCGGCAAATGTGCCGCTTCAGCCACCCCTGCGGCCATGGCGCTTGCCGCCCCCACCGCACTGCGCCCGTTAGCCCCGGCCGTGATCAGATCCAAACCCGCCGCATCGGAACGGGGTATCAGCGCCGCAACGGCCTGATGCTCTTGGAGCAGCTGCCGGGCCGCCGCCTCGTCAGGAGCCGGAACCACGGCCGCGCTCGCGCCCAAGGCACGGGAGGTGCCGTCGACCAGATCCGTGCCCACCACCGCCAGGGGCAGATGATGCGGCTGCGGGTCCCGCTGCAGCCCCACATATAGGCCGACAAAAGCGGCGGCAACTAGGGCCGTGACGATGATCTGGCTCCCCAGCATGGCCACCAGGCGGGCTCCGGTTGGTCCCGGCGATGGCGTGGCCGGCTTGGATAAGCTCATGATGTCCCCTTTAGGTTGTAATCAACTGATTACTTAACAAGTAATCGAATGATAACCTCAATGCATGGATAAGCAAGCCCCCCGCCAGACTGTTCCCCGTTTGTCCGCGGCAGAGCGGCGCCAGGAGACCCTGGGTGCGGCAGCCGAGGTCTTCGCGCAACACGGCTACCACGGTGCGACGACCGACCGGATCGCCCGTGAAGCGGGCATCAGCCAGGCCTACGTGGTGCGGATGTTCGGGACCAAGGAACAGCTTTTCCTCGCGGTTATCGGCCAGTCCCTGGATTTCATCCTGGACGAATTCCGCAAGGCCCTGCCCGGGGATGAGTCGTCAAGGTCGGAGCGCCTGGGTGCCGCGTACATCCGGCTGGCTGAGCAGCGCGGCGTCCATCTTCCCCTGATGCATGCCTTTGCGATGGGCTCGGATCCCGTGATCGGGGCCGCAGCACGTGCGGGTTTTGTTCGGTTGCTGAAATTCCTGCTGGAGGAAGCGGAGCTGGCCCCCGATGAGGCCGACGGCTTCATTGCCCGCGGCATGCTCGTCAATACCCTGATGGGCCTGCGGATGGAGATGGACCCGGACCCCGCAGGCAATCAGCTGGCCGAGCGGGTGCTGAAGAAACCCCGCCCGGCCACGCATGCACGATGATGCGCCGGTAATACTAGAACGGGGCGGCACCGGACCTGTCGATGAACGTGCCGGTGGGACCGGAGCCGCCGCGGGTGGCCAGCTCCACGATGGCGTCCGTTCCCTCGCGTACCGTCTGGGTGCCCTGCCGCCGGTTGAAATCAGTGGCGGTGTAGCCCGGGTCCGCCGCATTAATGCGCAGCTCCGGGAAGGCCTTGGCATACTGCACGGTCAGCATGGTCACCGCGGACTTCGAGGAGGTGTACAGCGGCATCACCACGGTGGACTCGACACGCTCCGGGTCGTGCGCAAAGCCGAAGGAACCCACTCCGCTGGTGACGTTCACAACCGTTCCCGCGGCGGACTTCCGCAGGAGCGGCAGGAAAGCGTGCATCATGCGGACAATGCCCACCACATTGGTGCCGTACACCGCCTCTGCATCGGCGGCCGTCAGTTCCTCCGCCTTGGCGAAGGGTCCGGGAATGCCCGCGTTGTTGACCAGGATGTCCAAGCCGCCGGCAGCTGCCACCGTCTTGGCGGCGGCCTCCACGGAGGAATCACTGGTGACATCGAGCTGGACGAACATGCCGCCGAGTGCCTCGGCCGCTTCCCGCCCGCGGACTTCATCGCGCGCCCCCATCCAGACGGTATGCCCCGCTTCGAGGAGACGGCGTGCTGTTTCATAACCCAGGCCCTTGTTGGTGCCGGTAATCAGTGTTGTTGTCATGGCCTTAGTCTTGATCCGCTGCGGACTGATGTCGTGGCACGGGCCAGCATAGGGACTGCCAATGCCACCCAGAACCGGTTTGCGGCTGTCACACTCTAGCCATGCAGGATTCTGACTTGGGTGCCCTTCTCCGTTCCTGGCGGAACCGGCTGCAGCCGGCGGACGCGGGCCTGCCCGTTTACGGGTTCCGGCGGGCGCCGGGGCTGAAGCGGGAGGAGCTGGCCCAGCTGGCAGGTGTCAGTGTTGATTACCTGGTGCGCCTTGAGCAGGGCCGTGCCCGCCGGCCCTCCGCCCAGGTGGCGGCGGCACTGGCACGTGCGCTGCAGCTGAGCGACACCGAACGCTCGCATCTCTTCGAGATTTCCGGGCTGCTTCCGCCCGGGCCCGGAGAAGTTCCGACGCATATCCCGCCCGGCGTGCAGCGGCTGGTGGCGCGGCTTGGTGAAGTACCGGTGGCCGTGTTCACCGCCGCCTGGGACCTGCTGTCCTTCAGTCCGCTGTGGGCGGCCCTTCTCGGGGAGCCCATCCCGCCCGACAAGGGGCGTCCCAATCTCCTGCGCTCGCACTTTGCCGGGCGAACGCTGGGCAGCAGCGGAATTCGGATCATCTGTCCGAAGGACAGCTTGGAGATTTTTGAGGCATCCCTGGTGTCGGACCTGCGCCGCGCTTACGGACGGTACCCGCATGACCGCAGGGTGCAGGAGCTAATTACTGATCTGACTGCCTCCAGTGAACGGTTCCGTGCACTGTGGGACAGCGGAACCGTCAGCGAGCACCAGTCCGAAATGAAAGTGGTGCAGAACGCCGTCGTCGGGGATGTGGAGCTGGACTGCGACATTTTCACCGTGGCCGGCACGGACCTGCACATTGTCGCCTACACGGCTGCCGCCGGATCCGAGGCGGCAGGAAAACTCGATTTCCTGCGCGTCTCGGCTGTCACGGCGACGGCACTTCAGCTGGACGGTTGAGCGGAGGCCCCCGCGCCGGCCGCGGCCGCGCTCACCAACCGCCGCGGGTGGGCGTGTGTCCCTTCCGCGCGTCATCGGGCATCGGCATTTCCGCACGCAGGCCCAGCAGCCGGATGGGACGACCGGGCTCAATGGCGCCGGCCAGGTCCAGCGATCGGGCCAGGACCTCGTCCCGGTCAAAGGTTTCCGGGATTTTCCGCGCGTGCGTTTTGGTGGTGAACGGTGCGTACCGGACTTTCAGGGTCAAGCCGATCACCGGACGGGCCTCGGCCGCGACGTCCTTCAGGACGTTCGCGGCCAGCTCCCGGACGGCGGCTTCCACCTGTGCCGGCTCGGTAAGGTCCTGCTGGAAGGTGGTTTCCCGGCTGTGCCCGCGCGCCACCCAGGGCGTGTCATCCACCGTGCTGGACCCGTCGCCGCGGCCCAGCTCCGCGTACCACGGCCCCATCTTCGGGCCGAACTCCGGCACCAGGGCCTGCGGATCGGCAGCGGCCAGCTCCGCAACGGTGCTGATGCCGAGTTTGGCCAGCCGGCCGGAAATCTTGGCGCCGACACCCCACAGCTCCCGGGTGGGGCGGGCACCCATCACCTCCAGCCAGTTCTCCCGGGTGAGCCGGAAGACACCGGCGGGTTTGCCCAGGTCGGTGGCGTTTTTGGCCCGGACCAGGGTGTCACCGATGCCCACGCTGCAGTGCAGCTGCGTCTGCTCCAGCACGGCGGACTGGAGGTGCCGGGCGTAGGCTTCCGGATCTTCCGTCTGCGTGCCGACAAAGGCTTCGTCCCACCCCAGCACCTGCACGACGGCGCCGGGTTGGGCGCGCAGGGTGGCCATCACGACGTCGGACGCGGCCAAGTAGGCTTCGGCGTCCACGGGGAGGATGACGGCGTCGGGCACCTTGCGGGCGGCGATCCGCAGCGGCATCCCGGAGCCCACGCCGAACGCCCGCGCTTCGTAGGACGCGGTGGAGACCACGGCGCGTTCGGCCGGGTCGCCCCGGCCGCCCACAATCACCGGTTTGCCCGCCAGTTCCGGGCGCCGCAGCACTTCAACGGCCGCAATGAACTGGTCGAGGTCAACGTGCAGCACCCACTGGTTTCCGCTCACGCGACCAGTGTGCCGCAGGTGCGGCTGCCGCGACCAGCAGAATCACCGGATGCTGCACTCCGAAAGACGCCTAGGCGAAGTGGGTTGCCACCTTGGCGGCGGTGACCGATTCCACCAAACGCTCGGCCAGTTCGCGCAGCTTGATGTTCTGGTTGCTGGAGGCGCGGCCGAGGATGGCGAAGGCCTCCTCCTGGCTGCAGCGGTTCTGGCCGGCGACAATGCCAACCGCAACGTCAATAGCGGTGCGGGATTCCATGGCCTTGCGCAGGTTCTCACCCACGTCCTTGTGGTTGGCGATCTGCACGGCAACCTGAAGGGTGATGGCAGCTTCCTCTGCATACTCCTGAACGCGGCCGGTGAGCTCTTCCGAGAAGATCCCCTTGGCCCGGGCATAGAGATTCAGGGCGGCGCCGCCGTCGTTCCCAATGAGCAAGGGCACAGCAAGCATCGAGTGATAGCCCCGGCTGCGGATTTCGTCGAAATACTCCCGCCAGCGGGGGTCCGTGCCGGTGTCGTCCACCAGGGTTTGTTCATCAGTCTCCGCCGCGTGCAGGCAGGGCCCGTCGCCGTACCCGTACTGCAGCTCGTCCAGTTCGATCGCCTCCGGCCCGCTGGTGGCCACGGTCTGGGCATGTTTGTCCCGCTTGAGGGTAATGCTGCAGAGAATCTTGGTCGGGTCACTGAACAGGTCAGCCGCATGGACGGCAAAGGCCTCCAGGAACGGACTCACTTCCGGGTGGTCGAGAATAAGCTTCTGCAGTTGCGCGGCGACTGAGGTTCCCGGGGTATGGACTGACATGACCTAAGCCTATCCAACACAGGGTGAAAACGATGGAGGCCGGACCATCCCTCGGGGATGGCCCGGCCTCCTGCCGGCAGCTACTTCTGCTCGTCGTCCTTGTTGCCGCTCATCTTGTCCTTGACCTTGTCCTTGGCCTGATCAACCTGCTCGGGATGATCCTTGGCCGCGTCCTTGGCCTTGTCTGCCATGCCGCCCAAATCTGCCATGGGATTCTGCCTTTCCTCACTGGGGGTTGAGGCTCAGGTCCAGCTGCCTCGGTGGGTATCACCCATCCTGCACCCGGCCGCGGCCGGGCGTAACCCCCGCACGGTCCGGCACCGGACCTTACTTCCCTTGACTAAGCGTTTTCCACGCGGATGAGGATCTTTCCGGTGGTGCCGTTCTCGACGGCGTCGTGCGCGGCAGCGGTTTCCTCCAGCGGGAACCAGGTGAGCGGGAGCCCGGCGGATTCACCCACCGGCAGGACGCCGTCGCGCAGAGCTGCGGTGATGTCCTCTGCCGCGGCGTGCTGGGCCGCTTCACCGACGGTGTAGATGAGCACACCCTGCCAGCGGACGTTCTTGGCGAAGCTGGCGACGATCGGAGCGGTGAATTCCTCGCCGTTGTTGTTCGCGTAGTAGGCAATGCTGCCGTGGTTGGCGATTACGTCCACGTCGAGTACCGCGTTCTGCGCGGGGGAGACCTCCACGATCTGGTGGACGCCGTCCGGGGCGATCTCGCGGATCCGGTCCGCCTCGGCGTCGTCCGGGTAGCGGACAATGTGCTGGGCGCCGGCAGCGCGCGCCAGCTCGGCCTTCGCATCGCTGCTGACCGTGGCAATCACGGTGGCACCGGCCCACACGGCAAGCTGGATGGCGGCGTGCCCGACAGCGCCGGCGCCGCCCTGGACGAGGACGGTCCGTCCGGCGAGGGCGCCCGGGGCGAGCCGGGTGGGACCTTCTTCATGCACGGTCAGCGCGCGGTGCGCAGTCATGGCCGGGACGCCAAGGCTGGCCGCGACGTCGAATCCGATGCCCTCGGGCAGCTTCACCGCACGGTCGGCCGGCAGAATCGTGAATTCCTGTGCGGTGCCGGTGGGGCGGCCGTGCGCCGCGAGGTAGATCCACACCCGGTCACCGGGCTGCAGGTCAGACACCCCTTCGCCGACAGCGTCGATGGTGCCGGCGCCGTCCTGGTTCGGCACCACCTCGGGGAAGGCAAGGTTTCCCGCGGCGCGGGCCTTCCAATCGGTGGGGTTCACGCCGGAGACCGCGACGCGGACCCGCACCTCCCCCGGACCGGGCGAGGCGACGTCGCGCTCCTCGAGCGTGAGGACGGATGAGGGGCCTGTGGTGGAGTACACGATTGCTTTCATTTGCGGTACAAGACACGGCGCCCTTCTTCTATTCCCGCCCGGAATGAAAAAGTCAGCACACTGTCCGTTATGCTACCTACCGACGCGGCGGATCCGCCGTTGAATACGTCAGTTCTATGGGGGAAAGAAACGTGTCTCAAGAGACCAGTTACAGCAATTCCGGAGGATTCCAGCCCGCAGCTCCGGCACCAACCCAAGCCATGGCTCCGGCTCGGGCGAAGACGGTGGAAACCGCCTTCTGGCTCCTGCTGGCTGCAGCGGCTACGGTGCTGATCCGCATTCCGGTGGCGATCGTGACCGCAAACCAGGACCGGTACAAATCCCAGATGGAGCGCTCCCTCGGGCCGGAAAACGCTGAGATCTGGGCCAATAACCAGATCGAAGGTTTTACCACGGCGGGCATCATCACCGCCCTCATCCTCATCGCGTTGGCACTGCTGTCCCGGATGGGCCACGGCTGGCCGAGGATTGTGCTCATTGTGGTTGTGGTCCTGACCGCGCTGAACACCCGGGTGCAGTTCTCCGGGAGCCTTGTGGATGTTTACGAGGTTGCCTGGGTGACGCTGGTATCCGTTGTCCTGACCCTGGCGGCAACCGTGCTGTTGTTCCTGAAGCCGTCCAGTGACTACTTCAAGGCCAGGAAGCAGCACCGCAAGAGCAAGGCAGCGGCGCAGGCCTAGGCCGAGCGTGGACTGCGGCCGTCCGGTCAGCCTGCGCGGCTGCCCGGACGGCCGCGTCCGTTCTGCGGACGTAGGCTGGAAGCATGCGACACGAAACCCTGTGGGAAGCCAAGAAGCGACAGAATCCGGGACACTCGGCCTGGTACATCTCCCGGTTTGAGCAGATGCGCCGCGATGGCGCTGATCTGCACGGCGAGGCCCGGCTGGTGGATGCAATGCTGCAGCGGGGTGCCCGGATTCTCGACGCCGGAGCAGGTCCCGGACGGGTGGGCGGGGAACTGGCCCGGCGCGGCCACACGGTCGTGGGCGTGGATGTGGACCCGGAACTGATCGACGCCGCCCGGCAGGACTTCCCCGACGTGCAGTGGTTCGTAGGCGACCTGGCCGAGCTGGACCTGCCCGCCGCGGGCGTGGCCGAACCCTTTGACCTGATTGTCTGCGCCGGAAACGTCATGACATTCCTGGCGCCGGGCACCGCCGTCGACGTGCTCACGCGGATGCGGAACCATCTGGCCCGCGACGGCCGGATTGTGGCGGGCTTCGGCGGAAACCGCGGCTACGCCTTCGACACGTTCTTCGACGACGCCGCCGCGGCCGGACTGCGGGTGGAGCAGCGCTTTGGCACTTGGGACCTGCGGCCGTTTACGTCGGAGTCTGATTTCCTGGTGGCGGTGCTGGGCCGGGCCTAACCGCCGGCTTTGCCCGGACTGCTAGTTCTTTTCGAGCACCACGGCGGTGCCGTTTGCGGTGACCGCAAAGAGGAAGGGGAGATACAGGGTGCCGCCGGAACTGGTTGCGGTTTCGGGATCCATGGTCAGGTAATCGAAATCCACGCCGATCACGGCGTTGCATCCGAGCGCGTAGGCCTCCTCCTTCAACTTGGCGAGGGCGGTTTGCCGGATATCGGACAGGCCGGCCAGCAGGTCCGCACCGACACTCTTGTTCACTCCGCTAAACCAGCCGTGCTTTGGGCGATCCATTGACACCGCTCCGTCGCCGGAAATATAGCCCGAGTACTTCGTGATGGTATGGCCTTCAAAGTTGAAGCCCGAGCTGATGAACATGCCGGCCAAGGCACGCTGCTTTTCCAGCTCAGCTCGTTCCGCGTCGGCCTGTTCCACCGCAAGTTGCTGCTGATCCTTGGCGAACCGGGCCTTTTCCCGGACTAGATACTGGGCGTAGTTTTCGACCACTTCGTCCGTGTCGACGCCATCATCAACGCTTACGCCTGTGATCCCGGCTTTGAACGGCATTCCGGACTGCCGAATCCAGTCCTCGAAAGTTATGGGATCAAGCTGGTATTTCTTGGCGATGTCTCTGATTTTCACGTAATTCCCTAATCGACCGGACTAGGTATACCCGAGACGAATTTCTCGGGACCACAGACCGCGGCCTTTATTATCCGCGGATTGTGCTGCCCGCCGGCGCCCGGCGCGCAGGGGCAGGAAACCGGCGCACCGCAAGCAGGGAATATGCCAGCAGGAAAGCAAGCGAAAAAGGCAGGGATGCCAGCGGCATGTCGGTGGCGTTAGGGTTCGACAGTCCCACCGCTCCAAGGGCAAAAACACCCACATTGTTAATCACGTGCAGGGCGATGGCCGCCTCGAGGCCTCCCGTACGCCAGGTCATCCAGCCCGTGGCAACGGCAAAGGCGGCAACATCTATCTGCCCCACCAGGCCATACCCGTGTCCGAGGACAAATATCGGAACCGGCAGCAGGATGGCAAAGGCCGGATGACGCAGCCAGGATCCGATGCCTTGCATCAGCAGGCCGCGGAAAGCGTATTCCTCCGCTGCCGCTTGAAGCGGTACAACGGCTAGGACCACAAGCAGGAGAAGCCACACGTTGCCGGATCTACCGCCCCCGCCACCGTCCTGCCCCCACGTCACCGGCAGCAGCATGCTCAGGCCATTCAGGACTGCGAAAAGCGCCACCGCCAAGGCCAGCAGTTTGGGAAACGGCCGCCAGCGCAGCCGGCCGGCAATCGAGGAGAGCGTTCCGGCCGGACGCCCGCCGCCCCAGCGGACACCCAGTGCCGCCGCCGGCCAGAGCAGCGTCACTGATCCGAACAGGACCACCAGCTGCCCGGGATCGGTGAGGTCGGATTCCGCCGACAGCGCCTGGTCCACGGTTACGGCGATGCCGGGGACAAACATCCCCGCCACTGCCGTCGCAACTGTCGCCAGCATTGTCAGGACGGCGAGAACAACGAGCGCAACCAAAACCGTGGTCAGCGGATGCCACCAGCGGTAGTTGGGCCGGGAGCGGGCCAAGCGGTGATACGGATAGCCTCCGGCTGCGCCTGGGGGAACATCCTGGTCGGGCAGGGCCAGCGGCGGAGCGGATGGCAGCTCAGGGGTCGGCGAGGCGGGGGAAGGATTCGGGGAAGTCATAGGCCCAGTCTTACGGCCCCGGCCTGCGGCCCGCTTCGGCTGTTCGGTCCCCGCAGTTCGCCGTTCGGCGGGTCAAAACTTCATGCTTTCGGCCAATTGCGGCCTCGGTGCACAGCTCACTAGGATCGGTGGAATGCCAACCCCGACACAACGCCCCAGCGCCTGGAAGGTGGCTGGTATCACCGCCGCATCCGGGGTGGTCGGGTTCCTGTCTTTCATGGTGCTGCTGGGGCTGTCCCTCGAGGATGAAGAGATCGGCGTCAGGTTCGCGGCACTGATGTTCCTGGACTTCTTTCTCGGTTTGCTGGCCGTCGGTTTGCTGCCCCTCGCCCTGCGCCGGGCGCCGGTGGGTGTCGGACTGACCATCATTGTCCTCAGCGGTCTCTCCAGCATGGCTTTCCCTGCGGCCTGCCTGTGCATCGTCCGCATCGCAGCGCTGCGGCGTCCCCGGTCTCTGATTGCTACCATCGTGGCCTTTGCCGTTGCGGTGGCCGCCGGCGTCGTCGTCAACCCGCTCGACCCGGGAGACCAAGGGCTCGGGTGGATTTTCCTGGTTTCCCTGGTCCCGCTGCTCGTCCTCGTGCTCATCGGCTTGAACCGCGGCGCCCGAGCGCAGCTGATCGTTTCCCTGCGCCACGAGGCCGACAGCGCGCGCCGGGAGCAGGATGCCCGGGCGGACCAGGCGCGGCTGGCCGAACGCACCCGGATCGCGCGGGAAATGCACGACACCCTGGCCCACCGGCTCAGCCTGATCAGCATGCACGCCGGAGCCTTGGAATACCGCTCCGACCTGGACGCCGAGACCATCCGGTCCACCGCCGGGATCCTGCGCGAGACCGCCCACAAAGCAGCCATGGAACTGCGCACGGTCCTGACCGTCCTGCGGGAAGAAGAGGCCGAGGCCGCACCCCAACCGAACATCGCGTCCATTCCGGCACTGGTGGACTCCGCACGGGCAGCCGGCACCGACGTCACGCTAAGCATTGCACCGCCCCTGCTGGCTACCGAGGCGGATGCTCCCGCCGACGCCACCTCCCGCCACCTGTACCGCGTGGCGCAGGAAGGCATTACCAACGCCCAGAAACACGCCCCCGGCCATCCGGTGACGGTGTCCCTGACCGGTGCCCCCGGACACGGGATTACCGTGAAAGTGAGCAACCCGGTCTCCGGCCCTCCGCGCCGCTCGCCGGACGGGCTGGGCCTGATCGGGCTGGCCGAACGGGCCCGGCTGTCAGGCGGGTCCTTTGAATCCGGTGCCCGCCAAGGCATCTACACCACCAAAGTGGAGGTGCCGTGGTGAAGGCGGAGAAAGTGCGGGTCCTGGTAGTGGATGACGAGCCCCTGATCCGGGCCGGGCTGCGGCTCATCCTCGACGGGGCGCCGGACCTTTCCATTGTGGGGGAAGCGGGCGACGGCGAAACCGCCGTCCGGCTCGCGGCCGATCTGGAGCCCGACGTCGTACTCATGGACATCCGCATGCCGCGCCTGAGCGGGATCGGGGCGACCGAACGCATGACGGCGCTGCCGGTGCCGCCCCGGGTGATTGTCCTGACCTCGTTCGATACGGACGATTTCATTCTGTCCGCGCTGCGGGCAGGGGCCAGCGGTTTCCTGCTCAAGGACACCGCGCCGGCAGAGATGGTTTCCGCCGTCCGCGCCGCAGCAGAGGACAACCTGCGCTTCTCGCCGGGGATCCTCAAACGCATTGTCGCCGCCGCAGCCACGGTCCGTCCCGCACCGGCGCCGCAGCCCAACCCCTTGCTGGAGCTCAGCGAGCGGGAGCGCGCCGTCGCCCGTGCCGTGGCCCGCGGCCTGACCAACACGGAAATAGGCGCCGAACTCTACGTCAGCGTGGCCACGGTCAAAACCCACATTGCCAACGCGTTCACCAAACTCGGCGTCACCAACCGCGTTCAGCTGGCCGTGACCGTCCTCCAGTCCGAAACGCCCGCCGGGTAGATTTTGGGGCCGTTGCGCCCCAACGCTGCACGGCAGTACGCTCCTCTCACCGGAAGTAAAAATACGGACCTGTTGCCCGTACGCATACGCCGCCCGCCGGGCAGCCACTTCTCCCTAATCAGAGGAGTGCGCTATGGATAACCGCCCACCTGCTTCCGGACCCGGCCAGGCACTTGCCGCCGCGACCGCACCCGGCCCCGCCGGACCGCCCGGGAAATCCCCGCAGTCGCTGCGCGCGGCGTGGCTCGCCCTGACCGGGCTGTCCGCGGTGTTCCTCTTCGAGATGCTGGATAACTCGGTCCTGAACGTTGCGCTGCCCACGATCGGCCGCGATTTGGGAGCGTCGACGGCGGCCCTGCAGTGGGTGACCAGCTCGTATTCCGTGGTCTTCGGCGGGCTGATGATCGCGCTCAGTGCGCTCGCAGACCGGGCCGGCCGCCGCAAGGTCATGCTGGCCGGGCTGGTGCTCCTGGCCGCTGCGAGCATGGCCACCCTGGCTGTTACCTCCGTAGGGCAGCTGATTGGGGTCCGCGCCGTGATGGGCGTTGCTGCCGCCATGACCACCCCGGGTTCGATGGCCCTGGCCTTCCGCCTCTTTGACGATGAGAGGCTGCGTGTGCGGGCCCTGACGCTCATCTCGACCGTGGGGCTGGTTGGCCTGGCAATCGGCCCCGCGGCTGGAGGGTTCCTGCTGGCCGCTGCCCCGTGGCAGGCGCTGCTGCTGGTCAACGTGCCGATCGCCGTCGTCGCCGTCATCTGCATCCGCGCCGCAATCCCCGCGGACCGCGCCGACGAACTCCACGCCCAGCCCCTTGACCTGATTGGTGCCCTCGCCGGCACCATCACCATCGTGTCCGTGCTGGCCGTGCCCGCGCTGTTGGTCGGAGACGGCGCAGCTTCCGGGCGCCCGGAAGCCGTGGCCGCGGTGGCGGTCCTGGCGGGGGCGGGCTTCGCGTTCCGCCAGCGGCATGCGGCCAACCCGTTGCTGGACTTCGCCCTGGTGGCCCGCCCGCTGGTGTCCAGCGGCCTGGCCTTCAAAGCCGCGGCGGCACTGGCCGTTGCCGGCCTGGGCTACATGGTGACCCTGCAGCTGCAGCTCGAGTGGGGATGGACCCCCGCACAGGCAGCTCTGGGGCTGCTTCCGCAGGTTGCGGTCCTTATTGCCGGGGGTGCGCTGATTGGCCCGCTCATTAAGCGGATCGGTCTTGAGCACGCCGCCCGGCTGAGCGCTGCCGCCGTGGTGGCCGGGCTTGCCGTTTACGCCGTGTTCGGCCAGCGCAGCTATCCCTGGACTGCCGTGGCCATGGTACTGGTCGCGGCGGGAATGCGCGTGGTGGGCGTGGTCTCCGGCAACAACGTGATGCGCGGGCTGCCGGCGGACCGCACCACCGTGGGCGCGGCCCTCGTTGACACGGCCGGGGAGTTGGCCACCGGCGTCGGCATCACCCTTGCCGGCACGTTCATCGCTGCCGCCTTCACGGGCAGCATTGCCGCGGGGGAGTGGACAGCCGCCCAGGCCGGGCAGTTTCGGGACGGAACCACGCTCGCCGCCTGCACGCTCACCGCGCTGGCTGCCCTGCTGGTGGGGTTCGGCATGTTCCGCGCCCGCGCGAAGAACGGCGGTCCGGAGAACGGATAGCGGCTCCGGACACGGAAAGAGGCCCGGTGTCCCGGGCCTCTTTCCTGCGGTGCTTTTCCTGCTAGCTGATGGCGGCGCGCAGTTCCTTGGCGGCCATAGCGGGGTCATCGGCGCTGTAGATGCCGCCGCCGACGACGGCCACGTTCGCACCCGAGGCCTGGACATCAGCGAGGGTGGCCAGCTTGACGCCGCCGGCGATGGAGAACGCGACACCGGATTCCTTGCCGGCGGTCAGCAGGGTGTTGAGGTCATAGCCGTCCTGGGCCTGCTCGTCGAGACCGGCGTGGAACTCTACGAACTCGGCACCAAGATCGGTGACCTCCTTGGCGCGGGCCGCCTTGTCATCGACGCCGATGAGGTCCACCACAACGCCCTTGCCGTGGGCCTTGCCGGCCTTGATGGCTCCGGTGATGGTGGAATCGTCGGCGACGCCGAGGACAGTCACCAGGTCGGCGCCAGCCTTGAAAGCGATGTCGGCTTCGAGTTCGCCGGCGTCCATGGTCTTGAGGTCTGCGAAGACAATCTTGTCCGGGTGGGCTTCCTTGATGGCAGTGACGGCGGACAGTCCGGCGTTCTTGACCAGCGGTGTGCCGAGTTCAATGATGTCGACGTACTCGGCGACCTTCCCGGAGAGCTCGAGGGCGTCTTCGACGGTCAGTACGTCCATGGCGAGTTGAAGTTTCATGGTGTTTCCTTTGCTAGCTGGGGATGGAAGTTGAGGGGGCACGCGTTATTCGAGGTTCGCGTGCCGGGGCCAGAGGTCCTCGGCGGGGGTGCCGTCGATTTTCCAGAGGGTGTGGAAGACGGCGTCGAGCACCAGGAGCAGTGCCTGCTCGAAGAGGCTGCCGGAGTACTGGCGTGAGGCCGTGCCGCGGTGATCGGTCTTTTGGGCTGCGGGAATGAGGACCACATGGTGCGCTATCCCGGCCAGCTTCGACTCGCCGTCGGTGGTCAGCGCGGTCACGCGGGAGTCCACGGAGACGGCTGTTTCCGCAGCGGCTACTGCGCCGGCAGTGGTTCCGGATCCCGAGGCAACAATCAGCAGGTCACCGGGGCCGATGGCCGGCGTCGTTGTTTCGCCTACGACGTGCACGGTAAGTCCGAGGTGCATGAGGCGCATGGCGTGCATGCGCAGCGCAAGGCCGCTGCGTCCGCCGCCGGTGACGAAGACCCGCCGGGCCTGCCGGATCTCGTTCACCAGACCGGCAAGCTGGTCTTCCTGCAGGCCGTCCGCCGCCGCGGCAAGCTCGTCCTGGAGCAGGCTCAGGCTGGCGGGAACGGAGGGCTGCCCTGGAATCTCAGTCACCCGGATCAGTCCGTGCTGATCTGGTGGCGGAACGTGTCCCGGCGGGTGTGGAGGTCCCACAGGACGCCTGCGAGGACGTCGGGATCCTTTTCCGGATCGCCCTCGATGATGCGTCCGCCGATGATGAGCTGGGACACGTGAATGCCCTCCTCGCCGAGGACCTCATTGAGGAGCTGCGCGTAGGCCGCCTGGCCCGCGAACGCCACCGAGGTTCCGGTGACGCCGCGTCCGGGCTTAACGGCCGATCCGCCGTTGACGAAGAGGATGGTGCCGCGGTTCCCGCCCAGGAACCGCATGCCGGGCAGCACCTGGTGGACTGCAGCCACCGGTCCGTAGATGGAGAACTCAACGGGACCCACCAGGTCCGCCGGGGTGGTCTCGAGGACGGGCCGCATGAAGTCCTTCTGCGGCAGGGGACTGTACTGCAGCACCTCTACCGGGCCGAGGGTTTCGGCCGCAGCCTCAAGGGCCGCAGCGATCGATTCCGGGTTGCGGACGTCGGCAGCGAAGCCGCGGGCCTGGACACCGGCCTTGCCGAGGTCTTCGGCTAGCGCATCCAGCTTGGCCTGGTTCCGGGAAATCAGCGCAACGGAGAATCCCTCCGCGCCGAACCGTCGAGCGACGGCAGCTCCGAGGCCGCGTCCTGCACCAATGATCGCGATTGTAGTCATGGTGCTTACAACTGGTTAGGGTGCCGAATAATTCCGTTAGCCCACGTGTGCCGCGTCGGGAACCTTCAACAGGTCCTCCTTGGCCGGACGGATCATGAAGAACCCGATCGGTGCGGCCAGGAACAGCGCGACGCCGGCCCAGATGAACGCGGTGGAGTAGCCGCTGACCAGCGCCTCCAGCTGTGCGGCGGGCTGGGCCGCGTTGGCGCTGCTCATGTAGGCGGTGATGGCAGCGGTGTAGACGGCGGTGAACAGCGCGGTGCCGATAGACCCGCCGATCTGCTGGGTGGCCGATACAGCGGCACTGGCCACACCGGCGTCGTGCTCATCGATCCCGGCCAGCGCCACGTTCTGCAGCGGCACGAAGATCATTGCCAGGCCGAGGCCCAGCAGGATCAGTCCGGGCAGGACCTCCACGGCGTAGTTGCCCTCCACCGAGATGAAGGACAGCCACACCAGACCGGCCGCACCCACCACCGGACCCACGGTCATGGGCAGGCGGACGCCGGTGCGCGGCAGCAGGTTGGACAGCACACCGGCGCCCACCATGATGGCCAGGGTCATCGGCAGCGACGCCAGGCCGGACTTCAGCGGCGAGTAGCCCAGCACAATCTGGAAGTAGAAGATGAGGAACAGGATGCCGCCCAGCAGCGCGGCGCCGGTCAGCGCCGAGGCCAGGAACGCACCGCCGCGGACCCGGTTGGCCAGCACACGCAGGGGCAGCAGCGGATTCGAGACGCGGCTCTCCACCCACACAAACAGCGCCAGGATTATGGCGCCGGCAGCCAGGAAGGCAATGGTTTCCACACGGGCCCAGCCGTTTTCGGCCTGCGAGAAGCCGTACACCAGGGACGCCAGGCCGGCCACCACCAGGACGGCGCCGGGCAGGTCGTACCGCGTGTTGCCGTGCGCCTTGCTCTCGCGGATCAGCGGCAGGCCGGCGGCCATGGCGACGACGGCGATGGGCACGTTCACCAGCAGGCACCAGGTCCAGCTGGCGTACTGGGTCAGCACGCCGCCGAGCAGCAGGCCGATGGCCGCGCCGCCGCCGCCGATGGCGCCGTACACGGCGAAGGCCTTGATCCGGTCCTTGCCGGTGGGGAATGTGATGGTCAGGATGGCCAGCGACGCCGGGGCGAGCAGGGCGGCGAAGGCGCCCTGCAGTCCGCGGGCGGCCAGCAGCATTTCGGTACTTTCCGCGAAGCCGCCAATAGCGGACGCGACGGCGAAACCGGCCATGCCCACCATAAAGGTGCGCTTGCGCCCCCAGTAGTCGGCAATCCGGCCGCCGAGCAGCAGCAGCGAACCGAAGGCCAGCGCGTAGATGGTCACCACCCAGGTGCGGTCGCCGTCGGACATCCCGAGCTCACGCTGCGCGTCGGGCAGGGCAATGTTCACGATGGTGCCGTCCAGGACCACCATCAGCTGGGCCAGGGCCAGCACGGCCAGCAACAGCCAGCGGTGCGGATGCGCGGAGTGGTCGTGCGCTTCAGGGGCGCCGGCAGGGGTGGTGCGGTCCATAAAGGGGAATTCCTCATCAAACGAACTGGTTGGTTGGCTTAGCTAGACTACAGGGATGAGAAGCGACGGCGAAGCTACCCGTGCCAGGGTCATGGCAGCGGCACGTAAGGAATTTGCGCAGTACGGGCTGGCCGGTGCCCGGGTGGACCGCATCGCGGCAGAAGCCCGGGCCAGCAAGGAGCGGATCTACGCCTATTTCGGCAGCAAAAGCGGCCTTTTCACCGCGGTGCTGGAAATGAACCTGCAGGAAACCACGGACGGAATTCCCCGGGATGCCCTGGACCTGCCCGGTTTTGTCGGGGCCATGTTTGACCACGCGACGGATTATCCCGAGCACCTGCGCATGCTGGACTGGGCGCGGCTGGAAGGAGCGCAGGAGCTGCTGCCGCAGCGACCGTGCGGCCGCCCGGGGCCCGCGGTTGAGGACGTGGCCCGCGCCCAGGCAGACGGAATCATCGATCCGTCCTGGGATCCGCATGACCTGGTCACGCTGCTGTTTTCCCTCGCGTCGGCCTGGGCGCAGTCTCCGGAAGTCCTCTTTACCGGCGAAACGGCAGCAAGCCACAGTTCCCGGGAACGACGCCGGGAGGCCGCCGTCGCGGCGGCCTGCCGGCTGCTGGCTCCCGCAGCCGGATCCTGAATCATGGCGGTTACGCCAAAGCGGCGGGCCCGTCAATGACGCTTCCGGCCTCGTTTATCCAGGGTCCGGTTCCCGCCCGGGGGCAATGCCTGTGCAGGTTTTCCCGGATGGTCCCGGCGTCCGTGGTGTGCCGTCCGCGCAGCAGGGCGAAGAGATCCACGTCGAACTCCACTCGTCCGTCGCCCCACCAGGCGTCGTAGCGGAGTCGGCGCCGGGGCCGGTGCAGCCACCGCGACGGGGCAATAAAGGCCGTGGCGCGGAGGGCAAGGGGAACGTCTGCGGCCGGTGTCATGGGTCGATAGTGCCACGGCTAAAGGCTCCGCTGCCGAAAAGGCAGGGCGGCTGCACCCACTCGAGGCGCAGCCGCTCCTACGATCTAGAGCTCCGTGGTGACCTTCCACGAGGAGTGGATGGCGCCGTGGATGTAGTTGACCGCACCCGCGTCACCAACCACGTCGACGTCGATGCCCAGGTTCGCGGCCCGCAGCTCGTCCGCCAGCGGCGAGGCCGACGTCGTGCCGTCTGCGTAGACCACCATGTCCGCGGGAGCCGAGAAGCTTTCGCCGTCCTCGGTCCACTCCACGCTCTTGGGGGTGATGCGCGTGACGGAGACGTTGCGGTGGATCTTCACACCGTGCTTTTCGGCGTCCTTGACCGCGGTCCAGCGCCGCGGCATGGCCAGCGGCAGGCCGAGCTGCTGCTTTTCGTGCAGCAGCGTGACATTGCGGCCGCGTTCGGCCACGAATTCGGACAGTTCCAGGCCCACGAGGGACCCGCCGATCACCACTATGTTCTTGCCCATGGGCAGCCAGAACTTGGTGAACTGGCGGACGAACTCCGGGCTCTTCGTGACGCCGGAGAGCCGGCCGAGCTTGCCGAGGGTGCTCAGCAGGGCGCCGGCCTCTTCAGCGGTGGCGGTGCCGAGCATCATGGCCCGCAGGGTGTCGCCGGTCTGCACGTTGGGCAGGTCGCCGCCGGGGAAGTCCGGCTTCGGGCGCACGGCGCCGGTGGCGACGATGACGTGGTCCGGGTGCAGGGCCTTGATGGATTCCACCGTGGCCTTGGTATTCAGCTTCACCGCGATGTTCAGCCGCTTAATTTCGGACTTGAACCACTTCAGCAGGCGCTCGTTGTCCGGGGTGGTCATGGTCGAGAACCACATGGTGCCGCCGAGGCGGTCGGACTTGTCGACAACGGTGACCCGGTGGCCGCGCTCGGTCAGCACGCGCGCGCTTTCCAGCCCGGCCGGACCGGCGCCCACAACTACCACGTGCTTGGTGGCGGAGGCCGGCTTCAGCGGCAGCAGCGCTTCATTGCCCAGCGCCGGGTTGACCGCGCAGAACGGGGTGTCGTCGAAGAAGTTCTCCGCAACGCAGAGGTAGCAGTTGATGCAGGGGCGGACCTGGTCGAACTTGCCGTCGCGGAGCTTGTTCGGCAGTTCCGGGTCGGCCAGCAGCTGGCGTCCCATGGCCGCGAAGTCGATCTGTCCGGCGGCCAGCGCCTTTTCAGAAACCTCCGGCAGCATCCGGCCGACGGCAATGACGGGAACGCTGACGTGCTTCTTGATTTCGGCAGCGTTCTCCAGGTAGGCGCCTACCTTGTTGGGCAGGGGGCCGTCGGTGAAGTTGTCGAACGGGTTCCGTCCCCAGCCGGTGACGTGGATGGCGTCTGCGCCGGCCTGTTCGAACAGCTTGGAGGCCTCCACGGCTTCTTCGAGGGACAGGCCGCCTTCCTGGCCGTATTCCTCACCGGCAACACGGACCAGCACGGCCAGGCGGTCGCCCACCCGCGCCTTGACTGCGCTGATGACCTCGCAGGCCAGCCGGGCGCGGTTTTCCAGCGATCCGCCGTATTCGTCGGTGCGCTTGTTGTCGCGCTGGTTCAGGAACACGCCGAGGATGTAGCCGTGAGCGACGTGGATCTCGATGGCGTCGGCGTCGGCCTTGGCGATGCGCTCGGCGGCGTCGGCCCAGGTGGAGACGAGCCAGGCGATGTCCTCGCCGGTCATGTCGCGGTATTCGGTCTTCTTGCCGGCCGTGGCCGCGCCCATCTTGCCGAGCTCTTCGCGGGTGCTGTCGGCCAGGGCGGACATGTCATAGGTGTAGTCCGGCTGGTTGGGGGCGAGCACCGGGCGGTCATTGGCCACATCCACGCGGGCGACTTTGCCGTGGTGGGTGGACTGGATGCACAGCTTGCTCCCGGCGGCGTGGACCGCGTCTGCGAGGGCCTTCAGTCCGGGGATGTACTTGTCATCCGAGAGTCCGGGCTCCTTCATGGAAGCGGCGCCGTGCGGGAAGGCGATGGCACAGGCACCGGTGATGATCAGACCGGCGCCGCCGGCGGCGCGGGAGACGTAGTGGTCGATCTCCGTCTGTTCAATTTCACCGTGCTCGGAAACGTTCATGTCCATGGCGGGCAGGACAATCCGGTTGTGCGTGTCCATGGGGCCGATGCGGCCCGGGGACATCAAATGGGGGAAGGTTTTTGTACTCACAGTGGTACTTTACAGCTGATGTTTACACTGTAAACATCTGCGGAAAGAAGGCTGGGTTTTCTGCCTTATTTCGGCAGCGCAGGGCCGTCCGCGTCACGGGCGCCAGGCAGGGGATCCGCTCCGGTTGCGGGCTCGTTGTTTTCATCCTTGAGCTGCTTCACCTCGGACTTGAAGATGCGCATGGACTGGCCCAGGCTGCGGGCCAGGCCGGGGAGTTTGGGTGCGCCGAACAGCACAATCGCCAGAACAACAACAACTAGGATTTGCCAGCCTTCGAGCCTCATAACAGGGAACCTTCCGCGGGGGTGGAGATGGATGAAACGGGAGATGTAACGGGATCCGCCGGCCGGCCATGCAGCGCCCGGATCAGGGAGCGGTCACGGTCGCGCAGGCTCTGGCGCCCGACGGCGGACTCCGGACAGTTCAGTTCGAAGCCGTGATACGCGCCGGGATACACGTGCAGCTCGGTGGGCACGCCTGCCTGCAGCAGCCGGGACGCGTAGGTGATGTCCTCGTCCCGGAACAGGTCCAGTTCGCCGGTCTGGATCAGGGTGGGCGGCAGGCCGGACAGATCCTTGGCCAGTGCGGGGACGGCATAAGGAGAAAGTTCTGCAGCAGCGCCCAGATAGCACTTCCACGCGAACTCGCTGTGGGCCCGGTTCCAGGTGGGAATGGCAGCAAACTCCCGGGCGGAGGGGGAGGTGTGCGTGGCATCAAGCATCGGGTACATCAGGTAGGCGAAGGCAAGAGCCGGTCCGCCGGCGTCGCGGTTCTGCAGCGTGAGGGCCGCGGCCAGGCCGCCGCCGGCGCTGGAGCCGGCCACCGCCACCCGCGACGGATCCACGGATAGTTCCGCAGTCGAGGCGAAGAGCCACGCGAGCCCCGCGGCCGCATCATCCATCGCGGCAGGGTAGGGATGTTCCGGCGCCAGCCGGTAGTCCACGGCCACCACCACGGCAGCTGTCCGCAAGCACAGAGCAGCGCAGTACGGGGTGTCCAGATCCACGGTGCCGGCAATCAGGCCGCCGCCGTGGAGCCAGTAGATAACCGGATGCGGACCCGCGCCCGGCGGCGTGAACACCCGCAGGGCCAGCCCGTCCACGGTGCAGTCGCGGACAGTGACACCCTCCGGCAGGGCGGTACCGGCCGGAGCTGCGGCGTTCGCCCGGAAGGCTGCCAGTCCCGGCAGCGTGGTGGGCGGGGGGTGCATTAGCGAGTACTCCAAGCCGGGGAGCAGCTCCGGATCCACCCGTGCCAGGAAGGGTTTCATGAGGCCAGCGCGTCCGCGAACCAGCCGGTGATGGTGGCCGGATGGGTGATGGCCGTACCAACCACCACCGCGAAGGCTCCGGCGTCCAGGGCGGCACGGCCCTGTCCCGGGCTGTGGATCCGTCCTTCGGCAATGACCGGACGGCCGCCCAGGTCCAGCCCGGCCAGCTCGTGCAGCAACTCCAGGTCGGGTCCGTCTGTTTTGGGCCGTTCCCCGGTGTAGCCGGCCAGCGTGGTGCCGATGATGTCCGCCCCGGCCTCGGCGGCAGCAACGGCGTCGGCCGCCGAACCGCAGTCGGCCATCACCAGTGCCGGGGACTGCCGGTGCACCCCGGCGACGGTCTCGGCCAGCGTCAACCCGTCCGGCCGTTCCCGGCGGGTGCCGTCCAGCGCCACTATGTGCGCGCCGGCGCTCGCGCAGGCCAACGCATGGTGCAGCGTTGGAGTGATGAAGACGCCGTCGTGCCCGTCCTTCCACAAACCGATCACCGGCACCTCCACGGCCGAACGCACCGCCTGGATGTCCCCGATGCCCTGCACCCGGACGGCCGCTGCCCCGCCGATCACTGCCGACTGCGCCACCTGCGCGGTGGTGCGCGGATCCCGCATGGGCTCGCCGGGGTAGGCCTGGCAGGAAACGATCAGACGGGAGCGGAGGGAATCAAGGTCAAACATGGGAACCTTCGGGAACGGTAGTGAGGGACAGCGCGCGGCGGGCTGCACCGCGGATGGCCGCGGTTTCGCCCAGCTGCGCAGGGACTATGGGCAGCTCGGTGAGCGGGCGGAGCAGTTCGCGCCGTGCGGTGCGCTCCATGGTCTCCCACCAGAGCGGCCCGGCGAACGCCAGTCCGCCGCCCACCACAACGACGGCGGGGTCCAGGATGTTGGCCAGCCCGCCGATGGCGGACCCGGCGGCCGACGCACCGCGGTGCAGGGCCTCGGCAGCAACCGGATCGCCGGCGGCGGCCAGCCGGTAGACCTCGCGGGTGTCCCCGGCCGCGCTGCCGCCCAGCCGGGCATACAGCGCAAAGATGCCGGGCCCGGAGGCAATCGCTTCCACATGTCCGGCGCCGCCGCAGCTGCAGGCCAGCGGAACACCGGCCTCGTAGGCGAACGGGGAGGCGAAGTGCCCCACATGCCCGGCGGTGAAAGTGGCACCCTCGACCGGCTCGCCATTCTGCACGTAACTGCCGCCCACACCCGTGCCCAGCCCGATGAACAGGACGCTGTCCACACCGGCCCCGGCGCCCAGCCAGCTCTCGCCGAGGGCATGGGCGTGGACATCATTCAGGGCAGTGGCGGGCAGCCCCGTCCGGGCAGTGAGTCCGGCGCTCAGCGGCGTGCCGGTCCAGCCGAGGATCGCATCGGTCGCGGACACCACGGTGCCGCGGCCGGAGTCGATCACGCCGGCGGAGCCGATGCCCAACGCGTCCACGGCCAGGCCGCGCCGGGCCGCTTCGTCCTGCAGGGACCGGACCAGCCGTGCGGCGGTCTCCACGACCTCCTCCGCACCGGACTGCGACGGGGTGGCTACGGAGAAGGAGAAGACCACGTTTCCTTCAGCGTCGACAATCCCGCCCGCGGTCTTGGTGCCGCCCAGATCGATCCCGATGACGTGCCGCATGGCGATCAGAGCAGGCCGTTGTGCTCGAGGACCACGCGGATGGCCGCGGTTTCGGCCTCGTTGAGTGCGGTCATGGGCGCGGACATCACGTTGGTGTCAATGACGCCCAGCAGCATCAGCGCGGTCTTGAAGGCACCCAGTCCGGCGGCGCCGGGCGAAACGCGGCCCGGGGTGGGCGCGTACACAATGTTGAACAGGTTGGCCAGACGGTCCTGGATCCGGGCGGCTTCGGCGAAGTTGCCGGCCTGCGCCGCGGCGTACAGTGCCGCGTAACCGGCCGGGTCAACGTTGCCCAGCCCGGGAACCACGCCGTGCGCTCCGCCCAGCAGGGCGCCGTCGACCACTACCTCGTGCCCGGTGAAGACGGCGAAGTCCGGCAGGTCCCGGGTGGCCAGCAGAAGCTGGCGGAAGGAGACGTCGTCGCCGGAGGAGTCCTTCACGCCGGCCAGGACGCCGTCCTGCGCCAGGGTCACCAGCATGGGCAGCGGCAGCTTGAAGTGGGTGCGGACCGGCACATCGTAGGCGAACAGCGGCACGTCGAAGGCGGCGTGCAGGGCACGGAAGTGGGTTTCGGTCTCGGCCATGTCGGAGATGGCGTAGAACTGCGAGGTGGCCACGATGGCGTCGGCGCCCAGGCTGATCAGCCGCAGGCCCTCCTCGATGACGCGGGGCGTGGTCTGCTCGCTGGCCCCGGCGATCAGCGGCACTTCGCCGGCATTGACCCCGGCGATGGTGCGCATCACCGTGTCGCGCTCGCTGTTGGTCAGGTAGGGGACCTCGCCGGAGGAGCCCAGCACGAACAGGCCGGAAACGCCGCCGTCGAGCAGGTACTTGGTCAGCTTCTCCAGCGAGGCGGTGTCAATGGCGCCGTCCGCGGTGCGGGGCGTGACAACCGGCGGGATAACGCCGTGGAAGCGGGGCTGTGGTGCGTGTGACAAAAACTTCTCCAGTGCTTGGTGTTGGTGCGGGGGATAGATAAAACGGTCTGGACGCTCAGGTGTGCAGCAGGCTGGGCGCGGCGCCGAGCAGGCTCTTGGTGTAGTCATTGGCGGGTGAGTCGAAGACCTGCCGGGCGGGACCTTCCTCGACGATGCGGCCGAAGTACATGACGCAGATCCGGTCCGAGACGTAGCGGACGGTCTGGATGTCATGCGAGATGAAGACCATGCCCAGGTTCAGGTCCTTCTTCAGGTCCGAGAGCAGGTTCAGCACCTGCGCCCGCACCGACACGTCCAGGGCCGACGTCGGCTCGTCGGCCACGATCACCGACGGGTCCAGGCACAGCGCCCGGGCAATCGCCACGCGCTGGCGCTGGCCGCCGGAGACCTGGTGCGGGGTGACCTCGGCGGCGGACTGCGGCAGGCCGACCAGGCTGAGCAGCTCCTTCACCTTCGCGTCGCGGGTCTGCTGGTTGCCGATGCCGTGCACCTGCAGCGGGTCGGTGAGGATGTCATGGATGGTCATCCGCGGGTTCAGGGCGGTGGCCGGGTCCTGGAACACCACGCCGACGTCGCGGCCGAAGGTTTTCTTCGAGACGGAGGCCCGGGTGCTCACCTTCTGGCCATGGAACAGGACAGAGCCAGACGTCGGCTCCTGCAGCCCCACGAGCACGGAGGCGAGGGTGGACTTGCCGCAGCCGGATTCGCCCACGATGCCCACGGTTTCGCCGCGGCGGACGGTGAAGTCCACGCCGTCCACCGCTTTGACGATGTTCGGGCGGAACAGGGAACCGGAGCGGGCCCGGTGGTGGACCTTAACGTCCTTCAGTTCCAGCACCGGGCTGGTGTCGGCGTGGATCGCGTTGCTGCTCATGAGTCCTGCCTTGCTGTAGTGCCGGAGTTCGCCAGGGCGGCCGGAGCCGGTGCTTCCGTGCCGGTTTCGTGGCTGGCCCAGAAGTGGTCCTTGGTGCCCACGCGGACAAACTGCAGCACCTGGTTCGGATCGGCATCCGGGCGCAGCGAGCGTTCGGCAAACCGGTCCCCGGGAGCGAAGTCCTTGGGGGAGGGGACGGTGCCCCGGATCTGGTGCAGCCGGTCCGCGCCGGCCTCGATGGAGAGCACCGCGCCCAGCAGGCCGCGGGTATATTCGTGCCGCGGGTTGCCCAGCAGCTCGGGGACATCGGCGGATTCCACCACCTGCCCGGCGTACATCACGGTGACCCGGTGGGCCAGGGAGGCGACCAGGGCCAGGTCGTGGCTGACAAAGACCATGGCGAAGCCGAGCTGTTCGCGCAGCTCGTTGAGCAGGTCAACCACCTGCTTCTGCACGGTGACGTCCAGGGCAGTGGTGGGCTCGTCCGCCACCACGATCTTCGGGGACCGGGAGAGGGCCATGGCAATCAGCACGCGCTGGCGCTGTCCGCCGGAAAGCTCGTGCGGGTAGCTCTTGAGCGTACGGTCCGGGTCCAGCTTCACCATCTCCAGCAGCTCGCGCGGGCTCTTCCGCCCGCCGCGCCGGGTCAGCTGCAGCATCTGGTCCTTGATCAGCATGGACGGGTTCAGCGAGCTGAGCGCGTCCTGGTACACCATGGCGATCTGCTCACCGCGCAGGCCCCGGTAGAGCTTGTCGCGGTCCTTGGGGTTGTTGGTGAGCAGTTCCTTGCCGCGGTACTTAATGGAGCCGGTCAGCCGGGCGGTGGCCGGAAGCAGGCCCATGATCGCCAGGGAAGTGATGGACTTGCCGCAGCCGGATTCACCCACCAAGCCCATGGTTTCGCCCTCGCGGACGGTGAAGCTGACCCGGTCAACAATGGCGGTGTCGCCGTAGCGTTCCGGGAACCGGATGGAGAGGTCCTTCACTTCCAGGATCACCGGAGCGTCGTCGCTGACCGGAGGCAGCCGGTCGGAGCGGCGGGCCTCAGCGGCGGCCAGCAGCTCCAGTTCCGCGGCCAGCGCCTCAAGGGAACCGGCCTTGGTGACGTTGGCTCCGGCGTCGGACCGCGCCTGCCCGGCCGCCGCGGCACCGGCCGCCGCGATACCGGCTGCAAGGTCGGCGTCGGTTCCGGTGGCGGCAGACGCGGTGAGCGGAGAGTCGGCCAGCGAGGTGCCGGCAGGATCCAGCACGGAGGGCTGGGCGGTGGTGGCCACGGCTTCGGCGGCCCGCTTCTTGGAGCGCCGGGTGCCGGGGTTGACCATGGCGTCGGTGAGCCCTTCGGCGAGGACGTTCAGCGCCAGGACCGTGAGGAGGATGGTGATGCCGCCGAAGGTGGTGGGCCACCAGGCGCCGCTGAACACCACGTTCCGGCCGTCGGCCATCACGTTGCCCCAGGACGCGGCGGGCTGCTGCACGCCGGCACCGAGGAAGGACAGGGACGCTTCGAGGATGATTGCGTCCGCCACCATCACGGTGGCGAAGACCAGCACCGGGGCAGCACAGTTGCGGGCAATGTGCTTGAGCAGGATGTAGGTGCGGCCGGCACCGATGACGCGTTCGGCGCGCACATAGTCCTCGCCGTATTGGGCCAGGACGTTGGCACGGACCACGCGGGCCAGCTGCGGGGTGTAGACAATGGCGATCGCGAGGATCAGCACCGGAACGGTGGACCCGAAGAGGTTCAGGGAGTGCTCCCGGAGGGCGAACAGCAGGGCTGCTGCCAGGGCGATGCCGGGGAAAGCCATCATGATGTCCAGGATCCGCATCACGGTCTCGCTGACGGCCTTGCGTGAGGTGGCGGCAATGGCGCCGAGGATGGCACCCAGGATGAGGGCCAGTGCGACGGCGCCCAGGCCGATGGAAATGGACACCCGTGCCCCGTAGAGCATCCGGGAGAATACGTCATAGCTGGAACCGTCCGTGCCGAAGAAATGCTCTCCGGTGGGGGAGAGGACGGGAACGCTGGATTCGTTTTCGCCGAAGGGGGCGAGGAAAGGCCCGAAGACGGCCACAAGCACAATGAAGGCCAGGAATCCGAGGGCGAGCTTGGAGCTGATGCTCAGCGCGGTGAAGCGGGCCCCGGTGTTGCTGAGCCGTTCGGTAAGTCCGTTGCGCATGGGTTACACCGTCCGGATTCGAGGGTTGATGAGCAGGTACAGCAGGTCAACCACAATGTTGACCAGCACAAACGCGACGGCGATGGTGAGTACGGCACCCTGCACGAGGTTGGTGTCCGACGTCGTCAGGCCCACCACAATGAGGTCGCCCATGCCGTTGAGGCTGAAGATTTTCTCGATGACGACGGCGCCGCCCAGCAAGTAGCCCACGCGCAGGCCCAGCACGGTCACCGGGGTGACCAGCGCGTTGCGCAGCACGTTGCGGGCCACCACGGTGCGGTAGGGCACGCCGTTGCCGATGGCAGTGCGCACGTAGTCGCGGTCCAGTTCCTCAACCATGGAGGTGCGGACCACGCGGATCAGGGAGGCCGAGACGGGGATGCCCAGGGCCAGGGCCGGCAGCGCCATGGAGTAGAGCCAGCCGACAAACCCGTATTGGTCCGCCCAGGCCAGGCCGCCGGTGGGGAAAATGGAGCCTTCCGGCAGGGCAAACCACTGGATCAGCAGGATCGCCAGCCAGAAGGAGGGGGTGGCAATAGCAGCGATCGAGAAGATGCGGATGGCCTGGTCCGGCCAGCGGTCCCGGTAGAGGGCAGCGGCCACACCGAGGGTGAGTGAGAGGACAACAGCCAGCAGGATGCCCAGGAAGGTCAGTTGCAGGGTGACGGGGAAAGCCGCGGCAATCTTGGCGGCCACGGACTCTTCCGGCGGGTTGGTGGTGCCGAAGTCCAGCCGGATAACCCCGCCGAGGTAGCGGAAGAACTGGATCACCAGGGAGTCGTTGAGCCCCCGTTCCTCACGCCAGGCGTCCTTGGCGTCCTCGCTGGCGTTCTCACCCAGAACGGCTGTGGCGCGATCCGCGGGGACCACGGAGAGCACCACAAAGACCATGATGGTTACGCCCAGCAGCATGATCGGCAGGGCGGCCAGCCGGCGGCCCAGCAGGCGGAAAAACGTTGTCACTCAATAGCTCCAATGCAGGGGGAGGTGCTGGCGGGACGCCCAGGGGCAGGCATCCCGCCAAGTGTGCGGTGCTACTTGCGTCCTACCCCGATGAAGGACACGCCGGTGGTGGGCAGCGGCTGGAAGCCGTCCAGCGCATTGCTGTCCCAGGCGGTGGGCAGCTTGCGGTGGAACAGCGGGTACAGCGGGGCTTCCTCGGAGACGATGTCGACCACTTCGGCGTGGAGCTTCTTCGCCTTGTCCCCGTCCACCTGCACGGCCTGGTCCAGCTTCTGCTGCACGGTGGCGTATTCGGGGGTGGTGTTCCATCCGGCGCGGCCTTCCATCCAGGTGGCGCCACGGTAGAACCAGCTGAGCAGGATGTCGCCGTCGTTGCCGAAGACAGAGGGGTCGCCGGGAGCGCAGAGGACGTCGAAGTTCTTGCCGCCCACCTTTTCCGGGGCGTACACGGCAGCGGACTGCAGGATTTCCAGGGTGGTGGTCACGCCGATGGCGTCCCAGTATTCCTTGATCAGCGGCACCACGCGGGTAACCCAGCCGGTGTCGGTGGAGGTCAGCGTGATGGTCATGTCTTGCATGCCTGCCTCGGCCAGCAGCGACTTGGCCTTGGCGGCGTCGAAGCCGTAGGTGGTGGAGGCCTTGGTGTAGGACGGGTGCCCCTCCTGGAAGTACGACGACGCCGCCGTAGCGTTGCCCAGCAGGGCCTTGGAGATCACCGCGTCGGTATCGATGGCGTAGTGCAGCGCCTGGCGGACGCGCTTGTCTGCGAACTTTTCAGACGCGCAGTTGAACATCAGGAACAGCAGGCCGAAGGACTGGACGGATTCCACGTCCACCTTGGCCGCAAGCTGGTCCACGTCCAGGTACGGGACGTCCTCGATGGCCTGCGTGCGGGAGGGGACCGCCGCCACGCGGGCCGCCGGGTCGGCCAGCAGCAGCCAGGTCATATCCGCCACGCGGGCCGGGTACTTGCCGTTGTAGTCGTCGAACTTCTTGAACACGATGCGGTCTTCCTTGACCGCCGAGACCAGGCTGTAGGGGCCGGAGCCGATGGGCTTGAGGTCGAAACCGGCCGGGTCGGCCTTGACCGCGGCTTCGGGCACTACCTTGATGACCGAGATGCGGGAGCTGAAGCCCGGGAACGGGTACTTGAGCTTGAACTGCACGGTCGAGTCGTCCTTGGCGGAGACCGAGTCAATGAAGGGGATGAATCCCGCGAACAGTGATTTATTGGCCGGATCCATGACCCGCTGGAAGGAGAAGACAACGTCGGCGGTGGTGACGGGTTCGCCGTTATGGAACTTCGCGCCGTCGCGGAGCTGCACTTCGTACGTGGTGTCATCCACCTTGACCGGGTCCGCCTTGGCCAGGGCCAGGTAGGACTCCCGGGTGGCCGGGTGCAGCTCGGTGAGGCCTTCGAAGATGTGCAGGTTGGCGGCCTGCGGAGTGGCGCCGGTGGAGAGCATCGGGTCAAAGCCCGTGGAGAGCTGATAGGAAATGCCGGCTTCGATGGAACCGGTGCCCTCTGCGGCGGCACTGCCGGCGGGAGCAGGGTTACCGCCCGGGCTGCAGGCGGAAAGGGAGCCGGCAAATGCTGCCGCCGTGCCCAATACGCCGGCCAGCTTGAGGAAATTCCGCCGGCTGGAATCTTTCAAAAGCCCGCTGGATTCAAACGAAGTGCTCATCTACTGCCTCACATCCGGAAGTCACTTATCGGACGTAGGATGTCCGATGGCTGTCCCGGAAACTGTAAGCTTCGTCACATCGCTCCGTCAACCCTTCACTTTGGAAAAACCAGGTCCCCTTCCGGATAGGTAGGACATCCTATATCGTTGGCGGCAACCCCACCGGGTTCTGCTTGTGCACCACCTGCAACTCTGTCCCAGGAGGATCTCAATGAGTCTGCCCGACGCATCACTGCCGCCGGCGCGGTTCAGTGCCCAAAACCGTTCCCGTGCCCTGCAGGCGGAGATCATGGAGCTCATCCTCGACCGCGACTTGAAAGCCGGCGACGCCCTGCCCACGGAAGCGGAACTGGCCGGGGCGCTCGGCATCGGCCGGAACACGCTGCGGGAGGCGCTGAAGGTGCTGCAGGCGCTGGGTGTGGTGGAAATCCGCCACGGATTCGGCATGTTCGTGGCTCCGGCCAATTTTGACGCGCTGGCGGACGGACTGACCTTCCGGGGGCGGCTTTCGCTCCGCCACGAAGGCAAGGAAGCCCTGCAGCTGGTGGACGTGCGGCAGGCGCTGGAAGCAGGTTTGGTGGGCGAGGCGATGGACCTCTTCACACCCGAACACCTGGCCGACATCGAAGCCACCGTCCGGCAGATGGAGGCGCTGGCCGAACGCGGGGAAATCTTCACCGAGGTGGACGAAACCTTCCACTACCAGCTGTTCGAACCCCTGGGCAATGAACTGCTATCCAACCTGATGTCCGTGTTCTGGAAGGTCTACGGGAAGATCCACTCCGAACTTGGGGTTGATCCGCTGATCAACCTGCGGGAGACCGCGGCCGTCCACCGAGACATTTTCGAAGCGGTGAAAGACGGGGACAAAGAGCTGGCCTCCGAGCGGCTCCGCCGGCACTTTGACGGCATCCGCGCCGAACTCGCCAAGCTGCACGAGGCCTCATGAGCTCCCGCACCTTGAACCTAATCCGCTGCTCCGATCCCGCCGCGCTCGGGCAGGCCGCGGCCGACGTCGTCCTGGCAGCCCTGGCCGCCGCACCGGAGCCGGTCATCGGCGTCGCCACGGGTTCCTCGCCGTCGCCCCTGTACAAGGCGCTGGCCGCCAGCGGGGCGGACTTCAGCTCCGCCGCCTGGTTCGCCCTGGACGAGTATGTGGGCCTGCCGCCGGGACATCCGGAAAGCTATGCCGAAGTGCTTCGCCGGGAAATCGTGGAACCGCTGGGGCTCGACCCGCAGCGTGTCCACCTGCCGGACCCGCACCGGGTGGACCTGAAGGACGCCGCCCGCCGCTATGAACGGCAGATTGCCGCCGCGGGCGGAATTGACCTGCAGATCCTGGGCCTCGGCCGCAACGGTCACCTGGCCTTCAACGAGCCGGGGGCACCGCTGGACTCCCGCACCCGGCTGGAAACCCTGACCGAGGACACCCGCCGGGCCAACCAGCGGTTCTTTGCCTCCCTCGACGACGTGCCCACGCACTGCCTCACCCAGGGGCTCGGCACCATCCTGGAGGCCCGGCACCTGCTGCTGATTGTCCGCGGCGCAGGGAAGGCCGAGGCGCTGGCCCGGGCACTGACCGGACCGGTGGGCACGGACTGCCCCGCCTCGGTCCTCCAGACCCACGGGCACGTCACCGTCCTGGCCGACGACGACGCCGCCTCCCGGCTGAGCTGACCGCCCCGACCGCACTCCGCACCGGCGGACCCGTGCCGCCCGGGCTGGACCGGCGGGCCGGAGGACTGGTGCAGGACGATGCATGGGACCGGGCGGGTTCCCGCAGTTTGTGCCGGTTCCCGCGCCGCGCGGCGCGGGGAATTACCCAAACCGCGGGAATTCCGGACAAACCGCGGGAATTCCCGCTTAGGCCCCGGGAAGCAGCTCCGGGTGGTGCAGCTTGGCCACCTGCGGGTGCGCCCGCAGCCAACCCTTCAGCACGTTGGCACCGTAGGAGGCGAGCATGGGGTTCTCCGGATCATCGGAGATCCCGCGCGACTGCGCGGCCAGGGCCGGCGGCAGCTGCACCGGGTCAATCACGGTGTCCAGGCGAGGGGACCAGAAGAACGGGATCGCGTAGCGGTCCACGCCCGGAGCCGGTGCGGATACACGGTGGATGGTGGCCGAGAGGTAGCCCTGGGTGGCCACCTCCAGCATCTCGCCCAGGTTGACGACCAGTGCGCCGGGGATCGGTTCCACCGGCAGCCAGGTGTCGGATTCATGCGGTTTTACTTCCAGGCCGCCCACTGAATCCTGCAGCAGCAGGGTGATGAAACCGTAGTCGGCATGCGCGCCGACGCCCTGGGTGCCGGCTTCCTGCACGACGCCGCCCACATAGTGGATGAGCTTGGCCATCCACGCCGGGGTGCCAACAAACGGTTCCGTGAAGTGGTCTTCCGGCAGCTCCAGGGACACGGCGATGGCGGAAAGCAGTTCCGCGCCCACCAGTTCCATCTGCGCGGCCCAGGCCATGGAGGTGCTGCGCAGTTCCGGCAGTACGTTGTCCGGAAACAGGTTGGGCCCCTGCACCAGCCAGTACGGCTGGTCTGCGGGGTAGCCGGCAGCAGGTGCGCGTTCGGGGCCGAAGTCGATCTGTTCACGCGAATCCGGGCGCCCCCGGGTGATTTCGGTGCCCAGCCGGGTGTAGCCGCGGAAGTGCGGGGACTTGCGGTTATCCAGTGCCAGCCGGTCCTCCAGCGGCAGGTCGAAGAACTGCTTGGTGACGTCGAACAGCTTCTCCACCATCGCCTCACCGGCGCCGTAGCCCACCAGCTGGAAGAAACCGATCCGATGCGTCGCGTCACGCAGCCGGTCAATAAATTCGGGGCTGAAGGAGCCGTCCGGATTGCGGGCGGTACTCAGGTCCAGGACGGGAATTGCCTCGGGAATCTCGCTCATTCCGGCAAGCTACCACCGAGCCTTGTCAACTATGAACCAATTGTTACGAAGTGCGGTGGAACAGGTCCCCTTAAAAAGCGGTGGCCGCCGGATTGGGCGTTCCGGACGCCCATGGGATGCAATGGAGATACGCCAAGCGAAAGGTTCACCGTGGAAACCGCCAACCTGTACGACATCCCGCTCACCCTGCTGGACGGCACCGAAACCACCTTCGGAGAGCTGTTCCGCGGCAAGGCCGTGCTGGTAGTCAACGTCGCCTCCCGCTGCGGGTTCACCAAGCAGTACGAAGGCCTGCAGTCGCTCTACGAGACATACCAGGAACGGAACTTCACCGTCCTGGGCGTGCCCAGCAACCAGTTCAACGGACAGGAGCCGGGCAGCGCCGAGGAGATTGCCGAGTTCTGCAGCACCAACTTCGGCGTCACCTTCCCGCTCGCGGCCAAGACCGACGTCAACGGACCGGACCGCCACCCGCTCTACGCCGCCCTGACCCAGTTCCGCGACGGCGAACTGGGCGAAGACATTGGCTGGAACTTCGAGAAATTCCTGGTCACCGACAGCGGCGAGGTGGTTGGCCGCTTCGCCTCCGACGTCGCACCGGGCTCGCCGGAAATCCAGGAGTCCGTCGAGGCGGTCCTGCGCCTGGAGTAGCGGCCGCAGCAGGGAGCCGGCCGCGCTAGAGGACGACGGCGTCGTCCGCGGCCTGCCCCGCAGCCATGGCCTCCCAGCGCTCAAAGTAGGCCGCGCCGGCGTCGTCGTGGGTCAGTGCGCCGACCGGAAGCACCGGATACGGCGTGGCGGGCACGCCGTCCGCCGGCCGCACGTCCACGTGCGCCACGTCGAAACCGAGCCGGAACAGCTCATCGGCCATGGCGTAGTCAGTGCGCGAATCACCCATGGTCCGCCACCCTCGCGGAACCGGCGTGCCGTCGGCCTCCAGCATGGCCAGGGCGCGGCGGGCACCGAGGTCCTTGCCGACCCCGACAGCTTCAATGTCGGTGGAAATAATCGTGGGATCGATCCGGTACGCCACCGTGCCGGCAGCGTCCGGAATGGCATGGTCCAGCCGCTGCCCGCCCAGGCCGGCGAGGGACAGCTGCTCCAGGGCATCGGCGTCGAACCTGCGCTGCTCGGTGAGGTACTCAGCGTTGTCCGCGGCCACGTGCTGCTCCACGGAGAGCATGGCGAGCTTGGTTTCGTCGAAGAACATGGTCCGCGAGTATTTGGCGTCCACCAGGCCGCGGATGGTCTCGGCATAGTCGCCCGGGACCTTCAGCTCCGGATCCACCTGCGGCTGCCCTGGCCCCGTGCCGTCGAAGGAGAACCACACGGCGCCTTTTTCGCACACGGCGTGCACCCGGACGCCGGCGGGAAGCCCTGCTGCCATCATTGGCTGCATCACCTGCTCCCGGATGAAGGCATCGGAGCGCCCCGTGTTGAAGACAACGGGCCAGCCGGCGGCCGCCAGTGCCACCAGGCTGCGGATGATGGCCGGACGAACGGTCCGGGAAACGGGGCTGGCAACGGGTCCGTCGACGTCGAGCAGCAGGCCAAAGCGCGGGGCAGGGGTATTCACCCCTCCAGTATTCCAGTGCCCGCGGACCCGCCCGGACGGCCCTGCGGGCGCCGGAAGGACCGATTCAGCCGTTTAACCCCGCCCCGCACCGAGCGGCGTTGTTTCTTTGGCCCCAGATGTTCTTTACTCTGTACTAGTGATCTTCAAAGCTGTTGGCGACGTACGCCCCTACCCCGACCATGGATATGTCACACCTAAGGACTGGGCAGCGGTACCTCCCCGGCAGGTTCGCCTGGATGAACTGGTGACCACGAAGGCCACACTGGACCTCGGTGCGCTGCTGGCCGAGGACTCCACCTTTTTCGGAGACCTGTTCCCGCACGTCGTCCAATGGAAGGGCACCATGTATCTCGAAGACGGACTGCACCGGGCTGTGAGGACGGCATTGCACCAGCGGACCATTTTGCACGCACGCGTGCTGGTCCTCGATGACTAAGGAACCTCCCGACGGAGCTCCGGGCGGCCTGGCCGCCATGGACGATCGGGACGATTCGAGGCAGTGGCACGGGCACCGGATTGTTACCGGCGGCGAGCTGGGCGCGGTTTTCGCGCCCACCGACGAACCGGAGATGGTCCGGCGGGCACGGCGGCGGCGGCGGCTGCACAACTCGGTGATCGGCGTCTTGGCGCTGCTGTTGCTTTCAGCGGTGATCCTCGCGCAGGGACTGGTGTCCGGCTGGGTGAAGCTGCCCGCCGCAACAGAGATCAAAGCACCTGCAGGTCCGGCGGACGAATGTCCGGCCGGGCCTTTTCCGTATCTGGATCCGGCCACGGTGACCGTCAACATCTACAACTCGACGGCGGCTGCCGGGCTGGCCAATACGGTGGGGGCCGAGCTGGGCACCCGGGGGTTCCAGGTAGCGCAGGTGGGCAACAGCAGCGTCAACCGGGCAGGCATGACCGCGCTGATCCTGTCCGGGCCCTCGGGATTCGCCTCCGCCTACACGCTGCAGCAGCACATTCCGGACACCGAGTACGTCCGCGATGACCGCACCGACGCTTCCGTGGATATGGTCATCGGAGCCGGCTTCACGGAACTGCAGCCGCCGGAGCAGGCGGCAGCAGCCGGCCCCGGAGCACTGAGCTGTCCCGGGAACGCCACGCCCGCGGACGGGCAGTAGCCGGCAGTGGGGGACGGATTGGCGGTCCGGATTGCCACGCGGTGGCTGGATGCGGCGGATATCAGCGCTGCCGACAGCCTTGCCGAGCCGGTGCGCGCCCGTGCAGCCGCCATGTACCGCGAGGCGGACCGGCACCGCTTCCTGGCCGGACGGCTGGCAGCCCGCGCCTTGGTGGCCGGACTGCTGGGGGTACCCGAAACAGCTGTCACCGCCACCGCGCACTGCGCGGACTGCACGCACGGCAACGACGGATCACACGGCCGGCCGCTCTATTTCGTGGACGGGCAGCCGGCGCCCCTGCAGTTCAGTTTCAGCCGCAGCGGCGGATGGCTGGCCGCGGCGGCGGCGCCGGCCGGCGTCGGGGTGGACCTGGAGGACGCGGGCGCGGAGGCCTTCCAGGGGGCCGGTCTGGAAGACGTGATGGCCACTGCGGCGGAAAAGGCGGCCATCGCCGAGCTCGCCGAACCGGACCGCCCAAGGCTGCGCGCCCAGCTGTGGGTGCGCAAGGAAGCGCTGCTCAAGGCGGCCGGCCACGGGCTGCGGGTGGACCCGCGCACGGTGGAGACGGCCGCATCCGCCGTTCCGGGTGAGTCTCTGCGGGCGTCCATGCGGGCGTACGACGTCGGGCCGGAACAGTTGGGTCTTCCGGCCGGATTTGTGCTGTCCTACGCCGTCGGGGCGCCCCGGCACACGGTGGATGTCCTGGCCCCGGCGGCGGGCGCCCAGCCGGCCTAGTGTTCGGGCTGGGGATCCGGATAGCGTCGGAGCGCCGCCTGCCGGGCCGCTCCGGAGCCGCGGGAGATCCACTTCTCCAGCGGCCCCTGTTTCCCGGCCCGCTGCCAGAACACGGCAAAAACGATGAACACCGCAATCTGCAGCCAGAGTGAGAGATACGGAAGGACGGCCAGGGCGCCCGTGCCCAGGAACAGCAGGTGGGCACAGTACAGGGTAAGCGTCATCCGGCCGGGCGCGGATAACACCAGCAGGGCCTTGCCCGCGTAGCGGGCCAGGAACAACAAGGCGCCCAGCACTGCAACGGCAACACCGGTGGTGTGCAGCAGGTCCAGGGGAGTGGTGGTGTGCGGGGATACAAGCGCCAGCCACCACCAGGAGGACGTCGGCAGGTAGCCCTCGGGACCCCAGACGGCGGCGTCGCGGATCTGCTCGGCCACCAGGTCCGGATCCACCTCCACCAACCGGTCAAAACCCTGTCCCGGGCCGTCCAACAGCAGGACCGAGGCGAGCCAGGCACCGATAGCCAGCGCCGTGCCCCCGGCCAGCAGCTTCAACTGCACCGCGGATTCATTCAGCCGGAGCCGGCCCACGGCCAGCCCGGTGCAGATGTAGGCCATCCAAGGGATGGCCGGGTACGTGCCGGTGAGCAGCAGTTGGCTCAGGAAAACGCCGGGCTCGGTCAGCACCGTGCTGAAAGTCGGGTCGTAACCGGGTTCGGGGAGCGAATCCCGCAGGGCCTGCATAAGGACCGGCCCGAGCAGGGCAAACACGCCGGCCGCCGCCAGCAGCGTTCGAGTGGAAACACCCAGGAACGGTATAGCCAAGGCAAACATGGCCCCGTAGTACGCGAGGATGATGAACGCCGGCATGTCCACGTAGGCAATGGTCAGGCCCAGGGCGCAGATCATTCCGGCGCGGGCCGCCACTGCCCACCGGACCGCCGTGAGGGCGCCGCCCCGCTCAACCCGTGCCGTCCTGGTGATGAAGGCCAGGGACACCCCGGCCAGCACCGCGAAAAGAGCTGCGGCCTTTCCCGCGAACAACAGCCAGGGCAGGGTCGGCTCCAAATCACTGCCTGCTTCGGGCAGGACATGGACGGCCATCATCCCGAAAAGAGCGAGCCCTCGGGCTGCGTCCACCCCGGCGAACCGCGGCGATGCTGCAGGTGACATGTGGAACATCCCATCCGGCGAAGTTTCCGGTCCCGGGCCCGTCAGACGCGGGGCACCGGGAAGACACACGCAATCAATGCCACCTGTTCGTAACCTGTTTGAAATCTGAGTCCAGCCTGTGAGCTTTCTGGGCGGCGAAATACCTGCGGCCTCCCGGCCCAGACGCTCACGGCACCTGCCCATCCGGCCGCTATGAGGTCAGGTAGCCATGCGAGTAATCCCGGCTCCCACGGGAGTGATTAACGCCGGTCCCGAGTGCTTCCCGCGGCTGCGGTACTCGTGTAAGGCGGCCGCTGGTTGCCTATGTTTCTGCTCGGTCCCAGCCTTCTGCAGGGACGGATGCGCGGCCCGAACGGCCGCGGTTTTGAGCAGCACCAGCAGGGAGAACCGCTCTACATGAATATGCCCGAAATCCCCCAGGGCTCGGCGGCCGAATTCGAAACCGTCCGGACCCCAGCAGGACCCGGCAATGACCCTTCCCTCCACGCCACGGCGCAGGAAGCGGCGAATGCCGGCAGCAGCAAAGGCGGAGCCGCCACCCAGGTGATCACCAATCCGCCTCCCGCACGCGACGGCTTGGCGGTGTTCCACGGAGACCGCACTCCGGAACAGCGCACGCTCATGGACATCCTTACCGAAACCGTTTCCGCCTATCCGGGCGCACCCGCCATCGACGACGGCGCCGTATCGCTGAGCTACGCGGAGCTGGAGTTCCAGGTGCAGGCACTGGCCCGCAGGTTGTGGGCCGGCGGCATCGGGGCCGGAGACCGGGTGGGAATCTATGTGCCGTCCGGCTCCGTGGACCTCTACGTGGCCATACTCGGTGTGCTTTATGCCGGGGCCGCCTATGTCCCGGTCGATTCAGACGAACCGGCCGGCCGAGCAGACCTGGTCTGGGCCGAGGGCGGGGTATGCGCCGTCGTCGAGGCAGGACTGGAACTGAACCTGCTGCAGGGCGTGCCCGTGGGCGGACACAGCCCCCACCCGCACCCCGAAGACGATGCGTGGATCATTTTCACCTCGGGTTCCACCGGGAAACCCAAGGGCGTGGCCGTCACGCACCGTTCCGCCGCAGCCCTGGTGGATGCTGAGTCTTCGCTCTACTGCGTGGATGCGCCGCTCAGCCCCGGGGACCGAGTGCTGGCCGGCCTGTCGGTCAGCTTTGATGCCTCCTGCGAGGAGATGTGGCTGGCTTGGGCGCACGGCGCCTGCTTGGTCCCGGCACCGCGGTCGGTGGTCCGTTCCGGCGCGGACCTGGGGCCGTGGCTGGTGGAACGCCGGATCACCGCCGTCTCCACGGTGCCCAGCCTCGCCGCGCACTGGTCCACGGAGACCCTCCAGCGGGTGCGGCTGCTGATCTTCGGCGGAGAGGCCTGCCCCGAGGATCTGGTCCGGCGCCTGCTCGGGCCCGGGCGGGAAGTGTGGAACACGTACGGTCCGACCGAGACCACGGTCATCGCCTGCGGCGCGCTCCTGGACGGGAAACCTCCGGTCCGCATCGGGTTGCCCTTGGCCGGCTGGGATCTGGCCGTGGTCGGGGAAGACCGGCAGCCGGTGAAGTGGGGCGAGGTAGGCGAACTGGTGATCTCCGGAGTAGGAGTATCCCGCTACCTCGACCCGCAGAAGGATGCAGAGAAGTTCACGCCCCTTCCCGCGCTGGGCTGGGAACGGGCCTATTTCAGCGGCGACCATGTCCGGGCTGAACCCGAAGGCCTGGTTTTCGTGGGGCGGGTGGACGAGCAAATCAAGGTTGGCGGCCGCCGGATCGAACTGGGGGAGCTCGACGACGCGCTGAGCCGGCTGCCGGGGGTGGCGGCCGCGTCCGCTGCGGTTCATGCGACGAAATCCGGCAACAAGGTCTTGGCGGGATATCTGGTTCCGGCTGCCGGAGCGGCACTGGACCTGGCCGCGGCTCGCGCGCAGCTGGCCAAGCAGCTGCCCGCTGCCCTGGTTCCGTCCCTCGGTATTGTGGACGAGCTGCCGTTGAAGGCCTCCGGCAAGGTGGACCGCAAATCGCTGCCCTGGCCGTTGCCCATGGTCGATACACCCGCCGACGTCCGGGTGGAGCTCAACGCCGACCTCCGGTGGCTGGGACAGCGCTGGACGGACCTCCTCGGCCCGCTGCCGCTCACCGAGGAGAGCGATTTCTTTGCCCTCGGCGGTGCCAGCCTCGCCGCGGCCCAACTGGTTTCAGCCCTGCGCGAGCGGTATCCAAAGGTTTCCGTGGCTGACATCTACGAGCATCCAACCCTCAGCGCCATGTCCGAGCACTTGGCGTCCCTGCGCGATTCAGAGCTGGATGTCCGGCCCACGCCGCAGTCACCGTGGTGGCTGGGCCTGGCCCAGACCCCGCTGATTATTGCCCTCTACGGGATCACCGGCCTCCGGTACGTCACCGGCATCGCCGTGGTGTGCATGGTCATGACCCACACGGTGGGCAGCCCGTGGACACCGGATCCGCCGCTGATTCCGACCCTGGCCGCCTGGCTCGCCCTGTACAGCCTGCCGGCCCGGATGCTGGGCGCGGTGGTCTCCTGCCGGCTCCTGCTGGTAGGCGTGGGTCCCGGGATCTACCGCCGCGGCGGCAGCACGCACCTGCGGCTGTGGGCTGCTGAACGGATTGTGACGTACTGCAAGCTGGAACCCATCATGGGCACACCCCTGGGCACTTGGTACGCCCGCGCGCTGGGTTGCCGGGTGGGTGAGGACGTGCACCTGGACGCCATGCCGCCGGTTACCGGCTTCGCCTCCTTCGGCGACCGGTCCTCCATCGAGTATGAAGTGGACCTGGCCGGGCATTGGGTGGAGGGCGGACAGCTGCACATTGGTGCGGTGCACGTGGCCGACGACGCCCGGATCGGCACCCGCTCCACGCTGATGGGCGGCGCGAAGGTCGGCCGGGGAGCCGAAACCGAGCCGGGAACCCTGGTCTCCGGGGAAGTCCCCGCCGGCGAGCTCTGGGCGGGATCGCAGATGCAGAAGGTGGGCACGGCCGGCGGCGGCTGGCCCGCGGACCCGGCAACCGCACCGCAGACACGCGGTGTGCGGCTGCTCTACTCTGCGGCGCTGGGCGGACTGACCCTGCTTAACCTGGCCTCCCTGGTCCCCGGCTCTGCCCTGATGCTGTGGCTCCTGAACGGGGTTGGTTCCTTGACGGAAGCCCTGTGGATCCTTGCCCTCTGGTCACCGGTTTTTGTGGTCAGCGCCATGGTGACCTATCTGATGCTGATAGCCGCCGTGGTCCGCTCCACGGCCAGGCTGATGCCCCCGGGCATGCACCCGGCTAACGGCGTGTCCGGGTGGGCCTCCTGGCTGAGCACCCTGCTGCTGAGCCGCTCCCTGATCACCATGTACCCGCTGTACGCCAGTGTGCTTACCCCCGCATGGCTGCGCCTGCTGGGAGCCAAAGTGGGCCGGCACGTGGAAATCTCCACCATGGAAACCGTTCCGCACCTCACGGACCTGGGCGACCGGTCTTTCCTGGCGGACCACTCCATGGTCTCCATGCGGCGGGTCCGGAAAGGCTGGCTCCACCTGGGGCCGGCGGGTGTGGGTGAAAAATCCTTCGTGGGTAACTCCGCCATAGTGGGGCCGGACACCCGGGTGCCGGAGAATTCCCTCATCGCTGTCCTGTCCTCGGCGCCTGCGCAGATGCCTGCAGGTAGCTCGTGGTTCGGCCGCCCGGCCGTGGAACTGCCCCGTCCGGTGCAGGTGGGGGACACCTCACGGACCTACGAACCTCCCCGCCGGTTACTGGTTGCCCGCAGCGCCGTGGAAGCCTGCCGGATCCTGCCGGCGGTGATCACCGCCTGGCTGGCCCTGGTCACCGTGTGGGTGCTGTCCGCCCTGTGGGACACCTTCGGTTTCCTGGCCGCCGTTATATGGTCCGGGCCGGTGCTGCTGGTCAGCGGTATTGCCGCGGCGCTGCTTGCCGTGGCGGCGAAATGGCTCCTGGTGGGCCGCTTCGAGGCCACCGAACATCCGCTGTGGAGCTCATTTGTGTGGCGCAATGAACTGGCCGATGTGTTCTCCGAATCGCTGGCCGTACCGGGGCTGGTCCGGATGAGCCTGGGCACCCCCATGCTCAACGCCTGGCTGCGCTGGATGGGCGCACGGATCGGCCGCAGCGTGTGGTGCGAAACGTGGTGGCTTCCGGAGTTCGACCTGATAGAAGTGGGCGACGGTGCCAGCATCAACCGCGGAACCGTCCTGCAGACCCACCTCTTCCACGACCGCATCATGCGGCTGGACGAGGTGCGGCTGGAAGACGGCTCCACCCTTGGCCCGAACAGCATCGTCCTGCCGGGCAGCGCCATCGAAGAAGGCGGCACCGTGGGCGGCTGCTCGCTGCTGATGCGGGGCGAAAGCGTCCCGGTCAACAGCGCCTGGTGCGGAAACCCGCTGGCGCACTGGGACCAAAGCCGTCCTGCCCAGCGGCGGGCACGGCACCGCAAAATGAACCAGTACAAATCCGCAGGAGCAAGGGTATGAACACTTATACGGGCAGCACCGGGGAAACCGCAGCGGACATGGTCTGCCGCCGGTTCGGGCGGATCCTCACCGCCATGGTTACGCCGCTGGACGAGCACGGCCAGCTGGACCAGAACGGCGCCGAGGAACTCACCCGCTGGCTCCTGCGGGACGGCTGGAACGATGCCGTGGTGGTCAATGGAACCACCGGCGAGTCCTTTGCGACCTCGGACTGGGAAAAGGCGTCCATGGTCCATTCGGCCAAACGCGTCACGCAGGGAACCGGGCGGCGGGTCATCGCCGGCGTGGGGTCCACCGACACCCGGCACAGCATTGCGCTGGCGCGCGCCGCCGCCGAGCAGCAGGCGGACGGGCTGCTGGTAGTGGCTCCGTACTACTCACGCCCGTCGCAAAAGGGCCTGCTGCGCCACTTCGAGGCCATAGCCGACAGCACCGACCTCCCGGTCATGCTCTATGACATCCCTGTCCGCACCGGCGTCGCCATTGCACCGGAAACCCTGGTGGCCGCCGGGAAACACCCGAACATCGTGGCGGTCAAGGATGCCAAGGGAGACCTGGCCTCCTCCTCATGGGTCATGCAGCACAGCTCCCTGGTCTACTACTCGGGAGACGACGTCCTGAACCTGCCCCTGCTCTCCATCGGCGCCGTCGGCATGGTCTCGGTGGTGGGGCACGTCGCCGCTGACCGGCTGCGGGCGCTCGCCGCAGCCTTCGCCGGAGGCCGGGTGGACGAGGCGCTTCGGATCCACCGCGAACTGCTGCCTATCTACACCGGAATGTTCCGCTGCCCGGGGGCTGCGTCCGCCAAGGCCGCACTGCGGAAACTGGGTCTTCCGGCCGGTCCTGTGCGCGGTCCGCTCGCAGACCTCGATGCGGATGAAACCGCGCTGCTGCTCGCAGACCTCTCCGCGGCTGGGTTGCCCACTACGCTTGCGCACGGCACGGCGGTCCCTGATGCTCTAGCTCCGACGCATTGACTGTGGCGGAGGAAGGGGGGTGGCGGTGAGTGAACCGACCCGGACAGGCGCGGCCAAGCGCCGCATAGGGGGCGTCGACGCAGCCAGGGGGGCGGCGTTGGTGGCAATGATGGCCATCCACGTCCTTCCCGGCTGGAACGAAGACTTTGAACCCACCTTCACCTGGCTGGTATTCGCAGGACGGGGCGCTGCACTGTTTGCCCTCCTGGCCGGGGTATCCCTGGCCTTTATGTCCGGAGGGCAGTATCCGCCGCGCGGCGAGCGCATGACGGCGGCGCGGCTGGGGCTTGCCGTGCGCGCAGTCCTGATCACCGTCATCGGGCTTTTGCTGGGATTCCTGGTGATCTACGCGCAGGTCATCCTGGTCTATTACGGGGTGATGTTCCTGCTGGCGCTGCCGTTGCTTCGGCTGCGTGCGCGGACACTCCTGATCCTGTCAGCGCTGATCGCCCTCACCGCTCCGGTGCTGATGCAGGCAACCCGGGACTCACTGGCCGACATGGGCGGGGTGGAACCGAATTTTTCCACGCTGGTGCAGGCGCCGGGGGATGTCTTGGGCCAGGTGCTGCTCAGCGGCACTTATCCGGCCCTGCCTTGGATGGCCTATGTATGCGCGGGACTGGCGATTGGGCGGCTGGACCTCGCCGAGCGCAAGGTCCAGCTCCGGCTGGTCGTGGCCGGAGTGGGCCTCGCCGTAGCCACAGCGGCCCTGTCGGCATTTCTGCTGGGACCGCTGGGCGGCCGGGACCAGCTGGTGGACGCTGCCTCTGTATGGTCCTCCACCCCCGAGGAGACCGTGTACGACACCCTGATGTGGGGCCCGGATCCCACGCTGCCAACGGACACGTGGTGGTGGTTGGCTTCCTTGACGCCCTACTCCAGCACGCCGCTGGTCCTGCTCAATACAATCGGCACGGCGGTGGCGTTCCTCGGAATCCTCCTCCTGCTGGGCAAGGCAGCCTCCGCAGTGCTTGCCCCACTGGCCGTCCTGGGGAAAATGACCCTGACCCTGTACTCACTGCATCTGTTGCTCCTGGCCACCGGCCTGTTCGAGGACCGGCCGCCCCTGTCCCTGATTGTGCAGCTCATGATCGTGGCAGGCTTCGCCTACGCCTGGCAACGGTTCAACGCGCAGGGCCCGCTCGAACGGGTTGTATCCGAAGCGTCTAAACGGGTCCGCAGCACATATCTGGAACGGGCGGGCAGAAAAGCGACCGCTCAACGGACTGCCGAATACGGAGCGGAACGGAAGCCCGGCGAGGCCCGGCTCCCCTCCGGGACGCCGGCCGGGACGGAAGGGCAGCCGTTTTCGATCCGCAGCGCGGCGCCACCGCCGCCATCCACTCCGCCGTCCATCCAGCCGGACAGAGTTTCCCCTTCCGCCTCGGCTGCCCCACCGCCGCCCATGGGGAGGCGGCAGGCGCTGGAAGCAGAGGCCCGGGACAGGCACCGTAACCGGCAGCGCAGCTGATGCCTTTAACCTCCCGGCAGCGGATGCTGAGGGCTGTGCTGGGCGCTGTATTCGGCTCGGCGCTGCTCGCGGCGCCAGCTGCTGCCTCTCCGCAGGAAGCGGACCCGTGCGCCCGCCTCACCGCAGGGGAGGTGCGGTACGACGTGGCCGACGCCGAGCGCGTCACCTTCGCAACGGCGGAAACGTACGGCGCCACGGAGACCCGCCTAATCGGCTGTGTACGCCAAGGGGACAGCTACGTGCAGGAGTGGAAGTCGTGGGGGTTCAGCGGCCGCAACGGGTTCGCCCCGCCGGGAAGCATGTGGGAGAACACGCTGTATTCGCCGACCGGGTCCTTCACGATAACGGAGGCCCTGGGACGTGCCAATCCCGGAACGCAGCTGACCTATTACACGCTGAACCCCGCCTCGCGGTGGGGCGGGGAACACGGTCCCAGCTACAACCAGTACTTCGAGGGCACGGGCGGGCCGGCGGATGAAAACCTTTGGGGGTACATGCAGCAGGGACTATACGAGCAGGCGGCCGTCATCAACTGGAACCGCCCGCCGGACATGCCCACCCGCCAGGGTGCCTCTTTTGCCATCTTCTTCCACGCCGGGTACGCGCCCACCTGGGGGTGCATATCCACGGATTTGTCCACGGTGGTGCGGTTGCTGAAAACCGCGGTCCCCGGGGATCGCATCGTGATGGGCACGGTGGATGACGTTTTCACTACCTCCACGGCAGCTGCCGACGGCGTGGCCTCCGCGGCGGCCCGCGCGGAAGAAAAAGCAGAAGCCGCGCAGGACCGGGCCGAGACCATGACCACCGGTGCAGCCACCCTGGCGGTGGTTGCCGCGATGGCGTTTGTGATCCGGCTGGCCTTCCGGAGCGCCGGCCGCAAACACAGGCCCGACGGCGGCGCGGGCGGCACCCGGCCGGAGCCATCAACGGAGTCATCAACGGAGAAACCAACCGAGAAACCAACGGAACGACCGCTGCCGGAGGGACCGCCGGCGGAAGGGTCTGCTGCGGAAGAATCCCGGACGGGCTCTTCCGTTCGCGGCACCAGCCGGTGAGCCGGGCCTGCATTGGGCTGCTGGATTGAATAAACTGCTGGGGTGAACCGAATTTCCGCCGCCCCGGGCTACCTGAATGGACGCTGACGCAGCGGAAGCAGGCCGGCGGCTGTATGAGGAACGCATGGCGTTCCTGCCCGGGCTATGGATGCCCGAAGCCCCGGCATGGGAGAGCCTGCCGGAAGAAGACCGGTTGCGCTGGATCCGATACGCCTCAGAACTCCCGGCAGAGGGCCTTTCCGGCTCCGACGACTAGTTTGCCCCCCGGGACGGGAAAACTTCGGACGGGTAAACTTCGGACGGGTAAACCAGTCGGGGCAGCCCTGACCCCGACTACGCGTACCTGCCGCCCCGCCGCCGTGGCATGCTCTCCGGCATGCAGCAGGCCGGAGAGCAGCGGAGCGCCCCTGATCCTTACACCCCCACCCACGGCAGCGATGAGGTGAACATTCACCACTATGACCTGCGGCTGGACTACAGCGTCAGGTCCAACCGGCTGGCGGCCGTGGCCCACCTGGCCGGAACCGTCCGAAATCATCCGGACCGCACGGACCGCACCGACCGGATTGTCCTGGATCTGGACCGGCGGTTGCGGGTGGAAGAAGTGCGGCTGGTGTGCCGGCAAGGCGCCGATGCCGGCTTCGCCCCGGCGGACCCCACGGCCGGGGATCCGGTGGCCGTCCGCAGTTTCCGGCAGCGCCGGGCAAAGCTGGAGGTACTGCCGGAACGTCCGCTGGCGGGCGGCGAAAACTTCGTGCTGTCCATCCGCTACCGCGGAAAACCGCGGCCAGACGCCGGGCAGTGGGGGGACATCGGCTGGGAGGAACTGACCGACGGGGTGCTGGTGGCAGGGCAGCCAACCGGGGCGCCGTCGTGGTTTCCCTGCAATGACCTGCCTTCTGAAAAGGCGCGGTACCGCCTCAGTGTGACCGTTGAGGAAGGCTACCGGGTGGCCGGCAACGGCGCTCTGGTGTCGCGGACCGCCGGGAAGGGGCGGGAAACCTGGGTATTTGAGCAGACCGAGCCGATGGCGACGTATCTGGCCACCGTGCAGATCGGCCGGTATCGGAACATGGGTCTGCCGGGGCGGGTGCCGCAGTCCGTTCTCGTACCGCCCTCGCTGGCAGGCGCAGCCCGGACCGCACTAGGCCGGCAAGAAGCCATGATGGATCTGTTCACGGCTAGGTTCGGACCGTATCCGTTCAAAACCTACACTGTGGTGGTCGCCGATGACCGGCTGGAGATCCCCCTGGAAGCCCAGTCGGTGTCCGTTTTCGGCCGCAACCATTTGGAGACCGCGGGGGAGCCGCTGGTGGCCCATGAACTGGCCCACCAGTGGTTCGGGAACTCAGTGACTGCACGCAGCTGGAAGGACATCTGGCTGCACGAGGGTTTTGCCACCTACGCGGAATGGGTGTGGGTCGAAGCCGCCGACGGCGAGGATACCGACGAGCGGGCCCACCGCGAGCTGGCGTGGCTGCGGGGCCAGCGGCAGGACCTGCAGCTGGCCGATCCCGGCCCGGCAGCCATGTTCGACGAACGGGTGTACCGCCGTGGTGCCGTGGCCCTGCATCTGCTGCGCCGTGCCGCCGGGGACGGGGCCTTCTTTTATCTCCTGCAGGAGTGGACGTCCCGATACCGGCACGGTTGTGCGGATACCGGGAACTTCCTGGACCTGGCCGAGCGCATTTGCGGTTCAGCCGGCGTTTCGGCCGCCGGGCTGCTCACTCCATGGCTGTACGAACCGGCGCTGCCGGCCGCCCGCCCCGCCTAGGCCGGATGGGATTCCTGCCAGGCCTGGTCCAGCGCCGACGCGAAGAGGTCAGTGGGCTGGGCACCGGAAATGCCGTACTTGTCATCCAGCACAAAGAACGGCACGCCGCTGATGCCGAGTGACCGGGCCTGGGCAATGTCGGCGTTGACGTCCTCGGCGAACTCCTCGGCGGCCAGCATGGACCGCACCCGCTCCGGATCCAGGCCTACCCGGCTGCCGATCTCGGCAAGGGTATCCACCGCTCCGATGTCCTGCCCCTTCTCGAAGTGGGCGGAGAGCAGCGCCTCCTTGGCGGCGTCGGCAGCGCTGTTGCCGCCCTCGGCGCGGGCCAGATGGATCAGCCGGTGTGCGGAGAAGCTGTTGGCAACCACCAGCGAGTCATAGTCATAGGACAGGCCCTCACCGGCGGCCTGGACAGTGACCTGCTCCAGCATTCCGGCCAGCTGCCCGGGATCGATGCCCTTGCGCTCGCTCAGGTACTGGGCCTCGGTGCCGTCGTAGTGTTCGGGCAGGGAGGGGTCGAGCTGGAAGCTGCGCCACTGCACTTCCACCTCGTCCCGGTGCGGGAAGGCGGCCAGTGCGGCCTCGAAGCGGCGCTTGCCGATGTAGCACCACGGGCAGGCAATGTCGGACCAGATATCAATCTTCATACCGGCTCCAACGCAGAAAGGACCGGGAGGCATTCCCGCACTGTCGAAACAGTGCAGAACACGCTCCCGGTCCCTGCCTGCGCGGATACTGAAGCGGTATCCGCACTAACCCCTACCCCCAGGGGTTAGGCCGGCGCCAGCTCCTGCGATTCGTGCAGGAAGCGGGCGTAGGCAGGCACGGTGAGGAAGGTCGGGAAATGCTCCCCGCACGCCACTTCCTCAAAGAGTTCACGGGCGTCCTTGAACCGGTCACCGTCGAAACGCTGCAGGTTGCCGAACTCCTCGTCGAGCAGTTCCTCCACCCACTGGTGCGTCACGATCTCGCCGTCGTCAGTCACGGCCGAGGTGTGGATCCACTGCCAGATCTGCGAGCGGGAGATTTCCGCTGTGGCGGCGTCCTCCATCAGGTTGTTGATGGCCGCTGCACCGTTGCCGCGCAGCCAGGACTCGATGTAGCGGATGCCCACCTCGATGTTGCTGCGGATGCCGGCCTCGGTGATAACACCCGGGGTGGAAGCAATGTCCAGCAGCGCCTTGTCATCGGGCACCACGTCCTCGCGGGTCCGCTCCAGCTGGTTCGGGCGCTCGCCGAGTACGCCGTCGAACACCTCCATGGCCACCGGCACCAGGTCCGGATGCGCCACCCAGGAGCCGTCGAAGCCGTCGCCGGCCTCGCGGGTCTTGTCGGCGCGCACCTTCTCCATGGCGACGTCGTTGGCCGCGGCGTCCTTGCGGTTCGGGATGAAGGCGGCCATGCCGCCGATGGCGTGTGCCCCGCGCCGGTGGCAGGCACGCACCAGCTGCTCGGTGTAGGTGCGCATGAACGGCGCCGTCATGGTCACCATGTTGCGGTCCGGCAGGACAAACCGGGGGCCGCGGGTGCGGAAGTTCTTGATCACCGAGAAGATGTAGTCCCAGCGCCCGGCGTTCAGGCCGGCGGCGTGGTCTTTCAGTTCGTAGAGGATTTCCTCCATCTCGAAGGCCGCGGTGATGGTTTCGATCAGCACGGTGGCCCGGATGGTGCCCTGCGGGATGCCCATGAGGTCCTGTGCCAGCACAAAGATGTCATTCCACAGGCGGGCTTCGAGGTGGTTTTCAATCTTCGGCAGGTAGAAGTAGGGGCCGCGGCCCTGCGAGATCAGACGCTGCGCGTTGTGGAAGAAGTACAGGCCGAAGTCCACGATGCCGCCGGCAATGGGGGTGTTGTCGATCAGCATGTGCTTTTCGGGCAGGTGCCAGCCGCGGGGACGGACCACAATGGTGGGCAGGTCCGTCAAAGAGGAACCGCTGAGCTTGTATTCCTTGCCTTCCGGGGAGGTGAAGTCGATCTTCCGGTCCAGGGCGTCGCGCAGGTTCAACTGTCCGTTGACCACGTTGGACCACGACGGCGTGGAGGAGTCCTCCATGTCAGCCAGCCAGACCTTGGCACCGGAGTTCAGTGCATTGATGGTCATCTTGCGGTCCACCGGGCCGGTGATTTCCACCCGGCGGTCCTCCAGCCCGGGGGCCGTGGGAGCCACCCGCCAGGTCCCGTCTTCGCGGATGCTGCGGGTTTCGGCCAGGAACGTCGGGTCCGCGCCGTTGGAGATCTGCGTCCGGCGGGCCTGGCGCTGCTGCAGGAGTTCCTGCCGGCGGCTGGCCGTGGCCTTGTGCAGCGCCTTGACGAAGTCCAACGCCTGCGGGGTGAGGATCTCTTCCTGACGCCGCACGGCGGGGGCGGTCAGCGAAATTCCGTTCAGGGTGATCGGGTCATTCATGGCGTTCTCCTTGGGGTAATTCAAAGCAGTGGGGTGATTCTGCGGGGGCGGGGCCGGTGCGGCCGGCGCCCCCGCAGAATCCGGCTGAAGAGCCGGGGTTAGTGGAACTGGCTGGATTCCGTGGAACCGGCCAGGGCCAGGGTGCTGCCCTCGGGGTTCAGCGCGGTGGCGATGGCGTCGAAGTAACCGGTGCCAACCTCACGCTGGTGCTTGGTGGCGGTGTAGCCGCGGGACTCGGAGCCGAACTCCTTTTCCTGCAGTTCCACGTAGGCACTCATACCGTTGCGGGCGTAGCCGTGGGCCAGATCGAACATCGAGTAGTTCAGGGCGTGGAAGCCGGCCAGGGTGATGAACTGGAACTTGAAGCCCATGGCGCCGAGTTCGCGCTGGAACTTGGCGATGGTGTCATCATCCAGGTGCTTCTTCCAGTTGAAGGACGGCGAGCAGTTGTACGCCAGCATCTGGTCCGGGAATTCGGAGCGGACAGCCTCGGCGAACTTGCGGGCCAGCTCCAGATCCGGGGTGCCGGTCTCCATCCAGATCAGGTCCGAGTAGGGCGCGTAGGCCTTGGCCCGGGCGATGCAGGGCTCAATGCCGTTGCGGACCTTGTAGAAGCCTTCGGCTGTGCGCTCGCCCGTGATGAACTCGGCATCCCGCTCGTCGACGTCGGACGTGATCAGGGTGGCTGCCTCGGCATCGGTGCGGGCAATAACCACGGTGGGGGTGCCGGCGACGTCGGCCGCGAGGCGGGCTGCGTTCAGGGTGCGGATGTGCTGGCCGGTGGGGATCAGGACCTTGCCGCCGAGGTGGCCGCACTTCTTCTCCGAGGCGAGCTGGTCTTCCCAGTGCACGCCGGAGGCGCCGGCCTGGATCATGGACTTCATCAGCTCGTAGGCGTTCAGCGGGCCGCCGAAACCTGCCTCGGCGTCGGCCACAATCGGCACCATGTAGTCATCCACGCTCTGGATGCCTTCGGCGAACTCGATCTGGTCGGCGCGCAGCAGGGCGTTGTTGATGCGGCGGACAACGGTGGGCACCGAGTTGGCTGGGTACAGGGACTGGTCCGGGTAAGTGTGGCCGGAGTTGTTGGCATCGGCCGCTACCTGCCAGCCGGAAAGGTAGATGGCCTTCAGGCCGGCCTTGACCTGCTGCACGGCCTGGTTGCCGGTGAGGGCGCCCAAGGCATTGGTGTAGCCCTCATCGCCGGCGCCCCGCAGCTGGTCCCAGAGCTTCTCGGCGCCGCGGCGTGCCAGCGTGTGCTCTTCCTGCACGCGGCCGCGCAGCTTCACAACGTCTTCGGCGGTGTAGTCCCGCTCGATGCCTTCCCAGCGGGGGTCACTGGCCCATTCCTGGGTGAGCTGCTCGGCCGTGGGGGCGGTGTTCTGGTCCTGGCTCATTGCTAAATCTCCTCGAATTCATTTCATTCATTCCGGTCCGCTTCAAACCGGGAATTTCCTGCTGTGAACTAAGCCTGTGCCAACAACAACCCCTCTTCTAGGGTTTTTGTGTGGAAAGAAATGCAGTTCTTCGCGTATGGTGAAAAATGTGACGAGTACAACATGGAACCGGCCCAATCCCACGCCCCGGAAGCCGGGTGCCGCCACCGGCAAGCAGTCCGCAATCGACACCGATAGCACCCTGGACGTCATCAGCCTGGGGCGCCGTGTACGGCATTTGCGCAAGGCCAAGGGCATGACCCTGGATGACCTGGGTGCCGCCGTCGGAACCGTGGCGTCGCAGCTGTCCCTGATTGAAAACGGCAAGCGCGAACCCAAGCTGGGCATGATGCAGGCGCTGGCGGCTGCGCTGGATGTCAGCATCGACTCGCTGCTGGGCTCGGAGCCGCCAAGCCGCCGGGCAGCGCTGGAGATCGAACTGGAACGGGCGCAGCGCGGGCCCCTCTACGCCTCTTTGGGCCTGCCGAAGGTGCGCATCGGCTCGCGGCTGCCGCTGGACGTGCTCGAATCCCTCGTGGGGCTGCAGGCCGAACTGGAGCGCCGGCTGGACGAGCAGGTGGCCACACCCGAGGAGGCACGCCGGGCCAACGGTGAACTGCGGGCCATGATGCGTGAGCGGAACAACTACTTCCCGGAATACGAGGCCGAGGCGCAGAAGGTGCTGAAGTCCGTGGGGCACACCTCCGGGCCGCTGTCCCAGCACGTCATAGCTGACATTGCCGCCCACCTGGGCTTCAGCCTGCACCACGTGAACGACCTGCCGCACTCCACCCGCTCCGTGACCGACCTGAAGAACCGCCGCATCTACCTGACCCAGTCCCAGCGTTCGGACCATGATCCGCGCTCGGTGCTGCTGCAGGCGCTGGGCCACTTTGTCCTGCAGCACCAGACGCCCAGCAGTTACGGCGAGTTCCTCGGCCAGCGGGTGGCTACCAATTACTTCGCCGCGGCGCTGTTGTTGCCGGAGAAGGCCACAGTCGATTTCCTGCAGCGGGCCAAGGCAGCCAAGGAAATTGCGGTGGAAGATATCCGCGACGCGTTTGCGGTGTCCTATGAAACGGCGGCGCACCGGTTCACCAACCTCGCCACCGAGCACCTGGGCATCCCCACGCATTTTCAAAAGGTGCACGAGAGCGGGATTGTGTACAAGGCCTATGAGAACGACGGCGTGACGTTCCCTGCGGACCACACCGGCGCCATCGAGGGCCAGCCGATTTGCCGGTACTGGACGTCGCGGGAAGTGTTTTCGGTGCCGGACCAGTTCAGCGCGTTCAACCAGTACACGGACACCCCGGCCGGGACCTACTGGTGCACCGCCCGGGTGGAGCGGGGCTCGGCCGGCAAGTTCTCCGTCAGCATCGGGCTGCCGTACCAGCATGTGAAGTGGTTCCGCGGCCGGGACACCGCCGAGCGGTCCAAATCCCGCTGCCCGGATCCGGACTGCTGCCGCACGCCTCCCGGCGAGCTCTCTTCGGAGTGGTCCGGCTTCGCGTGGCCCAGCGCCCGGGCACATTCACATCTGCTGGCCGCACTGCCGCCGGGTGCGTTCCCCGGTGTGGACGAGACCGAGGTGTACTCCTTCCTGCAGTCCCATTCGGAGCAGTGACGCGTCCGTGACCACCGCATAGGGTAGGGCCATGCCTGAGATGCCCGAAGTGCAGGGACTTGCCGATTTCCTGCGAACCAAGCTCCTCCCGGCCGATGCGCCGCCCGCCGTCGTTTCCGACGTGGAAGTGCTTTCCTTCGCCGTGCTGAAGACCGCGGGGGTGCAGCTGGACGCACTGAACGGCCAGGCGGTGGAGGCGGTGGAGCGGCGGGGTAAATTCCTGGTGGTCACGGCGGGGAGCGTGCATTTGGTGATGCATCTGGCCAAGGCAGGCTGGCTGCGCTGGTCCGACGCACTGAAGCCGGGCCGGCTGCAGCCAGGGAAAGGCGCCATGGCGCTGCGGGTGCGGTTCGCGGCCGGCGACGACGGCAAAGAGCCCGGCTTCGACCTCACCGAAGCTGGAACCAAGAAGTCACTGGCCGTGTACCTGGTGCGGAACCTGGAGGAAGTGCCGGGGTTGGAACGGCTGGGGCCGGAAGCGCTCGACGTCGGATTTGATGCCTTTGCCGCACTGCTTTCCGCCCACCGAGGCCAGATCAAGGGCCTGCTCCGGGACCAGTCGGCCATTGCCGGGATAGGCAATGCCTACAGCGACGAAATCCTGCATGCAGCCCGCCTCTCACCGTTCGCCAACGCCTCCAAGCTGGACGCAGACGAGGCAGGCCGGCTGTTCGTTGCCATGCGGACCACGCTGGAGGCGGCCATTGCCGCAGCCTCCGGCCGCCCGGCGTCGGAACTCAAGGACTCCAAGCGGCAGGCCATGCAGGTCCATGCCCGCACGGGCCAGCCGTGCCCGGTGTGTGGAGACACCGTCCGGGAAGTCTCCTTCGCCGATTCGTCGCTGCAGTACTGTCCCACCTGCCAGACCGGCGGCAAGGTCCTCGCGGACCGGCGGATGTCCAAACTGGACAAGTAGGGCCAAAGGGATGGCCCCTTCGGGGCCTGGATCGGCGGCAACGAAATTCCCGCGCTCGCAGAGCTCGCGGGGAATATTAAAGCCGCCTTCCTCCAGGCCCCTACGGCGCCACGTACGGCGAGGGGTAAACGCAAGAGCAGCGGACCCCGGCGTGTGCCGGAGTCCGCTGCTGTCTAACCAGGGGTTGTATCCCGGTGCGGGGTTACCTCCGCACCGGGACTACGGGCTTAGCTGCGGCCGTGGCCGTGGCCACCACCGTGTCCGCCCCTGCACTTCTGGCCTTCGAACTTGGCCTTGTAGCTTGCCTTCTCGGTCTTGCCCTTGCCGTTGAAGGTGTAATTGGCTGTGACTTCGCCGCCCTTGATGGAGGACTGCTTGGTCTTGATGGTCACGGACTTGCTCTTGCCGGCCCCCAGGTTCTTGACCGTCACGGTGCCGTAGCTCGACTTCACCGTGATGTCTGCCTGCTTGGTGCCGGTGTTCTTGACTGTCACTGCAATCTCCGCGCCGGAGCCGGAGCACTTGCTGACCGCGCTGACCGGGTTGGCCGGCGTGGGCTTGGGCGTGGCGGTCGGCTTGGGCGTGGCCGTGGGCTTGGGCGTAGACGTCGGAGTCGGCTTGGGTGTGGCCGTGGGCTTGGGCGTAGACGTCGGAGTCGGCTTGGGTGTAGCCGTCGGCTTCGGCGTGGCCGTCTGGGTAGGCGTCGGCGTGGGCGTAGGCGTCGCCTTGGCCGGAACCTTGATGGGCAGGATTTCCGCACGCCCGCCGTCGCCGTTGGTGCCGCTGAGGTCACCGGTAGCGTTGTGCAGGTGCAGGAACAGCGCCTTGGCATCGGTGGTTCCCGCACGGCGGGTTACATCGATTTTGCCGCCGTTCACGTCCGCAAACAGGGCGCTCGGCGTGGCACCGTTGAAGGTCAACGCCGGGTTGGCGGCGTCGAACGCCACGTATCCGGTGCTGTCCACGGCCACACTCTGACCTGCGTCATTCACGTTGTACGGGCTCCATGTGGTGACCCGGTACTGGAGCAGCGCCGATGCGGCGTTGACGTCCAGGCCCAGGGCTGCAGCCCGCACCGGCAGGGTCACTGCGTTGGTGTCGAACGTGTTGGTGTCCGTGTTGCCCTGGACCCCGTTGGCTGCGGTCTGGTCCACCTGCACCGCAGTTCCGTCGGCGTTCAGGCGGTAGGTCGAGATGAGGACAATGTCCACGTCGTCGGCGCGGCTCGTGAACGTCACGAAGTCGGGAACCGAGTCACCGTTGGTGTCAATCTCCACATCAATCTCGGTGGCGCCGCCCAGGATGGGCCAGTTATCCCATGTGCTTACGCCGAAGTTGACCAGGGACTGCTGCAGGTCACCGCCGGCGGCCTTTACGGTCGGGACAGTGGAAGAAGCGCCCACCGCCTGCACGTCGAGGGCGTACATGGAATCCATCTTCACAGATGCCAACCGCGGGCTCTCGGCACCCAGGACCAGGGGCGAGACCAGGGACAGGTAGCGTGAAGCGCCCGTGCCCTGGTTGAGGTCGCGCCCCTGCAGGGTGACCGTGCTGTTCAACGCCTCGGAATCTGCGAAGGCAATTTCCTTGCCCGCGCTCATGTCCGAGGTCGGCTTCGGAGCGGAGTAGACCGGGACACGCAGGGTAGGCGTGCCGTTGGCGGTCAGCTGCACCCGCCCGGACACATCGGCCAGGAACTGCCGGGTGATGCCCAGCTGTGTGGTGTCGGCGGCCGGGTCCATGGTCTTGGCCAGGGCTGCCGGATCCGAAATGCTCAGCGTGACATCCACGGAGGCCTTGCCGTTGGCCGGCACGTTCACCGAGGGGGTGGTGCTGATAACGACGCCGGGCATGGCCGAGGCCTGCAGGTAGCTGACGTTGTAGGACATAGGCCGGTCGGACCTGTTTTCCACCGTGATCTGCTTGGTGAGGACAAGTGCTTCCTTGCCGAGTTCCAACACACCGAAGTTCACGCTGGTCAGGGCGGGATCCTCGGTGGCGTAGGCCAGCACCTTGGTGCTGACGGCATCCAAGGCATCCACACGGCCCGAACCGACGCGGTTCGGAGCGTGGACGGCTCCGTTGGCGGCGATCACGTCATGGGTTGCGGTGTTCATGATGGCCGTCTTCACCTGATACGGGTTCAGGTCCGTGGCGGCGTAGACCAGAGCGGCAATGCCGGCCACATGGGGAGTGGCCATGGACGTGCCGCTGTTGACGGCGGCGCCGTCGCCCGAGCCCACGGCTACGGAGCCGATGGCAGAGCCGGGAGCAGCGACGTCGGGCTTCACCACGCCGTTGGAGCCGTGCACGCCGCGGGACGAGAAGGAGCTGACAGTGTCACCGACGCCGGAGGGACCGGATGTGGTGGCCTTGTACGCGGGGGACAAACGCAGGGTCAGGGTGCCCGCCACCGCGGCCGGACGCAGCCGGTCGGAGGAAGCAGCGTTCAACTGGATACCGGGAATGGTGGTATTGCCGCCGATTCCGGCGTCAAAGACCGCCCGCGGGGAATCCAGGACGACACCGGTGGCACCGGCCGCCTGGGCGTTGTTGAAACGGACGCCGGAGCCGCAGGGGAACGCACCGTCCGCTTCCCACTGGAGCCAAACCCATTTGCCGGTCAATGATCCGGCCGGGAACGGGTTGCAGCCAAAGGCATTGTCCGCCGGGGCGGCGACCACGGTTCCGGTGAGCTGGGCTTCCGTGACGGCCGGGTTGGAATAGTTGAAGTTCGACGAGTACTGGCCGGAAGCCGTGCCTGCGAGCTCTGCGGGGGCGAGGACATCGGCGCGGTCCAGGGTGACCTGGGAACCGATGGTGCTGGCCACCGTCAGCGCGGATTTGGCATTGCCCGGGGAACCGCCGACGTCGTAAACGTCTCCGGCGTTGCCCGATGCGACCACAGAGAGGATGCCCTGCTCGGTGAGCTTGTTGACAATGTCATTTTCGGGATCGTCCACGGGGGAGTAGTCAGAGCCCAGGGACATGTTCACAACCTGCGCGCGGTCGGAGAAGTCTCCGTCACCGTTGGGGTCGAGCACGTAGTCCAGGGCCTGGCCCACCACGTCGGAGGAGCCCTCACAGCCGAAGACACGGATGCCCACCAGGGACGCTTCGGGGGCGGAACCGGGTCCGATCCGCATCGAATTGACCTGTTCCGCCGTCAGCTTGGAGTAGTCGCCGCGGAAGGTGGTGCCGTCATTGTTGGTGCCGTAGCCGGCTGCGGTGCCGGAGACGTGGCTGCCGTGACCGCCGCAGTCCAGCGGGTTCAGGTCAGGCTTGGGGACAGGCTGGTATGTGGGGGATCTTGGATCGGCGTTGTAGTCGTCGCCCACCAGGTCGTAGCCGCCGATGAACTTGGCCGCATCCAGCAGGCCGCTGTCCGCGGTGGGAATGATGGGGGACGCCTGCGCTGCTGCGTAGGCCTCAAGTGTGCCCGGACCGCCGAAGTCGCTGTGAGTGTAGTCAATGCCGGTGTCCAGGACGGCGATGGTGATGCCCTTGCCCGTCTGCTGGCGCTCCACCCAGGTGTTCAGTGCACGGGTGTCGATGTCCGTTCCCTTGTTGTCCACGGACTTCGGGACAATCTTGGTGATGCGCTGGACGTCGTCGCGCCCTGCCAGCGCGCGGATGGCTTCGGCGTCACCCACGATGGCTGTGCCGGGAAGGGTGTTGGTGGTGGTGTAGAGGGTGCTGGCGTCGGCTTCCTGGGCCACGGATTCGGCCTGGGAGGCAATGTTGCTGCGGATTTCTTCCACCAGCGGCTTGTTCACCACCGGCTCCGCTTTGCCTTCCTTGACCTCTTGGGGCTGCGTCTGTTCAAACGCGCCTTCACCGGTGAACTGGACGTAGACGGAGACCTGGCCTGAGGCGTCGCGCAGGCTCGGGGACACCTTCTGTGCCTGGAACTGCTCGAGCGATATGCCCTGGGCGAGTCCGTCCGTGTTGGTGGGTGCCTCTGGTACCGCGGTGGCCTGGGCCGGCAGGCCCAGGGACGCCGTGAGTGCGATCCCGGCGAATGCGGCAGTGAGAACCGCGCCGGGTTTGTGATGGATGGACAATCTCATTGCGCTCCTTGAACATTCCGCCGAGCGCTACCGGGCATGTCCAAGAGACTTTGCACCGGCTGCTGACACACTGCGGCAGGTTTCCGTTGTGCCCCCAACCCCCGTCAGGAGTGTCAGCGTGCACGTAACGGCCCCCAAACCAAGCAGCCGTAGGCACACAATAGACGAGCAATCCCGCCCTGCAAAGGTTGGTGTCCCACAATGCGAATTACTTGCCGGCCTATTGTTTTATGCCCGGTGAGCAGTTATCTTTCGCGCTATTCTCCGGAGAATTTATGCCCGTGCTGCGCCGCCGGCGGACCACCGGGTTGCCCGGCAGGACCTTGAGCGAGCGGAGCGAATTACGGGATTTCACGATTCCTCGTTTCCAATAGGCGGATGGAAGCAGGTAAGCGGGCTTTATCGGACCCTTGCCCGGTAATTGAACAGCACACCGTGTGATAAGCGGACATACGCCAGACTTAGGGGCAACAGCAATGAGACCCTCAATGTGCCGGAACCGGCCGCCGGGTTGAAGGACACCAAGGAGTACGATGCCAGGGTTTTTTCTTGATAAGTCGGACCCGGCCAGTTGGCGGGCCTTAAACGGACTGGCCCTGAAGGTCGCTGAGGCGGCCGAGCAGGCGGGGCTGCCCCGGTCCGTAATGAGCTGCTGAATGTCCGCACCTCCCAGCTCAACGGATGTGCCTACTGCCTGGACCTGCACGTCCGGCTGGCCCGTGAGGCCGGCGTCAGCGGGCAGCAGCTGGCGGTGCTTCCGGCCTGGCGGGACGCTGCGGTGTTCAGTGAGGTGGAGTGCGCTGCCCTCGCCATTGCCGAAGCGTCCACCCTGCGGTCAGGAACCGAGGCACTGCACCAGGAACTGCAGACGGCGCGGAAAGCCCTGACCGATGATCAGTACTCCTGCCTGCAGTGGGCCGCCGTGGCCATCAATGCCTTCAACCGGGTTTCCATCCTCAGCGGCTATCCGGTGCGCCCACGGACTGAAAACGCCGCACGGGAACCGGAGAAATCCAGCCGTGAGTAATCTCGATCCGTCTCCCGGGCAAAACGAAAGGGCACGATTTACCGTTTTCGCAGCAGAAAACGGTAAATCGTGCCCTTTCGACGCTCCCAACGGTAACTTTTGCCGTTCGGAGGGCCGGGGTGGCGCTAGAGGGCCGGGCCCTGGCCCGCGTTGCCCTGCCACAGCGCGTCAAACGGCGCGTTCGAGGAGACGCGGTTGCGGATGCCTTCGGTGACGAATGCCTTGGCGGTCTTGGCCGCTTCCAGCGGGGTGGCACCCTTGCCCAGTTCGGCAGTGATGGCGGCGGCCAGCGTGCAGCCGGCACCGCTGACGGCGACGTCGCCCACCTTGGGAGCGCGGAGCACCTCCATGGTCTCGCCGTCGTAGAAAACGTCCACCGCGTCCTCGCCTTCCAGTCGGACACCGCCCTTGGCCAGGACCACCGCGCCGCTGGCCTCGTGGATGCGGCGGGCTGCTTCCTTCAGGTCCTCGACCGTTTCGATGGAGTCCATGCCGGAAAGGGACATGGATTCAAAGTGGTTGGGGGTGACGAACGTGGCCAGGGGGAGGATCTGTGCCTTCAGCGCCTGGTCGGTGTCCAGCGCAGCGCCGGGTTCCTGGCCCTTGCAGATAAGCACCGGATCCAAGACCAGGTTCTTCCAGTGCTGGGCCTGCAGGGCCTTGGCGACGACGTCGATAGTGGCCGGGGTGCCGAGCATCCCGATCTTCACCGTGTCCAGGTCATAGGCGGTGGTGATGGCTTCGAGCTGGTCGGCGATCACCTGCGGGTCCACGGGCACGAAGCGGTGGTTCCAGGAGTCCTTGGGATCGAAGGACACAATGCAGGTCAGGGCGGTGATGCCGTAGACGCCCAGTTCCTGGAAGGTCTTCAGATCAGCTTGTGCGCCGGCGCCGCCGGTGGCTTCGGAACCGGCGATGGTGAGCGTGACGGCCGGAGCTGCGGCCGCGGCAGAGTGTGTGTTTGCAGACATGGCTCTATCTTCCACCTAAACCGGCGGAACCGGCCACCCTGATAAATCGCGCCGTAACCGGGCGCCTTGGAGCTGCCCGCCGCCACCCGCCGTCGTGCTGGTTGTCCGTCCCGGGGTTAGCGGTCCCGGGGTTAGCCGTCCCGGCGGACGCCGCGCAGCAGGTGCACCACGTCTTCGACGATGTTCCGGACCACGGGCAGGCGGGAGAGGATCACCAGCTTCGCCACCAGCGGGGCAAGGCCCGCTGCCAGGCTGTGGGACCTGCGCTGGTCAGGGGAACGGTCGTAGACCCAAAACAGGGTGATGCCCATGTACATCAGCCACAGCAGTTCCGGCAGGTCGTCGCGGATGGCCAGCGGCGGCTGCGGCCGGGCGCTCGTGACGGCCTGGCGGAACAAGGCGATGGACTTCCCGCGGCCGACGGCGGCGTCGGTGCGGCGGTTCGAGGCCATGGCATCGCGCAGGAAGTGGCTGCCGAAGGCATGGTAGGGGGCCATGGTGGCCAAACCAGAGGAAAGGATCACCTTCAAATTCTCACCGAGGTTTTGCCCCTCGCGGATCAGCGGCAGCGCCAGGGACCGGTGCTCGTCCTGCAGCGATGAATAGAGCTCGTGGATGAGGTCATCCTTGGAGCGGAAATAGTAGTACGCGTTGCCCACCGAGACCCCGGCATCCTGCGCAATGGCACGCATGGTGGTCTGCTCGTAGCCCTGGACGGTGAACAGTCGAAGTGCCGTTTCGATGAGGAGCCGGCGCGTCTGTTCGCTCTTGACGGTGACGGCCAATGATGCTCCCTTTTGCAGTAATTTCAGCGTTTAGTAGACCACAGAATTGAACGCGTTCAAAAAGGCGCGCCGCAGGGTGAAAGCCGCAGGGGGAAAGAGGCATTCAGCGGGCCGGGATGCCGGGGAATCAGCGGGAAGCGGGGCGGGCCCGCGACGGCCTCCGGGGCATGGCAGAATGGATGCGGTCCTGAAGGGCCGCCCGGGGCAGCGGGCACAGTGCTAATACAGCCGGCGGAAGCCAGGCGAACCACTACCGAAACGGAAAATGCCATGACTGCACAGCCACGGGCAGCTGCGAAAACCGCTGCAACCTACGCCTCCCGCGGGAGCTCCCAGTACGACTTGATCCTGACGCTCATGTGCGTGGTCATCGTTATCTCCAACATCGGCGCCACCAAAGGCGTGCAGTTTGCCCTCCCGGGCGGCTGGGAGATTGTGACCGACGGCGGGTTCTTCCTTTTCCCGCTGGCCTACATCCTGGGCGACGTGGTCAGCGAGGTGTACGGCTTCAAGGCCGCCCGACGAGCGATCTTCACCGGGTTCGCCATGGCGCTGCTCGCCGTCGTCAGTTTTGCCATCATCATTGCGCTGCCCGGGTTCACTGACGCGTACGGGCTCCAGAAGCAGGCCGCGCTGGAGGTGGCCCTCGGCCCGGTCTGGCAGATTGTGGCCGCCAGCCTGCTCGGGTTCCTGGCCGGGCAGCTGCTGAATTCCATGGTGCTGGTGCGGATGAAGGAACGGTTCCGCGAAAAAGCCCTGGTGGGCCGGCTGATGGCCTCCACCGGGGTGGGTGAATTCGCCGACACACTCATCTTCTGCGCCATCGCCGCACCGGTGATCGGGATTACCGACGCCGGCGGGTTCCTCAACTATGTGGTGTTCGGGTTCCTGTACAAGACACTGGTCGAGTTCCTGTTTGTGCCGGTGACCGCCATGGTCATCCGGGTGATTAAGAGGCGCGAACCGACGTATGCCGGACCGGACCTGGAACCGGCGCCTGCCGGATAACCGCGGGGCGAAATCTGCACCGGTTTGTGCAAGGGTGGACAGACGCACGCGTTTCACTTCCCCACTACGGCAGGAGAAAAAACATGAGCAGTTCCGAACAGGTCCCCAACCCCGGAGCCCGGGCAGTAGACGAGAACCTTGCGGGAACCCGCGACGAGTTCAACGACGAAGTCACCAAGGTGCTGCTCGAGGATGCGCAGGAGGACAAGAGCCCCGCCGACGAGGAACGTGATTCCCAGCCCGCCCTGGAAGAGGATGAGCAGACCGTAGCCAAGCCGGACAATTCCTAATTGGAGGACAGCATGCCCGAGGACAAAGATTTCGAACAGAACGAAACCAAGGCCGAAGAACAGCTGCAGATTGTCGATCCGCCGGAGCCTGACGGGTCCGGAAACCAGCAGGCGGGCCAGCAGTCCGGGTCCGGTGCCCCTACCGGCGGCCCGGAAGATCCCACCGCCGAGCAGCAGAACGTCACCGGACAGCCGGATGAGCAGGAGAACGAACCGCTGCCGCGCACCTGGAACTAGGCGCTGTAGTACTTCCCCAGCACCTCGGCCTTGAAGTCGAAGAAGGACCCGTCCTCGATGGCCAGCCGGGCGTCATCCACCAGCTTTACCGTGAACCGTTCGTTGTGGATGGAGATCAGCGTGTGGCTGACCATCTCGTTGGACTTGAACAGGTGCTGGATGTACGCCCGGGTGTAGTTGGTGCAGGTGTAGCAGTCGCAGCCGTCCACCAGCGGACCGAAGTCCTTCTTGAACTTGGAGTTTGAGAGGTTCTTGCGCCCGTACGGCGTGTAGAACGCGGAGTTGCGGGCCACCCGGGTGGGGGAGACGCAGTCAAAGGTGTCGGCACCGTTCTCGATGGCCGTGAAAATGTCATCGGGTTCGGAAATGCCCAGCAGGTGCCGCGGCTTATTCTCCGGCAGTTCCTCGGTGCACCAGCGGACAATGGTGCCCAGGTTCTCCTTTTCGAAGGCGCCACCCAGACCGAAGCCGTCAAAGTCCATGGCACCCAGGTCCCGGGCAGCCTTGCGGCGCAGGTCCTCGTACTGGGCGCCCTGCAGCACCCCGAACAGCGCCTGGTACGGTTTTCCAGCCCGCTCCTCGGTGAGCCGCTCGTGTTCGGCCAGGCAGCGCAGCGCCCACAGGCGGGTGCGTTCCAGCGACATTTCCTGGTAGCCGCGCGAATTCATCAGGGTGGTCAGCTCGTCGAAGGCGAACATGATGTCCGCGCCGATCTTGTGCTGGACCTGCATCGAAATTTCCGGGCTGAACCGGTGCTTGTCCCCGTTCAGGTGCGACTTGAACCAGACGCCGTCGTCGTCAATGTGGGCTAGGCGTTCCTTGCCGGGCGCGACGTCGTCGTCCGCTCCCGTGGCATGGGTGGTGCCGTCGGCATTCATGTTGATGACCTTCTTGAACCCGGCGCCCAGGCTCATGACCTGGAAACCGCCGGAATCGGTGAAGGTGGGGCCGGACCAGTTCATGAACTTTCCCAGCCCGCCGGCCTCATCCAGGATGTCCGGGCCGGGCTGCAGGTACAGGTGGTACGCGTTGGCCAGCACAGCCTGCGCGCCCAGCTCCGCAACCGACTCGGGCAGCACGGCCTTGACCGTGGCCTTGGTCCCCACCGCGATGAACGCCGGGGTCTTGATCTCGCCGTGCGGAGTGGAGATGGTGCCCGTCCGGCCTTGGAAGCCTCCTCCGTTCGCCTCTACGCGGGCTTCGGCCGCTGCGGGGGCGGTTTCGCGCAGGCGCTTACCGAGGGTGAAGGAGAAGGCTGAAGAAGACACCCTTCCATTTTGCCCTACCCAGGGCGGCTCGGTTTCCGGGGACGACGCCGGGCCGCTGGGGGCGCCGCGGGGGCTACGGGCGGCGGAGGGGACGGTGTGGGACGTTCCCCACATTTATTTCAGCCCGAACTTCTCCGGGGATACGTTGGAAGGTGCGGGTTCGGAAGGCACATCCGGGTCACCGGCCCACTCCTTCTGCGATGTCCACGGCAAGAAAGGCTGTGTCTGCCCCCTTGACGCACCTGAAAGAAATGTTCCGGATTGCGCCGGCCAACAATGACCACCACGTGGCCATCCGCTGTGCCATCGGTATTGGCCTGCCGCTTCTGCTGGTGTTGTTCCTGGGACGCATCGACCTGGCGATCTTTGCCTCCTTCGGTGCCTTCACCGGTATTTACGGGCGCAACGAACCGCACCGCCAGCGCCTTGGCCACCAGGTCCGTGCCGGAGCGCTGATGCTGGCCGTCATCCTGGCCGCAGCCCTGTGCGCACGGCTGGACCTGGATGAGTGGGGAACCGTTATAGGCACCACCCTTGTGGCTGGGCTGGGCACCGTCGTCACCGGATTCTGGCGGCTGCGCCCGGCCGGGTCGCTGTTCCACATCTTTGCGTTTGCGGCTATCTCCTCGGTGCCGAACCAGCCGCCGGTCTGGCAGGGCATGCTCGTTGCCGTCCTGACGGTGGCGTTCTCCATCCTGGTTGGCCAGACCGGAATGCTTGCCCGGCACTACCGCACGGACTGGAGCCGTCCGGTCCGTCCCCGGTTCTCCCCGGCGCAGCGCCGCCTCATCTATATAGACGGGCTGCAGTACGCGGTGGCCGCGCTTCTGGCCGGATCCATTGCCACGATGCTGGGCATCGGCCACAATTACTGGGCGATGGTGGCCGCCACGGTTCCGCTGGTGGGCCAAACCGCCCGCCACGGGGTCTACCGCGGTCTGCAGCGGATCCTGGGCACGTTCGCGGGCCTGGTCCTAACGGCCCTGATCCTGTTTCCCAACCTGGAACCGTGGCAGATGGTGCTGGTCATCGCTGCCTGCCAGTTCGGCGCGGAAATGCTGATTGCCCGCCAGTACGCGCTGGCCCAGGCGGTGGTCACGCCCCTGGCGCTGGTCAGCACGGAACTGGCGCATCCCAGCAATCCCGTGGAACTGCTGAGGGACCGGGGGATTGAGACCCTGATTGGTGCCGCCGTCGGCATGGCCGTGGTGGTTGTTGTGCACCTGCGCCGGAAGCGCCTTAGCCCCGGACAGCGATAAGTTCGGTCTGGATCCGGCGGTCGATTTCCGCGTCCGTGAGGGTCTGCGAACCGCCGTGGGCCCGCAAATACAGCAGGGCGTTCAGGCGCAGGACCCGCCATTCCTTTTCGCTGTCCTCGTTGCCGGCCTCAGCGGCACGGTGGATTTCCCGGTCATACAAGTTGGGTTCGTTCAGCTGGCGCTGCAGCAGTTCGGCTGCGACTTTCGCCCTCAAGGGGTCTGTCTCGGTTGCGTCCGCCGCGCGCACTGCTTGGCTGTACGCGGCAGCACTCTCGTCGTCGCCGGCCTCGTGGGTGATGTGTGCGGCCAGGCTCAGCGCGCCCTGGATCCAGTTCCACCGCCCAAAGTTCCCGTCAAAGGGCAGCCCGGTGATGACGTTGCAGACCTTTAGGGCGTTCCCGGAATCGCCCAGGTCCACGAACAGCAGATAGGCCAGGTCGCGGACATCCTGGAGATTGCTGCCGGACTTCACGTTCAGGCCGCGTTCCAGCCGGCCGGCGATCTCCTGCACGGCGGCATGGCCGGGATGCGCTGCGGCGGCTTCGGCGATGATTTCGGCCGCGTTGTCCTCTTCGGAGGGCACCTGGCGCACGGCGTCCGACGGCGCGCCCTCCGGCGCCGGGGCCTGTACCCGGACGGATGATCCGTGCGCCAGCCGCAGCGAGCTGCCGTCCTCAAGCTTCACGATCACCAGCGCGGGAGTGCCGAAGTCGTCTTCCTCCACACTGGTGCCGGCGACCGGAGCCAGCGGTGCCGCGGGCCCGTCACCCGGAACCAGTTTCTGGCCGGGGGCTAGCAGTTCCGCATTGACCCGGAACGTATACGTTTCCGGCGCACTCTCAGACATGGCGATTCCTTCGTGGTTGGACCTCGGCTCCCCAGACCTCCCATTATATAAAGCTCCGGTAACGCCGGTTCGTCAGCGTCCCGGTCAGCGGCCCCAGCCGGCCGAGGCCAGCGCCTGGCGGAGCAGGTCGCCCCGCCCGCCGGAGAACTCGGCGTAGATGGCCGGGCTGAGGGCCTCCTCCGGCGTCAGCCAGGACAGCTCCAGGGCATCCTGGCGCGGATCGCATTCACCGGTCACGGGAATCAGGTAGGCCAGCGCGACGGCGTGCTGGCGCTCGTCAGTGAGCCCGCTCTGGGAGGGGGAGGGGAAGTACTCGGCGACGGCGAACGGCACCAGAGTGGGCGGCAGCTGCGGCAGCGCCATGGGGCCAAGGTCCTTTTCCAGGTGGCGCAGCAGCGCGCCGCGGATGGTTTCGCGGTACATCACCCGCCCGGAGACGAAGGAACGCACCATCCGGCCCTCGGGTGTGGCCTGCAGCAGCAGCCCCACCTCCGTGACGTAGCCCAGCGGGTCGCACCGGACCGGGACGGCTTCAACGTAAACCATGGGCAGGCGCTGCCGGGCTTCGTAGAGGTCTTCCTCGGAAAGCCAGCCTGGATAAGGGTCAGGAGTGCGAACGTTCATAGCAGTGTTCTACCCCAAACAGGCCCTGCCAGTCATTCGGCACGCTGCGCTTCGGCCATCGGCTGAACGGCTCCAATACAGCCCCGGGGCCTTTCGGGCCGCGCCGCGGCCGCCCTACGCTTGATCCATGACACGGGAGCTCCCGGAGCTCCTCCTGCCGGATGCCGGGGCTTGGCGGGAGTGGCTGGAGCACAACTATGCCCGATCTTCCGGCGTACGGCTGGTGCTGGGCCGCAAGGGCGGCACCGTAACGGGGCTGACCTACAAACTGGCTTTGGACGAGGCCCTCTGCTTCGGCTGGATTGACGCCCAGGCGGACAAACGCGACGAGCAGAGCTATGTTCAGCGGTTCCAGCCGCGGGGAGCGCGCAGCGTCTGGTCGCTGCGGAACGTGGGGCACATCAACCGGCTGGAGGCAGAGGGCAGGATGCACCCGGCCGGCCGCGACGCGGTCCTCAGCGCAAAAGTCGACGGACGCTGGGACGCCGCCTACGCCGGACCTGCGGCGGCGGAGCTCCCGGCGGACCTGCAGGCAGCCATTGCCGCCGATCCCGAAGCCCAGCGGATGTTCGACGTACTGACCGCGCAGAACCGCTATGCCATGTATTTCCGGCTCAAGAACCTCAAAACGCAGCAGGGCAGGGAACGCCGCATTGAGGCCTTTGTCCAGATGCTCCGGGAACACCGCAGTCCCTATCCGCAGAAACGCACACCCCCGCCCCCGTCCCCGGCGGACACGCCGTCGGACGCATAGGGGCATCCCACCGGGCCGGGACAGAAGCAGCAGCCGGCCGTCCAACCGGTTCCACTAGGAGGTCCAGATGTGCCGGCTCTTCGGTATGCACGCAGGAAAAACCCCGGTCGCGGCCACCTTCTGGCTCCTCACGGCACCGGACAGCCTGGCCCGGCAAAGCCGGAAGGAAGCGGACGGTTTCGGCATCGGCACCTTCGGCCCCGACGGGAAGCCGCACACGGACAAGGCACCCATTGCGGCCTACGAGGACGTTCAGTACGCCCAGGCCGCACGGGACCTGGAGAGCACCACGTTCATTGCCCACGTGCGTTACGCCAGCACCGGCGCTGACACCGCCGTCAACACCCATCCCTTTGAGCAGGACGGACGGCTGCTGGCCCACAACGGGGTGGTGGAGGACCTGGACAAGCTCGATGACCGGCTGCGGCAACTGGATGTGTATGGCCTGGTGAAGGGGGACACGGACAGTGAACGTGTCTTCGCGCTCATCACCGCCGAAGCAAGGGCCAACGGCGGCAACGTCACCGAAGCCATCGGCACGGCCGTGGCCTGGGTGGCGGAAAACCTCCGGCTGTACGCCGTCAACCTCGTCCTCACCACCGCCACCGATCTGTGGGCGGTCCGCTACCCGGACACCCATCCGCTGTATGTGCTGCAGGTGGCCTCCGGAAACCAGCACGGGGACAAACGCACTGACCGCATCAGCGTCCACAGTGACCAGATGCGGCAGGAAAACCGCCCGGCCGTGATGGTGGCCACCGAAAAAATGGACGAGGACCCCAACTGGCGGCTGCTGGATTCCGGCGAAGTGCTGCACGTGGACAGCAGCCTCACCATGGACCGCCTGTTCCCGCTTCCGCAGCACCCGGAACACCTGATCACCCTGGCGGACCTGGACGGCAAGGCCGCGGCGTCGCAGCATCCACTGAAAGTCAGCTGACCCCGGCGTACCACCGGTACGGTGCCCGGGCCGGGTTACCCGTCCAGGTCGGCCCGCCGCACCCTGGCCGACGCTTCCAGCACCATCCACGCCTGCAGCTGGGTGGAGAGCTCCACCGTGGAGCCGCCCGGATAGGTGTTGGCGGCCGGTTTCAGGGGATGGGTGGAGAACAGCTCCCAGTCCGCGCGTTTGGCCCGGCCCTCCCACAGAGCCTGCGCGGTGGCGTCCACCAGTTCCGACGCTGTGCGGCGGGATGGTTCGGGCAGGGCGGGTGACACTGCGGCCTGGGCAAGGTACCGGGCCAGGATTCCCGTGAACAACCCGCCGTCCCCGGTACCGTGGGTTCGCAGCACCGGCGAGGGGCCGCCGTCGTCGGTCAAATGCTGCCGAACGGCAGCCACCAGCTCCTGTGCCCGGGCGAGGTTGGCGCTGCCGCCCAGTTCCAGCAGGGCAGCCAGCACCGGCCCCTGGTTGTAGGTGAAGATCCGGGATTCGAGCTGCGGGCGGCCGCGGACCACCTTCACGCCGTCCATGTACAGGCCGGTTTCCGGATCCAGCAAGGTGGTGTTGAGCCAGTCCACCAGCGCCTGGGCCCGGTCCCGGGACCCGGTCCGAACAAAATGCAGGGCAGCCGGGGCGGTTGCCGGGGTGTTCTTGAAGTTCCGGTCACGGTTCCAATAGATGCCGCCGCCCAGGTCATTCGTGTGGGCCGATACCAGGGCCGCGTCCAGGGCCTGCAGGACCTTGCGGTAGGGACGCTGCCGGTCGCGGGACCCGGACAGGGAGTTCAGGCGTCCCACGGACAGTGCCAGCCAGGCCATGTCGTCGTAGAACCGGTTGGTGTACCGCATCCGGTTGCGCAGCCCGATGGTCCGCACCAGCGCGGGGGCCAGCTCGGCAGCGGCGGGATGCTCCGGCCCGCGGAAAGGGGTGCCGGTACGGCGTTCCCGCAGAGCCGCATCCACCAGGGAGTCCAGATAGTGTGCCTGCCACCAGTAATGCCAGGGCTGGCGCAGCTCCGCCAGCCGGGACAACGGGTGCCGGGTGGCGGCCAGGTGGGTGCCGGGCAATCCGGCCAGCTGCCGGCCGAAAGCCGCACTAACCGTGCGTGCGGCTGCCTCGGCGCGGTCGTCGGCATCCAGGGCAGGGTCCTCGAAGAGCATGCGCCAACCCTAGACCAGCCGCGGAGGATGCGGCACCAGCCGACGCACAGTAGGCTCGGATCCTGCCGTGTGAGCTGCACTACAGTTGCTGCGGCAGACGGATCCGCACGGGGAATTGGCAAGCAGGAGGAACGCATGGACATCGCAGGCGCATCAGCAATAGTCACTGGAGGAGCGTCCGGACTCGGGCGCGCAACGGCGCGGAAACTGTACGACGCCGGTGCCTCCGTGGTGCTGGTTGACCTGCCGCAGTCCAACGGACTGGCCTATGCCGGGGAACTGGGCGGCAACGCCCGCTTCGTGCCCGGCGACGTGACCGACCCCGAGCAGATGCAGGCCGCCGTCGAAGCCGCCATGGCCGCCGGACCGCTGCGGGTGGCCGTGAACTGCGCCGGCATCGCGACCCCCGGCAAGGTGCTGGGCCGCGACGGCGTGCTGGCGCTGGACGACTTCGCCCGCGTGATCAGCGTGAATCTGATCGGCACCTTCAACGTGACCCGGCTGGCCGCGGCCGCCATGGCGGAAACCGAACCCGTGACGGCCAACGGCACCGAGGAGCGCGGCATCATCATCAACACCGCGTCCGTGGCGGCCTTCGACGGGCAGATCGGCCAGCCGGCCTACGCCGCGTCCAAGGGCGGGGTGGCCGCCATGACCCTGCCGCTGGCCCGCGAGCTGGCCCGCCACCTGATCCGGGTGGTCACCATTGCCCCGGGCATCTTCGAGACACCCATGATGGCCAGCCTGCCGCAGGCTGCCCAGGACTCGCTGGCCGCGCAGGTACCGCACCCCTCCCGGCTGGGCCGCGCCACCGAATACGCCTCGCTGGCCGCGCACATCATTGAAAACCAGATGCTGAACGGGGAAACCATCCGCCTGGACGGCGCCATCCGGATGGGACCTCGCTGAGCCTGATGACGGAAACGAACCCGTTCCCGGCCGAGGCCCTGCCGGATCTGCCGGACGCCGACTTTTACGCCTTTGAAGACTTGCTCTCCGATCCCGAAAAGGACAAGCTGGCGCAGCTGCGGCGCTTCCTTGCCGCGGAAGTGCTTCCGCACGCGGGCACTTGGTGGAATGAGGCCCGGTTCCCCGCCGAGCTGCTGCCCAAGCTGGCTGAACTGGACCTGTCCACCCCCGTGCAGCAGGGCCACTCACCGCTGTTTGCGGGTCTCGTCATTGCGGAAATGACCCGTGCGGACACGTCCCTGGCCACCTTCTTTATGGTCCACCATGACCTGTTTGTGGAGGCCCTGCACGCCTTTGGGTCCGAGGAGCAGAAGGCCCGGCTGCTGGAGGACGCCCGCGCCCTGCGCATAACCGGCGCGTTTGCCCTCACCGAGCCGGAGCACGGCTCGGACGTGGCTGGCGGCATGGCCACCACCGCAGTGCGCGACGGCGACACCTGGGTCCTCAACGGTGCCAAACGCTGGATCGGCAACGGTACGTTCTGCGACTACATGGTGCTGTGGGCACTGGAACCGGAAACGGGCCGCACCCGCGGTTTCCTGCTCAACGCCAACCTGCCCGGGGTGACCCGGACCCGGATTGAAAACAAGACCGCGCTGCGCACCGTGCAGAACGCCGACATCTTCCTCGACAACGTGCGGGTGCCCGCGGCGGATCTGCTGGCCGGAGTGGAAAGCTTCGACGACACCAAGCAGCTGCTGCGCGGGTCCCGGATCATGGTCGGCTGGCAGGCCGTGGGCGCACAGCTGGCGGCGTTCGACGTCGCCCGGGCCTACGCCGTCGAACGCCTCCAGTTCGGCCGCCCGCTGGCTTCCTTCCAGCTCATCCAGCAGCAGCTGGTGCAGATCCTGGGGAACGCCGTGGCCAGCACGGGGATGCTGGCCCGGGTTACGGAGCTTGAGCACGGGGGATACGCGGGCGGCAAAGTAAGCGGAGGCATGGCCCGGGCAGCGCTGGCCAAGTCCTACGCCAGTGCCCGGATGCGTGAAAGCGTGGCGCTGGGCCGGAGCATCCTGGGTGGGAACGGGATTGTCACCGACTACCGGATGGCCAAGATCTTCGCCGACGCCGAAGCCATCTACACCTACGAGGGAACGTACGAGATCAACACCCTGATTGTCGGGCGGGACGTAACCGGGGTTTCCGCGCTGCGTTAGGCCTCTGCGGTTGTGCTGGCCGGCTCGGGTATGGGGGATTCCCCTCCGGTCCGGGAAAAATCGACCGGTTTGGGAAGTCCCTGCCACTGCAAACCGGAGGGATTTCCCAAACTGGCAGCAGATTGTCCGGCGGCCCGGAAGAGGCCGGGTGGCAGAGCGAGTAAAGGATCAGTAGGCTTACTAAATGGGTCGCAGCAACGGCGGCCCGGTTTACCGGACCGAAAGGCATGGTTTATGAGCGAGCAGAGCATTCCTGACCCCGAGCTGGGCGACGATCCGGTCCTGGCCGACGACGTAGCCGCGGTTGCCACCCCCGACGAGCTTTCGGTGGTCTCCGAAGACGAACTGCTGGAGCAGGACGAACTGGTGGACGCCGAAGACCTGACGTACCCCGGCGCCGCAGAGGACAACCCGGACAACTGGCAGGAAGATCCCCTGATCCGCGGAGAGGAGCCCCTGAACGAACCGGGCGAGCTCTCCGATCAGACCCTGCGGGACGAGACCGCCGAGGAACGCTTCCTCACCGGTGCCGACCAGGTTCCGCCGGAGGAGCCCACCATCGGTGAGGCAGCCAACGACGTCGACTTCGGTGACCCGACTGTAGGTGATGAGGAAGACGCAAGCGATGATCCCTCCCACCGCGGCGGCGATCCCCTTGCTGACTTCAATCCCGAAGAGCAGGTCTAGCCAGCATCAACCTGCGGGGTCCGGCAGCCTTGGTCCACGGACCGGCACCGGGCCCCGCGGCACTAGGCTGGAGCTATGCCTTCCTTCCGCGTCCAGCTGAACATCCTGGGACTAAAGCCGGGCAACCAGCCCGAGGCCGTCATGGAAACCGCGGTTGCGGCGCTGGGCACAGCACACCACGTGGAAGCGAATCAGCTCGACATTGTGTCCGGGGTTCCGCGGATCACGCTGCGGTTTACGGTGCCGGATGACGAGTTCTCCGTGGAGAATTCACGGGCGCGCCGGGCAGCCATCAACATGCGTGCCGCCGTGGAGGAAGTCGCCAACGGGCAGGACCTGCGGGTGCTGCGGCGGATGCGCGGGCGCTGGACGGTGTTGTAACCGGCTCTTCGGCGGGAAATGCCAGCGACAGCCCGGCAGCGTCCTCAGCCCGGGAACGCGTCCAGGGTGAGGCGGCTGCGGTATTCCACCGGCTCCCGGGTCAGCGGATCGGTAAACCGCACGGATCGCGCCAGCAGCTGCAGCGGCTTCGAATAGTCGTCCGCCGCCTGCGGAAGCAGCTCCGGATAAAACGAATCGTTCAGGATCCCGATCCCCTGCGACGCCATGTGCACCCGCAGCTGGTGGGTCTTGCCGGTGTGCGGCAACAGCCGGTAGCGGCCCAGCCCGCCGGCACGTTCCATCAGCTCAATCCGGGTCTCGGCGTTCGGCTCGCCCTCGATTTCCTGCGCCAGAAGATACGTCCGCGACTTGATCATCCTGCTGCGCACAATCCGCGGCAGCTCAAGGTCCTCCCGCACCGGGGCCACGGCTTCGTACTCCTTCTCGATGCGCCGCTTCTCGAACAGCACCTGGTATTTGCCCCGGCTGGCGGGGTTGGTGGAGAAAAGCAGCACGCCGGCTGTCATCCGGTCCAGGCGGTGCATGGGAATAAGGTCCGGAATGCCGAGCTGGACCCGCAGCCGCACCAGTGCCGACTCGGCCACGTACATACCGCCCGGCGTCGTCGGCAGGAAATGCGGCTTGTCCACTACCAGCAGGTCCTCGTCCTGGTGCAGGATGCCGATCTCCACCGGAATCCGCTCCTCGGGTGGCAGTTCCCGGTAGTACCAAATGAACGTGTGTGCGTTTAGGGGCGTGGCCCGGGTCAGCGGAATCCCGCCCAGGCCCACCACCTCGCCCCGCTCAAAGCGGTCCACAATCCCGTCCGGATCCACATGGCCGAAGCGCTCCAGGACATAGTCCATGGCGGTTTCCCAGGGACCCTCGTCGGGCAGGCGCAGGCGGGTGGCATTAACTCCGTTGCGCACGGGTAGCGGGGATTGCATCACCATTTCAGGATATCCGGTGCCCGGACGTAAATTGGGTTGGGCGATTCCGCCCGCAGACCCCCTTGGAACGGAGCCCGGTGGCCGCTAAACCAGTTCGTGCAGCACAGAACCCGCAAACCTCTTCCGTACCGGCACTCACACCGGAGGAACGCCAATCGGTGCGGCGGACGCTGCGAACGCCCAAGCTGCTCAAGACCGAGGTGCTTGCCGGATTGGTGGTGGCCCTCGCGCTCATTCCCGAGGCGCTGGCCTTCTCCGTCATCGCCGGCGTGGACCCGAGGATAGGGTTGTTTTCTGCCTTCACCATGGCTGTCACCATTTCCTTCCTGGGCGGCCGCCCGGCCATGATTTCCGCTGCGACCGGCGCCGTCGCCCTGGTTATCGCCCCGCTCGTGGCGTCCCACGGTGTGCAGTACATGGTTGCCGCAGTGCTGCTGGCAGGGGTTTTCCAAGTCTTGCTCGCGCTGCTCGGTGTGGCTAAGTTGATGCGTTTCATTCCGCGCCAGGTCATGGTGGGTTTCGTCAACGCGCTGTCCATCCTCATCTTCATCGCCCAGGTGCCCGAGCTGCTGGGGGTGCCGTGGCTGGTGTATCCGCTCACGGCCCTTGGAGTGCTCATCGTCTTCGGGCTGCCGCGGCTGACGACGGCGGTGCCCGCGTCGCTGGTAGCGATTGTCGTCATCACGGCGATCACGGTGGCAGCTTCCATCACTGTCCCCACCGTGGGTGACAAAGGCGACCTGCCGGACAGCCTCCCGTCACTGCTGCTGCCGGATGTTCCCCTCAGCCTGGACACCCTGAAGATCATCTTCCCGTACGCGCTGGCCGTGGCCTTCGTGGGACTCCTGGAGTCGTTGATGACGGCGAAACTGGTGGATGACGTCACGGATACCCGGTCCAACAAGACACGGGAAGCGTGGGGTCAGGGGGCAGCCAACATCGTGACGGGCTTCTTTGGCGGCATGGGCGGCTGCGCGATGATCGGCCAGACCATGATCAATGTGAAGGGCTCCGGCGCCCGGACCCGGATTTCCACCTTCCTCGCCGGCGTTTTCCTGCTGCTGCTCGTGGTGGTCCTCGGGGACGTTGTGGCGCTCATTCCGATGGCCGCCCTGGTGGCCGTCATGATCTTCGTCGCCGTGACCAGCTTCGACTGGCACAGCGTCCGTCCGTCCACCCTCAAGATGATGCCCAAGAGCGAAACAGCCGTCATGCTGTCCACGGTGGTGGTGACCGTCTGGACCCACAACCTGGCCGCTGGCGTCGGCGTCGGTGTGCTGGTGGCGATGGTGCTCTTCGCCCGGCGGGTGGCGCACTTCGTGACGGTGGAGCGCAGCGTGGCGGAGGACGACGCCGGCAACGCGGCCGCCACCTATACGGTCAACGGCGAGTTGTTCTTCGCTTCTTCGAATGACCTGTACTCGCAGTTCGAGTACGTCCAGGATCCGGCGCGCGTGGTCATTGACCTCAGCAGCTCCCATGTATGGGATGCCTCCACGGTGGCGGCACTGGATGCGGTGGCGGAAAAGTACCGGCGGCGCGGCACTGAAGTGGAAGTAGTGGGGCTGAACGCGGCCTCGGGCAAAATGCGCGACCGCATGGCAGGCCGCCTGGGCTGAGCTGGCAGCCGCATGACCGGTTCGCAGCCGGCGACCGCGGTTCAGGCGGCGTTGAGGTCCATGTCCCGGAATCCTGCCGGGGCGTCCTCAAACAGAGCCGACAGGGCGCGCCGGCACTGCTCCGCCGTCGGGCGTTCCTGCGGGGACAGTGCGGTCATAGCGGTGAGGAGTGACCGCCACCCGGCGGGCAGCGTTGACGGAATCTCCGGTGCCCGGACGGTCCGGGCCACCATGGATTCAACCTGCGGCAGGTCAAATGCCCGCCGCCCGGCCAGCGCTTCCAGCAGTACCAGGCCCAGCGAGTAGATGTCCGTGGCGGGGGTTAGCCGGGAACCGGTGACCTGCTCCGGGCTCATGTACGGCAAGCTGCCGTAGGACGAAGCGCTGCGGGCAGGCAGGAGCGTGCTGACGGCGGTGCCGAGGTCGGCGACTTTCGCGCCGGTTCCGGGGGCCAGCAGGATGTTCGAGGGTTTGATGTCGCGGTGGAGATAATCCGCGGCGTGGATAGCGGCCAGGCCCTCCGTAAGGTCGGTGCCAAGCTGTGCAGCGGCCGCGGGCGGCAGCGCACCGCTCCCGGCGAGGTGCTGGCGGAGATTGGGTCCCGGCACCAGTTCAAGGACCAGGAACGGCGTCTGCACTCCGGTCACGGGATGCCCGACGGTTCCGGTGGCAATCACCTGGACCACCCGCGGACTGCGCACCGCTGTGAGGGCTTCGGCCTCGCGTGCGGCTTCACGGCCCGACGGCGAGTGGCCCAGCGGAGCGGAAAAGATCTTCACGGCAACTTTGTCCAGGGTTGCCAGATCGGTGGCCCGCCATACATAGGCGGCCGTACCGCGGCCGATCGGCTCATCCAGGCAGAAGCGGCCCTCAATGAGTACGTGGGGGCTGAATCCGGAGGTATCCGTCCGCGGCAGGGACGGTGCCTGGGACAGGTGTCCGGGCGCGCTTCTCGCCATGCTTCCCCCGATACTTTAGTTAGCCTGTCTAGCTAGTAGCTGAGCTAACCATAAATGGGCGTGCGAGTGGTGTCCAGCTGTCCAGCGGCACGTGGCGGTGCGGACTACCTGGATAGCTACTGGGCGGTACCGGCGGCCTCGGCGGAACCGTCCGGAGCGGGTTCGCCGGGTGTCCCGCCCAGAGCCTGCCGGAGCCGGGCCATAAACCGGATCACGGTATCGGCCTCCTCCGGGGATAGTTCTGCAGCTGCCTGCAGCATCCGCCCGTGCATGTCGCCTACGGTCTGCCGGACTTCTGTGTCGGAGACCTCGGTGGGGACAATTTCCCAGGCCCGGCGGTCATTGGGGCGGGCGCGCCGGCGCACATAGCCGCCCTTCTCGAGCCGGTCGATCAGTGCCGTGGTGGAGGCGGTGGAAATGCCCAGCAGCCGGCTCAGGTCCTTCGGGCCAAGACTCCCGCCGGACTGCCGGGCCTGCATGAGGTGGCGCATGGCCAGCAGGTCATTCTCGTTCATCCCCATGGCGTCCTGGGTGTGCCGGCGGACCCGGGTTTCCGCTGCCCGGTAGCTGCGCACTGCATCCAAAACGTCGCGGGCCCGGGGGTGTTCCGGGTCCGGCGAATACCAGTACCCGTTGCGTTCGGGGTCCTGCTGCGGGGTGTCCATTCGAATAATCCTAGCCCTGCTGGAAGGTAGCCCGCCTAGGGATCGCTGCGACACATTTCGGTTGTCCCGCCGCTTTGCGTTTTTGCTGCCGGTTTGAACCGGCAGCAGAAACGTGAATGGGCAGCAGAAACGAGAGCCGGCAGCAGGTTCGCCGCAGCTACAGGGTCAGGGCCATGCCCAGTGAATCCGGGGCGACTTCGCGGAATCCGTGCCGGGCGTAGAGGCGGCGCCCCGGAGGATCGGCCATGAGCGTGACCCATGCCCCGGCGGGTGCCTCGGCGCGGATGGTTTCCAGCAATGCCGTGAGTACGCGGTCGCCCAGGCCCTGCCGCTGGTGCCCGGGCAGGACGGCCATGTCTGCGATAAAGAAATACCAGCCGCCGTCACCGACCACCCGTCCCATGGCCACCGGCTGTCCCGTTTCGGCTTCCACGATGTGAGCCGCGGCCCAGCTGCCGGCAAGGGCCGCTGCTGCCTGGTCCGGCCGCTTAGGTGTTAAACCGGACTCGGTGCGCAGCCGCAGATAAGCGTCCACCGGTGGCGTCGACATAATGTCAGCGCAGGAGCAGGAGCACGGCCAGCGCCAGCATCACAATGCCGATCAACACGTCAAGGATCTGCCAGGTGCGGGGGCTGCTGAGGAACTTCGCCAGCGACCGGGCGCCGTAGCCCAGGGCCGAAAACCACAGGACGCTGCCGGCCACTGCCCCGGCCGCGAAGATCCAGCGGCCGCTGGTGCCGTATTGGTTGCCAAGGCTGCCCAGAAACACCACCGTGTCCAGATAAACGTGCGGATTCAGGTAGGTCAGGGCCAGCGCGGTGCTGACCACCGATCCGCGGGAACGGGGTTCCTGTGCGCCGAGCGAGGACGGCTTCAGTGCCGAGCGGATGGACCGGATGCCGAACCAGGCCAGATAGGCGGCGCCGGCCCAGCGCAACAAATCCAGTGCCTGCGGGAACCGGGAGACCAGTGCACCGATACCGGCTGTGCCGCCCAGGATCAGGATGGCATCACTGAGCGCGCACAGCAGCACCACCGTGCCGATGTGTTCCCGCCGGATGCCCTGCCGCAGCACAAAGGCGTTCTGCGCGCCGATAGCCACGATGAGTCCAAGGCCGGTGACCATGCCGGTTGCCGCGATGCTCCACATATGTTCACCGTAACCAGCACGCTGAATTCAGGCCAACGAATTATTCTTCGGATGCATTAGCTTTGCTTCATGAACCTCGAGCAACTACGGGCCCTGACCGCCGTCGTGGACGAAGGAACCTTCGAAGCGGCTGCCGAGCGCCTCCATGTCAGTCCGTCAGCGGTCAGCCAGCGGATCAAGGCCCTGGAGAATGCGGAGGGGCAAATCATGGTCCGGCGCGGCATTCCATGTACTCCGACCGAGGCGGGGGCGGTCCTGCTCCGGATGGCGCGGCAGATACAGCTGCTGGAATCCGAGGCCCGGACGGCACTATCCACAGGCACAGGAGCCGGAACGTCGACGCCGGTGGCCGTTAACGCTGATTCACTTGCCACCTGGTTCCGGCCGGTCCTCTCCGAAGCTGCCGCGTGGACGGACGGCACGCTGGAACTGCAGGTAGAGGACCAGGACCACAGTGCCCGGCTCCTGCGCAGCGGCGACGTCATTGGTGCCGTCACTGCCGATCCCGTGCCGGTCAACGGATGCAGGGCCGAGCTGCTGGGCGCCATGCGGTATCTCCCGGTGGCCACGCCGGCCCTGCGGCAGCAATACACCGGGGCGGACGGGGTCAGCTGGGACACCATGCCCGTGGTTCGCTTTAACTCCAAGGATGACCTGCAGGGGCGGTTCCTGGCGGCCCGCGGCGTCACCGGCCTTCCGCCGCGGCACACCATCCCGTCTTCGGAGGCGTTCCTGGCCGCGGTCCGCGCGGGGCTGGGCTGGGGCATGCTGCCGGAACTGCAGTTGGGCTCGGACCTCGACGACGGAACGCTGGTGCTGCTGGACGGGAGCGCCTACGAGGATGTGCAGCTGTACTGGCAGGCCTGGAAGCTCGATTCGGAACGCCTGCGCCGCATCAGTGCCGCCATTCGGCAGGCCGCCGCCCGGCTGCGGTAGAAGACCTAACCCCGCAGCGGCTGGCAGTGCGGACAGTAATACAGGTCCCGCAGCTCCAGTTCGTTGTCGCCGAGCAGTTCGTGGGCCACCTTGGTGCCGCAGCGCAGGCACCCCCGCCGTTCCCGGTTATACACCCAAAGCTGGTCCCGCCCCATGGCGCCGGTGGTGATCCGGCGGGGGCGGGCTTTATTGACCTCTAGAAGCCGCTTGGACAGGTCCACCAGCCGCGGCAGGTCCGGCACGTCGGAGACCGGGGTCAGCGGGTGGACGCCGGCCAGGAAACACAGTTCGCACCGGTAAATGTTGCCGATCCCGGCCATGATGTGCTGGTCCAGCAGCGCCAGGCCGATGGGCCGCTCCGGCTCGGCCCGCAGCCGGCGCAGCGCCTCCTGAGCGTCCCAGTCCGGACCCAGCAGATCGGGACCGAGGTAGCCGACGGCGTCCTCCTCATCCTTGCGGGCCAGCACCCGCAGGAAACCGAGGTCGAACCCGACCACCTGGTGCGTGGCGGTTTCCAGGACGGCGCGCGCCTTGAAGGCCGGACGCCGCCACTTCTCGCCTCGGGCGTAGACGTGCCAGAGCCCTTCCATTTTCAGGTGCGAATGCAGGATCCAGCCATCCACCGGATCGCCGCCGCGGATCAGCAGGTGCTTGCCGCGGGACACCACGTCCTGCACCGTGTCGCCGGTGAAGTCCGTGGTGGCGAATTTCGGCACGCGAATATCGCAACGGGTCAGCTCCTGGCCGGCCAAAACGGCGTTGAGGTCCCGGGCTGCCCGCCAGATGGTATCGCCCTCAGGCACGTCCCCTCCGTTCGCCGCGGACGGTGCCGCACATCTCAGACACGGTACCGCAGGCCTTTGGGGGTGGTGTAAAAACCGGCGGCGGTCAGCGCCCGGGCGGCCTCGGTGTCCAGGATGTCGGCGCCGTTAACCTTCTCAATGGCCATTTTCTCCGCCGCGCCGCGCCGGATAATCCGAACCAGGGCGGCGGCGGACAGTTCCAGCGCCGCCGGATCCTCCGTGAAGGTCAGCAGGGTCTTGCCGCCGCGCTCGGCGTACAGCGCCAGGTCCCCGTCGACCAGGACCACCAGCGCGCCGGCCTTCCGGCCGGGCCGGTGCCCGCCGTCCAGGGCCGGCCAGGGCAGGGCCGCGCCGTAGGGGTTGGCGGGGTCGGTGGCGGCCAGGGCGACGGCGGTGGGCTCCGGCTGCTTCAGCTGCGCGTCTTCGGAGAAGGAGCGCAGCCGGTCCACCGTGGCCGGGACCGCGAACTGCGCGGCCCCGAGCTGTTCAATGAAGTAGCCGCGCCGGCACCGGCCCATCTCCTCCAGCCGGGCCAGCACCCGGTAGAGCAGGGCGAAGCCGCCGGCCGTACCCTCGCTGGCAACGGAGCCGCGGGTGACCACACCGTAGCGGTCCAGCATCAGCTCCGCCGTGGCATGGGCGTGCAGGGTAGTGTCGGTTTCCACCGCCGGCAGCATGCTCCACCGACCCGCCACCATGGGCGGGGCGTTGCGCAGCGTGGCGGCCGCGGTGCCGCCGCCGGCCAGCCGCAGGGAGTTGCCGGTCAATGAAGCGCCCGGCGCCCGGCCCAGCCGCCCCATCCGGGCGGTGCGGGCGCGCGGGGTGGCGGCCCGCTGCTTGTGCGCTGTTTTCCCTCCGGAGAGCAGGGAGCGCACCGGGGTGAAGGTGTCGTTGCTGATCCGTCCGGCCCAGACCAGTTCCCACAGCGCGGACACCACATTGGCATCGGTTTCCGCGGGACCGTTTCCGGCCAGGCCGTCGCTGAGCTGGCGGAAGAAATACGCGCCGCCGTTGCCCAGGACCTCCAGCAGCCGCAGGTGCAGGGCGCCCGGCTCGAAGTCCGGGGACGGAGCAAGAGTCAGGGGAGCGTTTTCGGCCAAGTGCAGGGAAATCCAGCCGTCGTTGCCGGGCAGGGAGCCGCTGCCGGACCAGATCACTTCGCCGGTGGCGGTCAGTTCATCCAGCATGGCCGGCGCATAGTCCCGCACCCGGGAGCCCAGGATCAGCGGTTCCCACGCCGACGCCGGGATGGGCACCCCGGAGAGCTGGTCAATAACGGTGGCCACGCCGTCGAGCCCGCGCAGCCCGGAACCCACGTTCTGCCAGGCCGGCAGGAACCGTCCGTAGGTGGCCGGGTCCACCGGTTCCACTTCGGAGCGCAGCGCCGCCAGCGAGCTGCGCCGCAGCCGCCGCAGCACCTCCACGTCGCACCATTCGGTGCCGCCGGGCGCGCCGGGCACTGTGACGGTGACCGGGGGAGTGGAGTCCACGCCGTCGTTCGCGTCCAGCAGCAGGGTTTCCGCGGGGCGGAACTCGCCCTCGGCCACCCGGCCTTCACCGGCCAGGCGCTGCAGGGTGCCGGTGACGACGGCGACGCCCAGTCCCAGCCGGGCCGCCGCCTCCGCCGCGGTGAAGGGCCCGTGCGTGCGGGCGTAGCGGCCCACCAGGTCACCGAGCGGATCGGCCACCGGCTCGATGAAGGCCAGCGGCACACCCATGGGCAGCGGGACGCCCAGGGCGTCGCGGAGCCGGGCGGCGTCTTCGATGGCGGCGTAGCGGGCGGTGCCGGCCATACCGATCCGCAGCGCGCGGTTGGCGCGGACCAGCTGGTCCAGCAGCTCTTCCGCGTAGTCCTGGGATGCCGGTTCCGGTGCGGTGCCCTCCGGTGCGGGTTCGGCCGGCTGCAGCCTTGCGGCGACCTCGGGGACGGAGAGCGGGCCGAGCAGGCGCAGCAGATCGGCCACGCCTTCGAGCCCGCGGACCTTCCGGTCCGGTGCCAGGCGCTGCAGCTCCTGCTCGATGCGGCTGATGATCCGTGCATCCAGCAGCTCGCGCAGTTCGGCCCGGCCCAGCAGTTCATTGAGCAGCGTGGGATCCAGCGACAGGGCCGCGGCCCGCCGTTCGGCCAGCGGGGAATCACCCTCGTAGAGGAAGGCCCCCACGTAGCCGAACAGCAGCGAGCGGGCGAACGGCGACGGCGAGGGCGTGGTGGTTTCCACCAGACGGATCTCGCGGCGCTCAATGCCGGACGCAATGTCCTTCAAAGCCGGCAGATCGTAGACATCCTGCAGGCATTCGCGCACCGTTTCGAGCACGATGGGGAACGTAGGGTACTTTTTGGCGACATCCAGCAGCTGCGCCGAGCGCTGCCGCTGCTGCCACAGCGGGGTGCGCTTGGAGGGGTTCTGCCGCGGCAGCAGCAGGGCGCGGGCCGCGCATTCGCGGAAGCGGGAGGCGAACAGGGCGGAGCCGCCCACCTCGGCGGTAACGATGGAGTCCAGTTCCTCTGGGTCGAACAGGAACAGTTCGGCGCCGGGCGGTTCGTCTTCCATCAGCGGCACCCGCAGCACAATGCCGTCGTCGGAGGCCATCGCGGAGCCGTCCAGTCCGTAGCGGGCGTGCAGCCGCGCGCCCACGGCCAGCGCCCAGGGCGCGTGGACCGGCATGCCGTAGGGGCTGTGGAGGACGACCCGCCAGTCGCCGAGTTCATCGTGGAAGCGTTCCACCACCAGGGACTTGTCATTGGGGACCACATCGGTGGCCTGCTGCTGCTCGCGCAGATAGGTGATGAGGTTCCCGGCGGCCCACTCGTCCAGTCCGACGGCGGCCAGCCGTTCGCGGGCGGCGTCGTCGTCGGAGCCGGCCATCTCGCGCACAAACGCGCCCAGCGCCCGGCCCAGTTCCACCGGCCGGCCCAGGGAGTCCCCGCGCCAGAACGGCAGTTTGCCCGGCTGGCCGAAGGCGGGGGAGACCAGGACCCGGTCATGGGTGATGTCTTCGATCCGCCAGCTGGTGGCGCCCAGGGCGAAGATGTCCCCCACCCGGGATTCGTAGACCATTTCCTCGTCGAGTTCACCGACCCGGCGGCTGTTCTTGCCCTCTGAATCGCCCACCAGGTAGACGCCGAAGAGTCCGCGGTCCGGGATGGTGCCGCCGGAGGTCACGGCCAGGCGCTGGGCTCCGGGCCGCCCGGTGATGGTCCCCTCGGTGCGGTCCCAGACGATCCGCGGGCGCAGTTCGGCGAATTCGTCCGACGGGTAGCGGCCGGAGAGCAGGTCCAGGGTGGCATCGAACGCAGAGCGCGGCAGGCCGGCAAACGGTGCCGAATTGCGGACGACGTCGAACCATTCCTCCACGTCGATGGAGCCCAGGGCGGCGGCGGCCACGGTCTGCTGGGCGAGGATGTCCAGCGGATTGGCCGGAATGGACAGCGGTTCGATCTGCCCGGCCAGCATCCGTTCGGCGGTGACAGCGGAATTGAGCAGGTCACCGCGGTGCTTGGGGAACATCACGCCCTGGGAAATTTCCCCGACCTGGTGCCCGGCACGGCCCACCCGCTGCAGCCCGCTGGCCACCGAGGGCGGGGACTCGACCTGCACCACCAGGTCCACCGCACCCATGTCGATGCCCAGTTCCAGCGAACTGGTGGCCACCACGCAGCGCAGCCGGCCGGATTTCAGGTCATCTTCAATCAGGGCGCGCTGATCCTTGGACACGGAGCCGTGGTGGGCGCGGGCGAGCAGGGGAGTGTCGTCGTCCACCGCCAGGTCTGCGCGGCGCAGCACGGACACTCCGGCCTGCGCCATGATCTGGGCCGGCGGGCGGGATGTCCCGGGTCCGACGGCCGGCACCGGCGCGGCGTCGTCGGTCCCGGTGGCCGCGGATGCCGCTTCGAGCCGGAAGGCATGGATCTCGTTGAGCCGGGCGGTCAGCCGTTCGGCGAGGCGCCGGGAGTTGGCGAAGACGATGGTGGAGCGGTTGGCCTCAATGAGGTCGACAATCTTCTCCTCCACATGCGGCCAGATGCTCGCCTGCGGGGCGTAGCCGCCCTCCGCGGTGTCTTCGGCGGCCGGAGCCCCGCCGAGGTCCGTCATGTCCTCCACCGGGACGGTGACGGTGAGGTTCCAGTTCTTCTTGGATTCGGGCGCCACAATCCGCACCGGCGCGTTGCCGCCCAGGAAGCGGGCCACGGTTTCGTGCGGTTCCACGGTGGCGGAGAGCCCGATCCGCTGCACGGGCTTTTCAAGCATGGCGTCCAGCCGGGCCAGGGTCACGGCCAGGTGTGCGCCGCGCTTGGTGCCGGCCACGGCGTGGACCTCGTCCACAATGACGGTTTCCACCTCGGCCAGGGTTTCCCGGGCCTGGGAGGTGAGCATCAGGAAGAGGGATTCAGGGGTGGTGATGAGGATGTCCGGCGGCCGGGTCAGCAGCGCGCGGCGCTCATTCTGCGGGGTGTCGCCGGAGCGGACGCCCACAGTGATGGACGGCGCGGGCAGGCCCAGCCGCTTGGCGGTCTGCGTGATGCCGATCAGCGGGGAACGCAGGTTCCGTTCCACGTCCACGCCCAGGGCCTTCAACGGGGAAATGTACAGGACTTTTGTCTTGCGTTTCGGTTCCTTGGCGCGCCGGGAGCCGGACGCCTTTCCGGCCGCCGGCAGGGGAATGTCCAGGGTGGGATCCGCCGGCGCTGTCTGCGCGGCAGCGGCAATGAAGCTGTCGAGCGCCCACAGGAAAGCGGCCAGCGTCTTTCCGGAGCCGGTGGGGGCTACCACCAGGGCATTGGCGCCTTCACTGACCGCATCCCAGGCGCCCAGCTGGGCGGGGGTGGGCGCAGCGAAGGCACCCTCAAACCATTCCCGGGTGGCGGGGGTGAATTTGCCGAGCACGGACCGGGCCTGCCGGGAAAGGGCCTGCACCGAGGACGCCGATGTCATGCCACTATTCTTCCCCACACCGCTGACAGTTTTCCCGCAGCCGGCCAGGTTTGGCTGCAGGCCGAATATCAGCGGGCCTGCAGTGCGCCTACCTGCAGCAGTTCAATGTCACCGTTCAGGCACCCCGTGGAGGGGTAGGAGACGGTCAGGGACGTGGTGTCCTCCGGCGGGTACACCAGCAGGGAAGCGGTGTCCTGTACCTGGCATTCACCGTATTTCTGGGCCACGGTTTCGCGCAGTTCCGCAGCGGCGGACTGGCCGGGCTCCAGCGTCACGGGGGCCGCGGCAACATCATCGACCCGCCCGGCGGCAGCCCCGACCTGCTGGCCCGCAGCATCCAGGTAGGAGACGCCGGGGTAACCCATCATGGTGCAGGCGCCCCCGCCGGACGTATTGGTCAGCACCAGGGCACGGGCCACCCCGCCGGCAGACGCGCCGCCGGGGATGTCTTCCACCGTTCCGCTGAGCATGTCAGCGGTGCACAGCGCCGGTCCCGTCGCAGCCGCCCCGCCGGTGCCGGCAGGAGAGGTTGCCGGAGCGGGCGTGGCGTCAACACTCGGTGTCGCGCTTGCAGAGGGTGAGGACGACGACGCCGCGTCGCCGCCGCCGTCGTCATCCCGGGATCCGCAGCCGGCCAGCGCGGAGCCGGAAAGGGCCAGCAGGGCCAGGAGGGACAGTGCCCGGCGGGAAGCGGAGGCGGGACGGGAGGCGGCGTTTCGGCTGTTCATGCTCTCACCCTGTCCCTGCGGCCGGGGCGCGTCAATCCGCCCCGCTGGGCGGGGCGGAAAGACGCATAACCGTTACGGATATACGCGGCCGTCGGGCGGCCCGCGCTGACGATTACGGAACGCACAGGCCGGATTTCACCACGGCGGCCAGCGCTGCCCGGCGCCTCTGATGGACGTGGGCGGGATCCCCTCCGCCGGCGACAGCGGTGATTGAAGCCTGGGCCCACGTGGAGGCCATTGAAATCAGGAGCGACCAGACATCCTCCACCTCGATATCCGAACGGATTCCCCCCGTTCGCTGCTCTTGCTCGATGCCGCGCAGGTGTGCCGCATCATTCTCCTGCAGTCCGGGGTATAGATAGCCCGCGGATTCACGTTCGAGGCGCTTCCAGGCAATCAGCCGGACAAGCGCCGGATCTGCGACATAGTCGTCATACAAGCGCACCGCATAGCCGGCAAGGTCATGCGCAGTGAACGGAACCCGGTTTTTGTTGGCTAGCACGTGCGAGGTGAATACTGCCTCGAACAGTTGCTCCTTGGAGTCGAAATAGGCGTACAGCATGGGCTTGCTAGCCCCGGATGCGGCGGCGATCCGGTCTACCCTGGCTCCGGCGATGCCCCGGACAGCAAATTCCTCGGTTGCTGCATGGAGGATGCGGCGGCGGGTTTCCTCAGCGTTTGGCATGGGAAGAGTATATCTTTACTACCAACTAGTAGGTAGTGTGGCGGGAATGGAAACCATAGCCCTTCAGGCAATTACTCCCGGCGGTCCTTTGCAGACGGCTGTTATCCGGCGCCGTCCCTTGCGCGACGACGACGTAGACATCCGGATTACCTTCTGCGGGGTCTGCCATTCAGACCTTCACGCCCTGCACGCGGGTGCCGGGGGCACCTATCCGCTGGTGCCGGGACACGAGTTCATCGGGGAAGTAGCAGCGGTCGGTCCCGCCGTGACGCGGTTCGCACCGGGGGACACGGTGGCAGTAGGCAATATCGTTGACTCCTGCGGGGCCTGCAGGATGTGCCGGGCCGGGCAGGAGAACTTCTGCGAGGAATTTCCGACTTTGACGTACGGCGGGCAGGACCGCGTGGACGGGACCACAACCGCGGGCGCGTACGCCGGGCGGTACGTGGCCCGGGAAAACTTCGTTTATGCGCTGCCCGACGGACTTGATCCGGCCGGTGCCGCACCGCTGATGTGTGCCGGGGTGACCGTGTGGGAGCCGCTTCGGGCAGCCGGTGTTGGGCCCGGTACCAGACTCGGTGTCGTCGGACTGGGCGGTCTCGGGCACCTCGCCGTGCGGCTGGGCCGGGCGCTTGGAGCAGAGGTCACGGTCTTTACCACCACCCCGGCCAAAGCTGCAGATGCCCGGGCCCTGGGTGCCGGGAAGGTAATAGTTTCAACCGATGCGCGGGCCATGCAGGAGAGCCGGGGCACTCTCGACGTCGTCCTGGATACGGTGGCTGTTGAGCATGACCTGGCCCCGTACCTGAGGGCGCTGGACCTCGACGGCATCCTGTACTCCCTCGGCTATCTCGGCTCGTTCACCCTGGCCACTACGGATCTACTGATCGGGCGGAAGCGGTTGGCTTCGGCGGGGAGCGGGGGACACCGGCGCACACGTGAGTTATTGGACTTCTGTGCCCGGCACGGCATTGTTGCCGACGTTGAGACCCTTCCGTGGAAGGAGGCGGACCTCGCCTTGGAGAGGCTGGCGCGGAACGACGTCCGCTACCGTTTCGTGCTGGACCTCCGCGGCATAGATGAAGGCCTGGAGCGCAAGTAACAGCGATACCCGTCCCTGCTCAGTGCTGGGACGGGCATCGCTGTGAGCAAACCCTGGAATTCAGTGCGCTAGGCCTTGCTGCGGCCCCGGGTACGGACCAGTGCAGTGAGGCCGGCGGCCAGGCCGAGCAGGCCGGCACCCAGACCCACGTAGCCTGCGGTCTGCGCGGCTTCGACGTCGCCGTCATCATCGTCCCGGTCCGTCGACGACGCCGGTGCGCCCGGGTTGTGTCCGTCGCCGTGGTCGTCGTCGTCATCGGCCTCGGTGACGGTCAGGGCCGGGGCGGGGGAGTCCAGGTCGTGGGCGGTCTGGCCCTCTGCCGGCACCTGCGCCCAGTCGGTTTGGCCGTCTGCGCAGGTCTGCAGCACGGGGAACGCCAGTGTGGCGCCCTCTTCCTCGGGCAGGGTGACGCTGAGCGTGAAGGTGTCCCGGACGCCGTCGGCGAGCGGCTGCTGGGCGGTGTAGACAATGGCGCTGGTCCGGGAACTGACCTGCGACCCGTTGGGCAGGGTGCGCGGTTCGGACAGTTCCTCGGTGACCTTCTTGACGTCCCAGCCTACGTGGGCGGTGGGGGTGGCATCGGTCAGCTCATCGGGCAGCGTGAAGGTCAGGGCCGTGGTGGGGGAGCCTTCGCAGCCGTGCGAGAGGTCGAACGTCAGCAGTGCCGTCTCGCCGGCAGCGGTGGTGTCCGGGGTGATGTGGACGTGGGCGGCAGCCGGGCCCAGGCCAAGGGCCATCAGGGCGGCAGTGCCGCCGGCAGCGAGGAGGGCAGAAGTGGAGGTACGCATGGGAAAACCTTTCAATGGCGCGCAGGCGCCGGGGGCCGCGGGGCGGCACGGAAGAAGAAAAAGGGATTAGGCCAACGCGTACGACGGCGGTCCGCGCACCGGCCGTGAGGGGCAGTGCCGGGACCGGACCCGACCGGGAGCCGGAGCGGAAATGGCTGCGGGCTGGGCGGTCGGGAAAGAAACGGGTGACGGCGCCGTGAACAGGGGGCGCAGCCAGGCCGCCGCGGCGTGCAGTGCGTCCTCGCCGCGGGCCAGTGCCAGCGTGCTGAGGACCACGGCGGCGAGGTGCGCCAGGAACAGTGCGGGGCCGGCGTCGTGCAGGCCATGTTCAGCAGCGGCCGGAAGGGCGGCCGGCAGGCACTCCAGCGCCGTTGCGTGGTGGCTGGCCATGCCGCTGTGGCCAGCGGCGGCGCCGGGCGCGCAGGACACCGGGGCGGCCGGTGCCAGGACGGCAAGGGCGTGGTGCAGGCCGAGTTGGGCGGAACCGAGCACCAGGAACAGGCGGCCCGGACGGAACCGCCGCCCCGTGGTGATGGTGACGCCGGCCAGGGTGAAGGCGCCGAGGGCGAGCAGGAGGACCGGGGCCGGGAGGGTCCCTCCGCCGGCTGTGTGCGCACCGACGGCCAGGGCCAGGATTACCGCGGTGGCCGCGGCGGCACGCAGCATGCGAAAGGGGTCAGCGCGCTGGGGCATGGCTCCCTTTCCGGTCCCGCCGGCCGCGGCGCAGGGCCTGCCGGACTGCTGAAAAACTGCTCCCACTTTACCGTGCGCGCTTGACCGGCCCGGTTGACCGGCCCGGTTGGGCCATCCGGTGCAGGGAGGGGGAGCCTACTCGTGGTGGTAGGGGCGGCCGCCGGCAATCTCCTGGGCCCGGTATACCTGTTCGGCCAGGATCAGCCGGACCAACTGGTGCGGGAAGACCAGCGGGGAGAGGGACCACACAAAGTCGGCGCGGTCATGCACGCTCTGGTCCACGCCGTACGCTCCGCCGATGATCAGGGTGACGTTGCGGGAGGAATCCAGCGGTTTCTGCAGGGTCTTGGCCAGGGCAGGGGAGGTGATGGCCTTGCCGCGTTCATCCAGCAGGATCACGTAGTCCGAACCCACCTTGGCGAGCAGCCGCTCGGACTCTTCCTTGCGGGCGGCATCGCCCTCGCGCGCGGAATGCGGAATGGGCACCCAGGTCAGGTCAAAGGGCTTCTTTAGCCGCTTTTCATACCGGCGGATCCCGTCAACCACCCAGTCCTCGTGCTTGCGGCCCACCATCAAAACTCTCAATGCCATGGAACCATTCAAGCCCGGAACCCTGCCCCGGAGCGAACCGGTACAACCTACCGCCGGTATGTCCCGGTGACGGAAGATCGGGCTTACACTGCCCAACAAGGAGAGGCCGGACCTCTCCGGCTTGTCTTTAACGGCGGAAGCCAAGGAGGAACAACCATGCGTTCAATGCGTGCTGTGGTGCTGGGCGGCGGCGGAGTGGCCGGTATTGCCTGGGAAATCGGATTGCTGGCGGAGCTGCTGGATCTGGGGGTGGATCTGAATGAGGCGGACCTGGTGGTGGGAACCTCCGCCGGTTCCGTGGTGGGCACCGCGCTGCGGTTCGGTCAGGTGCCGGCCGCCGTGGCAGCGCAGGAAACCGCGGAGGACGGGGCCAGTGCGCCGGACTACCAGGAGCCGGACTCGTTCGACGGCGAACGGTTCATGAACATCATGGGCGCGGCCGGGCAGGGCGGCGGCGGGGAAAAAGCGGCCCGGGCCCGGCTGGGGCAACTGGCGCTGAAGGCCGATACCCAGCTGACCGAGGAAGCCTGGGTGAACAGCATCCGGATGCTGGTTCCGTATCCGGTGTGGCCGGAAAAGGCCCTGGGCGTCACCGCCGTGGATGCCGAGGACGGCCGGTTCACGGTCTTTGACGGCAGCTCCGGCGTAGATCTGGGCCTGGCGGTGACGGCCAGCTGCACGGTGCCTACTGTGTGGCCGCCGGTGCACATCAACGGCCACGTGTACATGGACGGCGGGATGCGTTCGGGGACCAACGCCGACGTCGCGGCCGGGTATGGGAAGGTCCTGGTGATTTCCTGCGGGCTCGAGGCGCCGCAGAGCCCGTTCGGACCGACGCTGCCGCAGGCATTGAAAACCATTAATAAGGAAGGTGCGTCGTTCCTGATCGAAGCGGACGCGCAGGCCCTGCAGGCCTTCGGCACCAACATGCTGCTTGATTCGACACGCAAGCCCTCCCTGGCCGCCGGCCGGCGGCAGGCAAAGGAGATCGCCGACGACGTCCGGCGGTTCTGGGAGGGCTAGCGGCTTAGCGTATCGGCGGGCCGCTTAGCGGTTGTCGCGGTCGACGTCGTCCGCCAGATCAGAACCGGGCTCGATCACGACGCCGTCTTCCCGCTGTCCGACGCCTGCGCCCTGCGCATCTGCTGCGCGCTCTTCGGCAGGAGCGGTCTGCTGGGGTGCTGTGGCGGTTCCGGCCGCTTCGGCTTCCTCGCGTTCCTGGATGTGCTTGACCAGGAACTCGAGTTCGTCGCTGTACTGCTGCAGCCGGTCGGACCGGGTTTCGTTGGCCAGGGCCAGCACCAGCTCGGTCTGGCGGTTGCGGAGCTGGGTGAGTGTGGGCTGTGATCCGTTGTTGTCCATGCTTCATCCTACAAAGGCGGCTGCTCATCAGTGCTTATTTGGAGATAATAAGTTTGCTTATTAGTTATCTTCTGGGCTAGGTTCTAGCTACAGGCGCGCGGTGTCGGCAAAGCGGCGACCATTCGATGCGGGCCAGATATGCGGAGGTGAATAGTGTTCTTTCACAAACAGGAACTTCAGTTCAAGGCAACACCGGATAAGCCGGATGCCGTCTACGCACGCAAGCTCCAGGAAGTGCTCGGTGGCCAGTACGGTGAAATTACCGTAGCCATGCAGTATGGGTTCCAGTCATGGAACTCGCACCTTCCCGGCAAATACCGGGATCTTCTTTACGGCATTGCCGCCGAAGAAATGGGCCACGTCGAGATGCTGGCCATCATGATTGCCCAGCTGCTGGAAAAGGCTCCGCTGGGAATTACCGACGACGCAGTCCAGTCGGACCCCACCATTGCAGCCGTTGTTGGCGGCATGGATGTCCAGCACGCCATTGTGGCCGGTGCCGGCGCCCGTCCCGTGGACAGCAACGGCAACCCGTGGACAGCCGGTTACGTAACTGCTTCCGGCAACCTGCTGGCCGACTTCACCTCCAACGCCAATGCGGAGATGCAGGGACGCCTCGCCGTCGCCCGCCTCTACCACATGACCGATGACAAGGGCGTTCGGGATCTGCTCTCCTTCCTGCTGGCGCGCGACACCATGCACCAGAACATGTGGACCGCTGCTGCGAAGGAACTGCAGGAAGAGGGCTACGAGCTCCTGCCGGTCCCGAGCAACTTCCCGATCAAGAAGGAAGAGCGCGAAGTGTCCTACCAGTACTTGAACTTCTCCGACGGCAAGCACGCCTCCGAGGGCTCCTGGGCTTCCGGCCCCACCCCGGACGGCAAGGGCGAGTTCAGCTACCACGAGGGCCCGACGACGACGGCCCCCATGCCGGACGTCACCCGCCCGGATGCGCGCTACTACGGCACCACCGACATCCCCAACGTGGTGGAGAAGGTTGCCGGCACGGTTCAGGACAAGCTCCACCGCGAGTAGGCCTGTGAACCGGGAGTAACTGCCCGCAACAGAGGCCCGGATGCAGGGCGTGGAATCCACGCCGGTGTCCGGGCCTCTCTGCGTTGGTGCAGAGCCGGTTATTGACCCCGATGTCACAAGAGGGTTGACCAGAACACCGGCGCTATTGGCCCGCATCCGCCGGAATGATTACTAGGGCAAGTATCTTTCAGGGCTCGCGAGGCCTCCATCCCATCCTAAGGATTCCGGCGCACAGGGGCTGGATCTATTATCCTGACATCGGACGGCGCCACCCCAGCTGACCGTCGGCATCCGGTATGCCAGCCCTTTCGTGTTGATCGTGCCCACCGTAGTACGAGCCGGAGTGGGGATCCGGATGTGCTGAGATCACGGCCTGGTGCGGGAGGACAGAGGTCGAGGCCGCTTTCTAAACGGCAACGGGCGGCAGCAGGTATGAAAACAAAGGTCATATCCTCGGTCTCAGTGGTTTCAGCGCTACCTGCTCTGCGGGACCTGAGGGACCTGCAGCACTGAGGGATCGGAGCTATTGTGTCGAACCGAACTGCCGGAACGCTCCCGGTCGTTTGACTGGCCGGCGCGATCGAATGCAGCCTGTTTTGACGTGAAAGACGATTACGCTCGGGTCTTAGGAAAATCCTGAGCCTGAATGGGTTAGTTGTCTTTCTCGCCGAGTAGGTCCTTGATCTGGCTGCTCAGCTTCAAAGAACCCATGCTAGGTTCCCATTCCACTAGGTGAATGCCTTGGATGGATAGGCTCGATACGAATTCGGTGTCTAGCCTCGTCGGTCGAGTGATAATCGCTCCGTAAGTCGTCCGCTCCTGGTGCATGGCATTCTTCAATTGTTCGACCGCTCGGAGTAGATGATGTCGAGCCCGGACCGTCAATTTGACGTCTACAATGACTTTCTTTGAGCCGCTCGTAATGATGGCATCTATTCCCGAATGATCAACGCGATTTGGAAGGACCACATCGAAGCCGCGATGGAGAAGGGCCTTTAGGATCTCTTGTTCATAATCGTAGTTCGCTAGCACTTGGCGGGCGGATGTGCTGGAGGGAGACGATTCTGGTAAGACATTTAGCAGGGTGCGGAGAGAACTAGCACCCGCCGAATCCATGTTGGGTGCCGCATCTGAGGTGGTAGTTTTATCGCGGCCATGAAGCCCCTCGTTGCGCTCTAGGAAATGAGTAAGGATTCCTCCAACAGCGTCCTTTTGAAAGGGAGCCCTGGCGGAACTAGATAGCGAGGTCATGAGGTCGAAAGCCAAAGACGATGGTAGCTGTATCTGCTCTTTATCGCCCGAGGAGATAATGCGGTCGGTTACCCACTCGAACTGTTGCCACCATGCCTCGTCTGCGGCCTTCTCCTTGGTGTGGGTCAACTGTTTGGACAGCTGCCAGGCGCCAATACTGGCGGCTACGACTGCGAAAAGTCCAGCAATTGCGGGACTTGTAACGAACCGTGCACCGAATGAGAGCCAGTCCTGAGGCGGCCGCCACATAAAAGACAGACAAAGTGTCTGGCCGCCCACCACTAGCGCAAGTAGAACGGAATAGACGCACACGAATATGCGTTCATTCCGCCGGAGGACAGGCCGGCAACTCTCTGCATGATCGCTGGTTTCCGCCATGTCGTCCCCGGTAACGGCCGTCTCACTCATGAGCTAAATTCTAGTGGCCTTCCACGAGCCATAGGGGCCATGGCGGGCGGCACCTCTGAGACTCATAATAAATAGTCGCCACTAATACAATGGCATCGCGATCCACCTCGCGTTGCGTCAGGACGCTAAGTCTCCAGCGCATCCTAGATCCAAGAAGGATCCACAACATAATGTCGGTTATGTTGTGGAGCTAGGTAACACCAACATCGGGACGCCGCCCCTTTCGGCAGCCGGATTGCGATTCATCGTGTCAAGAGACGGCGTAGCCACGAGCGCTAGCCACTGGTGCAGCCGCAACTCCACCTGGAGCACACGGTGTAGGGCGAGTTGGCGTTCACCCGTCGCCCGGTAAGGCACGATGGCAGCATGAGTCTAGATCCTGTTCCTGCCGAGCTAGCCGAGTTGCTTGTGGCAGAGCCGTTGCCGCAGCAGTCTTTTTCGTGGAATCGCATGCCGTGGCGTGAGCAGATGCACGACTTGCCAGATGTCCTGACTGCCCTCGATGCATTGCCCGACCGTGTAGATCGCTCCAGCACCCGCGAAATCGTCTTGGCAGAGTTGGACGCAGGACGGATTTTGCCTGCGTTCGTGTCGGCGATGATATGGGGACATGGAGGCACTGGCTTTGGACCGGTCAGGACTCGGTGGATTCTGACTGGCGTGCGCAGCCACCGCGCGCGTGAGGCCCCGGTACTTGAACTGGTGAGCGAACGGCTAGGTGAAGGCGCCGCGACCGCTCGTCAGCATGGGCCGCTCCGGGCATACCAGTTGATGAACAACGCTGGGGGTGTCAAACATTTAGGGGCGGCCTTCTTCACCAAGTGGCTCTACTTTGCCTCAGCTATCCAGGGACCAGATGACCCGGTTTCCGCACCTATCATCGACTCCAAGGTCACCGGTTGGCTTGAAGAACATGCAGGAGTCACGTTAGACGTAAATCGAACTTCCTCCTATGAGATCTATTTGAACCTCCTGAATGCCTGGAGCGAGCATTATGGACGAAGCCCTGTGCAGGTTGAAAAGGCCATTTTTGGGCTAGCAACAGGACGTAGCTGAATCGCTCGCGGTGGAAGATGGGAAACGGGTGAACCGACGTCGGGACGAGGCCTATGTCCTAGATTTATGGGACACCGTCATAGTTGCGAAAAGCTTGCGGGAAGCCAAATTCGCATGGTTGTTTGGTGACCCGGGGATGCATGGCCGCTCCCGCTTTTTGCCGGTGGACGCCTACTGGCCAGGCCTAGGGCTAGTAGTCGAGTTCCGGGAGAGCCAGCACGATCATCCGGTCCCGTTCTTCGACAAACCGGAGCAGTTAACAGTCAGCGGAATTTCTAGGGAGCGGCAGTGAAAGTCGTTTCAGGCAAAGGTGGCGTCTGCGCGACCCGAATTCGCCACGTAGCCCAATGCCTAGCTATTCACGATTAGTTGAGCAGAGAACAGGGCTACACGGGGATATCGCTGGCATGACGTATACCGGTTGTTTTCTCTGGGCGCCTCCGGAAGGTAGCCGCCATCTCAACGGTGGTAACCTATCCGCAGAACGCTCGTCCTAGGGGAAATCGGCCCTGATGCGGACGAAGAGACAATTTTCTACTTCTTAGCCGGCCCCGGGTGCCATACTCCTGCGGTGGAGGACCAGCATTGACCATCATTCAGCCAAAACTCGATGTGCCAGCTGCTATTGAGCTGGGCCTTCTCGCAGGTAAATACATTCGTGAAGGTAGCGTCGTCCGCGACGCATTATCAAAACAGATCGTCAAGCACTTGAAGGAAGTGCCTGACACGGTTGAAATTGCAGAGAAGGCAGTGGGCACCGCAGCGCGCCTGAAGTGGGTGCCAAGCAAGGGTGCGATAGTCATCACTGCTGTTGCAGTAACTGCTGTTGCTGTGACCGGAGTGGTCAAGCACGTGGTCAAGAAACGCGCCGCGCAAAACGTGGGTTTGCCGGAATGCGTCAGGAATTTCGGCGCCTCCTGGGACAGCTATCGGGCAGCAATTCGTGATCGACGCCTCGACGTCGAGATCCTCGACCAGTTCATCTCCGATTTTGATGCGCTGCTGCGGTATTCCGAGGACGAGGGCAGCCTCCCACTGGACCTCAGCACCGAGCAGGGCGCATCCCTCGCCAATTTCGTGGCAGATTACACGGCCAAACTCGCTGATGCGAACAGCGTTGACTTGGCTGATCTTCAGAAAAAGGCGAGGCAACAAGAGATGACCCAAGATCCAAAACATGATGTCGTCGTCGACCTGCGTCGCAACCTCGTCGTCCAAAGGAAGATCTTCGGCGACGCGGCTTAACACACTTGTCTGGATGTACTGACGGATCCGGCGGCACGGAGAGAAATGGCTTTCCATTTGCGCCGCAATACTCTGGACGCGCAGTTGATGGCGGCCTTGGACAAGGTACGGGGCTTGGTGACTCCCGAAGCTGTGAAGAGGCTGGCCCAGTTGGAGCTTCCGTCGCCAAAGTCGCTGGCCAGGACGCGTGCCTCGGAGAAGTTTTGTCAGTTCCTTGCCAAGCGGGCTCCATAGGGCAAAGCAAAAGGCCCCGGTTCCCTTGATTTACACGGGAACCGGGGCCTTCTCATGTGGCGGTGACGGTGGGATTTGAACCCACGGATGAGGTCTAGAGGGGTCGGGTCGGCTTAGCATAAGGCGCGTAAGACCAACGATCCTGATCAATCTACTCACAGAGTGGACGGAGTGCTCACAGGTACTACTGCACCAAAAGGCACCACAATAGGTGTTTTGGTTGGTGGCATCAGGGTCCCCGTTTTCGCCTATGCAGGGGGCGATCGGGTCGCTAGCCCAACCAGCTGCCGCACAACGCTCCGTGCTGATTGCCGCCGAAAATCTGTCGCAGGGCAAGCACTGCTTTAGGTCTGCGACGATAGGGCGGTGAAGACGGACAATGAATTCGACCGAGAAGACCTCAACTGGAGCCACCCTCGCACTTCCGAACTCCGGGACATAGATGAGCAGATCAGCCGGCACCCAGGAAAGCGGCTAATGAATCGGCTTGACGAGCTTCGGAGAGTCTTGGACGCGTGGGCTGGGTTCTCGATGATGCTCAGCGATTTGCTCCGTGCATGCGAGAACGAGGACAAGTTTGCGGTTGAACTATTGCGCAACGTGGGAGATCAGACGGGGCGACAGACCATCGTTCGGGCTCTTGACCAAGCCACTATCGCTTACGTCGCCGGTCTCGGGGCTGTCATCGAACACACGAGATCCGTTGTGAACAAGCAAAGCGAGGGTGTGAAGTCTGAGTATGGAGGTCGAACGGCCGCCTTGGTTGAAAAGCATCCAGCGGCACCCTTCCTCGGCAAGTTGCGCAACTACGTTCTCCATAACGTGGCGGCCCCCTGGGAGTTCAGCGGATCATTCGGGGAGCAGGCGACTTGCCGTATAGCTCTGACCTCAGAGGTCTTGCTGGAGGACAAAAAATCATGGAATGCCGAAGCCAGGAACTTCATTGTTGCGTCCGGCAAAAGTATCCAGCTTTCCCCGCTACTGACCCCGTACATGGAAGCCATGGTGGAACACGTTGGGCTGGTGATCCCTGCTGTCATACGAGAGAACGAGGCGAGTCTTGACGAGTGTAACGCTCTCATAAAGAAAAGGAATCTGCTGTTAACCGATGGAGTATCAGACGGGAGCGACTGGGAAGCCCGTATGGCCCACATTACTGAAAACTTCAAGCGGGTTAAGCGAGGAGAGCGACAAACGGATTTTCGAACGGGTGAAGAGATGTCCGCGGATGGGGGAGCGAACGGCCAACGGAACAAGACACCTCCGTTCGAGAAGCTGTAGGTTAAGCAACCCGACAAATGTCGATTGTGGCGAAAGCTCGCCAGCATGGATCAACTCGGGGGAACTGGATGCAGGGCGGCGAGGAAGGTATCGCCGGCCCGGGTTGGTGACAACATCCAAGTTGTGAGATGCTCCACGAATCGTCGCAGGTGTTTCGCGACACGTGAGGCCACCAAGTCGGAGTCCTGCCGGGTGTAGGCACGAACGACGTCGTCTACTGTGCTCCCAGGGTCAAGGGCTGCAGCAATGTCCTGGAGCCCGAGATGCACCAATCCGTTGCGGAGCTTTGACTGCTCCAACACCCACGCTGACTCCGGCTCGTCGAGGAAGGTCAATGCTTCTTCCGATCGAGAGTCCAACCCGCCATTTTGCCCGCATGATCGTGAGGGCGGTCAGGGACTGGAAAAGGACGATGAATCGACGCTTACGGGCCGCGGCCTCGCACCACGGGCACAGTTCTAGTTGAGCGCTCCGCGCCGCGGATGCTGAGACGCTCTGGATGGTCAGCAGAGCCGCGGCCAGGGATGAGGGAAGCCTCCCTCCAAATAGCCGCGGCAGAGCGATCCTGCTCTTGCCGTCGAACCACTCATAAGCTGCGCTGGCCCCGTGCTGGTGCCAGGCAATGCCAGAATCATTCAGCAGAAGTCCGGCAATGTTACCTACTCCAGTGCTCAGCCGCTGTATGGCTGAACCTACGGTTTCCCTGTCACCGACCTGCTCCGGTGCGAGCCCCGTCAGATAGTGAGCGCTGATGAGAGTCGTGTATGGGATGTCGCCGAGGGTGACGACAGACATATCGTTCCGGAAGAAATCTAGGAAGCGACTGCGCCTGTTGGTAGGGAAAAATACCCCGTGGTTCGCCAGGAGGAGATCATCGAAATGGCTGACGACTCCCTGGAAGTTCCGTTTCGTGTCGGCGAAGAACTTGCCGCTCATCCGCACGGCCTTTGCGGTGTCAGGGTCCCATCTCGTCTCTAGACGCCATCCGAGTGTCTTTTCGAAGTGAACTTGTGCCTCGTATGCTGCCATGGCTCCGTACTGCAGGAGAGCAACCTCAACGGCAATGGCGGAAGACGGGGCGTTCACCAGCGAGGTAGCCACGTAGTGCATGTCAGCCCGAGCGATATCAAGAGCGATGAGCTCAACCGGCTCGAGATTCGTTGCAGAGCAGGAACGCGTGGAGGGCGAACGTCGGCACGCCGACTGAGGCGGGCAGAAGAGATACGGCGCCTCCGCGAGAAGTGCACGTGTGAGGGCTTCCCACCCTCCGTCTGGTTGCACGGAGACGACTGCCCGGTGCTGCCTGACGAGGAACGCCAGAAGCGGGTTGGGAAGCGGCAGGCGGAGCTGGACGCGAAGGTCGCTAGAATCCGTGCGAACGGCGGCCTGCTCACCGCGGAAGGTGCAGCATGAACGTCTACGACGGACAGCACCTGCCGATCCCACAGGGCTCCGGTAGAGCGCTGGCGGATCCGTTGGTCGAAGCGCGCAGCGCCGAGGATCCCCCGCGCAGCGGCCCCCGGAGGGCCCCGGGAACCTTGGAACGAAGAGTAGAGGTGTATGGGGTAACACTTCCGTTTCTGAAGTGCGGTGCAGAGGCTCCGGACATGGGTGCAGGGTCCCATGAGCGGAGAGGCAACGGACTTCGGAAACGGAAGCCCCGCGGGAGCGCCGCCGGAGGCATCACCGGAGTTTCGCGGAGGTGGTCGCGGTGAGTTGGACGGTCACCTACGACGCCTCTCCGGAGGCGAAGGTCAAGGCCACCGGATCACATGCGGTGAATCGTGATCGCCACCTCGGCCGGGCGGCGGATCTCGCGGCTGGGTTCGATTTCGGGCACCAGAATCCGAACATCGATCCGGTCCGGGTGGCGCTGAACGAGTCCTTCGTCAACGACGGCAACGGTGGCTTCCGCGAGCTGGCTGTCACGCAGGGTCTGAGGGGGAAGGACCGACCGCCCAGCGCCGAGTTCGCAGACTATCGACACACGCGGCTGGAGCAGGTGAAGAAGCCGCTGCGCAAGGACGCGGTCATCATGCGCGGCGTGATGCTTCAGCTCGCCCCAAAGAGGTTCGGCGCGCACTGTCCGGGCTGGCGCATCGACGGGCTCAACGACCAGGCTCAGCGATTCGTGCAGGCCCAGCTCGACTGGGCGTGCCAGGGGTTCGGGCAGCAGAACATCGTCGGAGGATCCCTCGACCTGGACGAAACCAGCCCTCATCTACAGCTGTCCGTCGTACCAGTCACCGACGATGGCCGGCTCTCACAGAAGGACTTCTTCCAAGGGCCGGGGCATTTCAGGAAGCAACGCAAAGAACTATGTGATGCCTTGGAGGCGGCCGGGTATGAGCCGCAGTGCACGGCGACGGTCAGGTCAACGGAGCGAACGTCCAGCGCCGAGTACGCCCGTCGTACTGCTGATAAGGCACGCGCTACCCTTGCCGTCGCCCAGCGAGACAGCCGGAAGCTTTGGGAAGAGCGTCAACAGGTACGGGCCATGAAGGCAAAACTGGACGAGGATGCAGAGTCGTTCACTAACGACAGGCAGGAGCTTGATGCGCAACTTGGAGACGTTCCCCGCCTGATGCACAAGGCAAAGAAGGACGGGATGGAGGCTGCTCGCTCTGCAGCACGGCAGGAAACCGAAGAGGCCAGATCTGCGGCGCGGGCGGCGAAGGTCCGCGCAGAGGAGGCCGAACGGGCCCATAGGGCCGCTGAGCGCGATTTGCTGGCTCTGAGGCAAGAAATCCACCAGCAGCTCCTCAACATTCCGGAGCCACCGACTTACGAGGAGATGCGCCAGGACATTCTTGGAGCGCAACCCCATTTGCTCCGGAAATTCCTCAGGGGAATGAAGTTCAAGGACGGATCCACGCTGGAGCAGCGGGATCACTACGACTTGTGGCCGATATCGTGGGTTATTGTCTTGAAGGCTGACCAATGGTTTCCAGCCGATCACCGAATAGTTGCCAATAATTGCGGTTAAGGACCTAAACAATGGTGCGTCTTCTGATTTACGTTGGTATAACACTGATCTCCGTAATTGTGGCGGTAATCTCGGATAAAAGTGGTTGGATTTTTGCCGTATCCTGCGGTCTCGCTGTAGGCTTCGCCGTACCGCTGGTGGACACCCTGGTTAGTCATTGGCGATGGTTGAAGATTGCGTGGTACTCCGTCCTTACCTGGAAAAGCAGAGTCCGCATCTCGGCGTCGTACCTTTATCGCATACGAGTTGATAACGAGTACCTTCTCGTGAAGGGGACGAGATTCGGTCTGTATCAGCCAGTGGGCGGTGTCTACAAGGCCCATCCTTCTTCGGCGGGCAAACTTTCGGCCTTGAACGTCCTGGATGATGACTTGTTGGTCCCAGACGTTGTGAGTGAAGCTGACCTCAGGATCCGTGTTCCGGGCAGGAACCTACTGTCATTTGTGAAGTGGTACGAAGAAGAACGTGGACGTGAGACTGACGGTTGGCGTGAGTTCTATGAAGAGCTCGTTGTAACTGGCATATTGCCGGACGAGGCTTTCCGAGTGATCAAATATGACCGCCTTGGACGCCGTTACCATCCGTTGCGGTACAGCCAATGGGCGCAGAGCAAGGAACTGTTTATTGCGGATATCTTGGACCTTCTGCCCACGGATGAGCAATGTGCAGAATTGAGGAAGCTGAAGGATCGCTCTGATCCTCGCGTCCTGTGGGCATCGGAGAGGCAGATCAGGCGCATGGGAGCGACGGACGGTGTATCGAGCCAGAGGACGCAGATCGCTGAACAAACTGTATGGACCATTGATGCGCCCTGAGTTGTGGGCAGGCCTTCGAAGCCCAACCGATATATGTCCTGGGGGGACAGCAAATGAGTCAGAGTTCCGATTTCAAGGACTTCCTTACGGACAAAGTGAATCTGAATCAGAGTAGGTTGAACCAACTCGCACAGCGGGTCACGGCCATTGAGAATCTTCTATCTAACGATGAGGTCCTAGGTGAACTCGTAACCGAGGTGATTCCACAAGGATCCTTCGCTCACGGGACCATAATCAAGCCGGTCGGTAACAGGGAGTTCGACGCAGACGTTTTGGTCGTGATGGAAGCGAATGTCGGCTGGGACCCCAGCGACTATGTGCAGAAGCTGTATGAAGCGTTTGGGCGGAGCGCGACATACAAGTCGATGCGTTCGCGTAAGAAACGATGCGTGACGATTGACTACAAAGGAGACTTCCACATCGATGTCGTCCCCTTTGTAAAGCGCTTCAGTGAAACCTACGTCACGAACAGGATCACCGATCGGTTTGAACGCGCCGCTCCCGACGAATTCAACGAGTGGTTGGAGGGGAAGAACCGGATTACGCGTGGAAATCTGGTCAAGGTCGTCCGTCTCCTGAAGTATCTTCGAGACCATAAGACCCGCTACACGATTCCATCCATAACGCTCACCGCAGCCTTGGCCCACCAGGTCAGCGATCACGCGCGAATCGCTGATCCGGAAGCGTACCGAAACGTTGCAAACACTCTCAGGACGCTCTCTAGCGCTTTGGCTGTCCAGATAGCAGGGCATCCAGATGCAGCGCCGTGCATTCCTGATCCGGGTACCGGCAGAGACCTCGCCGATCGTTGGCTAAGCCACAACTACCGCAACTTTCGCTCTCGGTTTGCATCCTACGCAGAGCAAATCGAACAAGCCTGCAACGAAGAGGACTACGGCAAGGCGCGGGAAATCTGGCGGAGCCTCTTCGGCTCTGATTTCGGTACAGGTAGCCTTACAGCCGGTGCCGCCACTACGCCGTCGGTACCAGCCTCCGAGCGTTTTCTGGACCGCGACTTTTCTATTCCTGAAGCCCTTAACCCTTCTTATCGCTTCAAAACCGTTGGGTACGTAGGCCCGAGCAACGGATTCCGCAATGGACCCCTCCCAAAGCGAGGTAACAGAGTGGGAAAAGGCCGGTCCTTGAGGTTCCGGCTTGAAGGATCCAATATCCCAGAGCCATATGACGTGTATTGGAAGATTCGAAACCGTGGTGAAGAAGCCAGGGTGGCCGGGGCGCTGCGGGGTGATATTCAAAGGGACAATGGAAGTCGTTCTTGGAATGAGACGACTTCCTACATCGGACACCACTATGTCGAGGCAATGATCGTGAAGAACGGTAAGTGCGTCGCGAAGAGTCGACAAGATGTCATCGTCATCTAAATACCCGGAGCAGGCAGGTCGAGGCTGAACGGAAAGTAAACCGATCTCGGAGTTCTGCAAAAGGCGCGGGTGGGATCGGCACGCCTTTTTGGGTTTGCCAGCATCACGACCACGTCAAGCCGCTGACGCCCTCAGCCTGATCCACTGCAGGTGAAGAGTGCTGCGGTTCGCTCCGTATCCCGTCACGGGTCCCAGGAGTGAGTCCAAGCCACAGAATGTTCCTCCCGGTGATGCAGCATGTCAGTTATCTTCGCGAACGAGACCTGACCGGGAACGAAGCCGGTGGGCGCCTGGCTGTGCTCCGTCGGGTCCCGGCCAACTGACATGCACCGAAAATGCACCACAAAGACCCTCACCATGCAGAAAACCCCCGGTTTCCCGGGGGTTTTCAGTGGCGGTGACGGTGGGATTTGAACCCACGTTGGCTTTTACACCAAACAACATTTCGAGTGTTGCACCTTCGGCCGCTCGGACACGTCACCAACGCGTCAACCTTACCGGGTTAGAGGCCCAACACCCAAAAGCGGCCCTGAAGCCGCCGCCGAAGCCGCCGGAACTAGAGGTCGACGACGTCGTTCTTGCCGATGTTGGGCGTCCCGCCGGTCACGGCGGCCTTGCCGATCTTGAACATGCTGGCGATCTTCGGTTCGTCCGACGCCCAGTATTCGGCCGTGTGGGAATCCACCTTCAGCAGCGCCACCGCCGGATCCTCGCGGCCCTTTTCGAACCAGCCCTCCACCGAGGTCTTCCAGAGTTCGTCGATCTTCTCCACGTCCCTGGTCATGGTGGCAGTTCCGCTGATGGACAGGAAGCCCTTGGAATCCTGGATGGCCACGTTCACATGCGGATTCGCCCGGACTTCATCAGCCTTGGGGGAGGGGTCCGGGGTGAAGAACCACAGGTTCCCGTCCTTGTCCGCCTCCTGCAGCTGCAGCGGCCGGCTGACCAGGTTTCCCTGCAGGTCCACGGTGGTCACCGTGGCGATCTTGGCCTTCTCGAGGATGCTGACAACAATGTCTCGTCCGTCCTGCTCTGATGCCATTGCGGAAACTCCTTTGCTTGTCGCGTTCCGGATTTAGTAAGCCTACGTATAAACGAGGGCAGACGGAACGGCGGCTCAGACGTTTCGCTTGGAGCCGAAGAAGTCCCGCAGCAGCCGCGCAGCTTCCTCCTCGCGGACGCCCGGGAAGACCTCCACCCAGTGATTCAGGCGACGTTCGCGCAGGATGTCGAACACGGAACCGGACGCCCCCGCCTTCTCATCCCAGGCCCCGAAGACCACCTTCGGCACCCGGGCAAGGACAATCGCCCCGGCGCACATGGCACACGGTTCCAGCGTCACCACCAGGGTGCAGCCGGCCAGCCGCCACTCGCCCACCTTCGCCGCGGCGTCGCGGATGGCCAGGACCTCCGCGTGCGCCGTCGGGTCACCGGTCGCCTCGCGTTCGTTTCGCCCGGTGCCCAGCACCTCGCCGTCCGGCCCCAGTACGACGGCGCCGATCGGCACGTCCGAAGTGTCCAGGGCCAGCCGGGCCTGGTCCAGGGCAAGATCCATCCAGGCCTCGTGCCTGCGGGAAAGGGACTCCATGCTCCCATCGTCCCGCATCCGCGCGCCTGCGGGCGAACGCGGTAAGGGCAACGCGGTAAGGGCAGGGCCGGAATGGTAGTTTTGAAGTATGCGCGTACTTGTAGTGGATCACCCCCTCGTTGCCCACAAACTCACCGTTCTCCGCGACAAGGACACCCCGTCACCGATCTTCCGTCAGCTGACCGAAGAACTGGTCACCCTGCTGGCCTATGAAGCCACCCGGACCGTCCGCGTGGAGCCGGTCCCCATCGAGACCCCTGTCACCTCCGCCATCGGCACCGGACTGGTCAAGCCCACCCCGCTGGTGGTGCCGATCCTGCGTGCCGGACTGGGCATGCTCGAAGGCATGACCCGCCTGGTGCCCACCGCCGAGGTTGGTTTCCTCGGCATGGCCCGCAACGAAGAGACCCTCGAAGCCATCACGTACGCCGAGCGGCTGCCGGATGACCTCACCGGCCGCCAGGTTTACGTGCTGGATCCGATGCTGGCCACCGGCGGCACCCTGCGCGAGGCGATCAAGTTCATGTTCAACCGCGGTGCCGCAGAAGTGATCTGCATCTGCCTGCTGGCCGCCCCGGAGGGCCTCTCCGTGCTTCAGGAGGAACTCCAGGACGCCAACGTCACCGTGGTGCTGGCCTCCATCGATGAGCGACTCGATGAGAAGGCCTACATTGTTCCCGGCCTGGGCGACGCCGGCGACCGCCTCTACGGCGTCGTCTAACCTGCCGTCCCGGGTTCTCCGGGACGGGACGGCCGCTTCTGGCCGGCCCTGCAATCTCCGTCCATTATGTGGACAAACACTTTCAGTTTGATGGCGCCTGCTCCCTGCCCTACGGTTCGGGGGCGGGCGCTTTTTTACTTCTCCATGTTGAAACTAGTCATCGGGCTTATCGTCCTCGTGCGGAATCTGCTTTGGTCTTATGCATATTTATGCATAGCTATTCATTGTGTCTAAATGTGAAGTGCGTCACAAAACTACGCAATCCGTCCACTATGTGAGACAACTGGGGCATTGTTACTTGCGCGCCACCCTTTGTTACATGCAATAATCCGAAGCGTGAACACCAACACGGCAGCACCAGTCGCAGTCTTCCCCGGTGGCGCCCGCGCCACGCAGGAGACGTGCTGTTGTCGAATGCATACCTCTGGAACCACCCCCATCCTCAGGTAAGACTCAGGCCCAAGAATTGGGCATAATAGCCGCCATCTCGACCGGGCACACCCCCCGCTTTCGAGCCGTGATGACGGCGATTCACGATGAGTAGGTCCCACATGTCAGTAGCATCCGGTTACGTCCACATCTCCCTGCGCGCCGCGCAGAACCGCGCCGGATCAGGTTCCCAGCGCCCCGCCTCCGGCGGTTTCCCCCGCTCCTACGGTGCACAGCCGTTCGGGAACCAGTCCTACGGTGTCCAGCCGTCCAGCAGTGCCGCAGCGCGTCCGCTGCGCGCCGTCACCGGCCAGGACGCCAACCCCGTCACCGCCCCCACCCCGGTGGTCACCCCCAACGGCATTCCCGGACCCCAGGCAGTCAGCAATGACACCACGGCCCGCGGATTCGTTATTTATGTTGGCCTCGATGAGGAAACCGCCGCAGCCAACGGCACCTCGCTGAGCAAGCTGGCCGCCGAAATCCGGTCACACGTCCAGACCCTGGTGCCCGGCGCACAGAGCCACGCCGCCGTCGCCCTCGCACCGGCCGGTGCCACCGGCACGGACATCGAGGTTGTCCGCCAGGCACTGGGAGACCCCACGGTCGCCCGCCGCCAGCCCGTCCAGCAGCCCACCCCGGCGCCGCCGGTTCCGGCAGCGACCCGGCCCTCCGGCGTCCTGATCGACCTGTCCCGCCGCGAAGTGCACCTGGACGGCGACACCCTGAACCTGACGTTCAAGGAATTCGAGCTGCTGAACTACCTGGTGGAAAACGCCAGCCGGACCGTCGGCCGCGAAGAGCTGCTGGCCGGACTGTGGCGCAATGCCGAAGAGGTGCCCAACGAGCGCACCATCGACGTCCACATCCGCCGCCTGCGCTCCAAACTGGGCCGCCTGGCCAACACCGTGCGCACCGTGCGCGGACAGGGGTACCGCTTCTACGAGCACCCCGAGGTTGTTGTCTGGGCCGCACCGGAATACAGCATCTAGTCAGCCGCGGGCCCGCAGCCCCGAAGTGACAACCGCAGCCGCGGACGGAACGCGTTCATTCCGTCCGCGGCTAAGCTGAACCAATGACCGGCCACCACCTCAAGAAACTCCAGCTCCTGCGCCATGCCAAGGCCGACTGGCCCCGCGACGTCGCAGACCACGAGCGTCCGCTCTCCGGCCGGGGGCACCGGGACGCACCGCTGGCCGGCGTGTGGATGCGCGAGCACGGCAGCATCCCGGACTTCATTCTCTGCTCCTCCGCACTGCGGGCACGGCAGACCTGCACCTGGGTGTGCAAGGAACTCGGCGACAAGGCACCCACCGCAAAACTCGAGGACCGGCTCTATGACGCCAGCCCCGAGCGGATCCTCAGCCTGATCAACCACGTGCCGGAAACGGTGACCAGCCTGCTGGTGATCGCCCACCTGCCCGGCGTCCAGGACCTGGCCATGCGCCTTGCCTCGGCCGACTCGGATGAAGAGGCCGTCATGGAGATGGCCACCCGCTATCCGACGTCGGGCCTCACCGTGATGGAAACCGCCCTGCCTTGGGCGGAGCTGGACGGCCGCGACGCGCGGATCACCGACTTTGTGGTGCCGCGCGCCTGAGGCAGCACGCGGCACCGAAGTGCCGGCGAGGCTAGATGTCGATTTCCGGCTGCAGCGTCTTCAGCGTCCACAGCCGGTGCTTGCGCGCCGCCAGCAGGGACAGCAGGAGCCCGACGGCGGTGTAGGCCAGCAGCCCCGCCGCCACCGAGGTGACCTGGGCGAGTTCCCCGCCGTACAGCAGCTGACGCAGGCCGTTCACCATGTAACCCATCGGCAGCAGGTCGTGGGCCACGTGCAGCGGGGCGGGAATGGTCTGCCACGGGAAGGTGCCGCCGGAGGAGACCAGCTGCAGCACCAGCAGAATCAGCACCACAAACTTGCCCACTGAACCCAGCAGCGCCACGATGCCCTGGATCAGGGCCGAGAATGCCATGGCGGCCATCAGCAGCAGCACCCACGCCAGGACCGGGTGCGCCGGGTCCAGCCCAAGGCCGAACCGCACCACCGCGTACAGCAGGGTGGCCTGGACCAGGGAAACCACCAGGAACGGCAGCCAGCCGCCCAACGCTATCTTCCACGCCGGAGCGTTGGACGCCAGGGCGCGGCGGCTGATGGGCCGCATGGCCTGGGCGAGCATAAAGATGCCCACCCACATGGCCAGGGTCAGGAAGTACGGGGCGAGGCCGGCGCCGTAGGTGCCCGCTTCTGCCTGGTCCACGGTGCTGACCGTCAGCGGATCGGCAATTACCGAGGAAGCGTTGGCGCGGTCCTCTTCGCTGGGGTTGGGCACATTGCCCGCGCCCTCATCGAGTTGCTTGGCGAGCTCCGCGGAGCCGTCCTTCAACTGGGCAAGCCCGTCCTTCAGGGTGTCGGCGCCTGCGGCGGCGGAATCCGCGCCGTCGGCCAGCTGCCGGGAACCGTCCAGGGCCTGCTGTTCGCCGGCTGCCAGGTCACCCGCACCGGCGGAGAGCTTGTCTGCACCGGCGGCCAGGTCGGTGGCTCCGGTGGAAAGCTTGGCGGCGCCGGTGTTGGCGGCGCTGATGCCGTCGGTCAGCGGCTGCGCGTTGGCGGCCAGTTGCTCTGCGCCGGCAGCGACGCTCTCAGCGCCCGTGGCCAGCGTCTGCAGCTGTGCCAGCTGGTCTTGGCCGGCGGTTCCGGTCTGCGCGCCGGCCAGCTCCTGCTGGAGTGCGGCGGCCTGCGCGGGAGTGAGCACGCCGCTGGCCACCAGCCGGGTCACGCTGTCCGTGACGTTCTGCTGGGCGGCCTGCGTGGCTGCGGTGATTTTGCTGTTCAAGCCGGCCGTTGCATCTGCAACCTGCCTCGCCCCGTCAGCCAGCTGCCGGGTCTGCTGCGGCAGCGCAGCCGTGGAGGAGGAGAGCTGCCCCAGTCCGCTGGACAGCTGCCCCGCACCCGTGGACAGCTCATTCGCTCCGCCGGAAAGCTGGGTGGCGCCCGTGGCCAGGCTGTTGGCGCCGGTTGCCAGCTGCTCCTGGCCGGACACCAGCGAATGCGCCCCGGTGGAGAGAGTGTCCAGGCCGGACTTCAGCTCCGCCGCGCCGGAATCCGCTGAGCCCGCGCCGTCGGCCAGCTGCCCCGCGCCGTCGGCGGCCTTCTCCAGCTGCGTGTGCACGGTGCTGAACCCGGTGAGCAGCTGGTTGGCCGTTTCCTCGCCCACTTCGGCCGCCACGCTGTCGTGCACGGAGCCCGTGAGTTTGTCCACGATGCTGCTGAGCAGGTAGTTGTTCGCGTCATTGGTGGTCACATGCAGGCTGGCCTGGCGGGCGTTCCCGAGATCCGACGCAGAGGCAAGGTTCGCGGAAAAATCCTCCGGGATGGTCAGCGCAAATTCGTAGGTGCCGTCCCGGACCCCGGTCTCGGCGGCGTCGGCACTGTCCACGATCTCCCAGTCGAAGGTGCCGTCCTCCAGCAGGTTCTCCTGCACGGTGGCACCGACCTCCAGGCGCCCGTCAGTGGTGTCGGCACCGTCGTCGTCCACCACCAGGGCGGCCTTGATGCCGTCCAGGTTCCCGTACGGGTCCCAGTTCGCATAGAGGTAGATGGCGCCGTACAGCAGGGGCACCAGGGACAGGGCGAGGATGGCCAGCTTCGGCAGGATGCCGCCGGTCATGCGTTTAAGCTCGCTCAGGGCGAGGCGGAAGACGGTCACGCGGACACCTCCTGGGCGGTGGCGCCGGCCGATGCGCCGGCGGAGGCTGCCGGTCCGGTCCAGTCTGCAGGAATCTGCGCCACGACAGCGACGGCGGTAACCAGCCGTTCAGCGGACGCCACACTGTCCGTGAGGATGGGCAGCCAAACGTCCGGATCCGCCAGGTGGCGGTCAGGGGAATCAAAAACCAGCAGTTCGACGGCGAAGTCCGCCAGCGCCAGCCGGACCAGCAGGTCCAGCCGGGCCGCCGGTTCCAGTTCCTCGATCCACAGCGGGCCCAGCTCCGCGAGGCCTTCGGCGGCAAGCCAGGCCCCGGCGTCGGCGTGCGGCCGGCTGCGGCGCGGAATCAGGGCCAGGTCCTCAGCCACCAGGTCGCGCACGCGGAAATGCCGCTCCGGTTCGTTTACCTCCGGCGAATCCACCAGGGCCGCGTGCCGGCGCAGGTTCTCCAGCCGGTCGCTGCGGCCCCAGGCCACGGTGCCGGAGGTGGGACGCATCCTGCCGGAGAGCGCCAGGGCCAGTGCGGTGCGGGTGGACTGGTCATCCCCCTGGATCAGCAGCAAACCGCCGGCTTCCAGGCGGAGGGACGTGGGCGGCAGGAGCGCACTATGGCGCCCCTTAATGAATAAGTCTTCCGCACTGAGCATGGTGTCTTCGCCTCTTTGTCCTGGGATGTAGCGAGATGTCGCGCGCCTGGCACGCAGAGAGGCGCATCTGCCAACCTAGGTGAAACTGACTAGTCAGTGCAAATGACGGCGGCGAGAGGTTTGCCACACCGGCGGGGCCGAAGCCATCCGGGTCAGAGGCCGTACTTTTCCAGCAGCCGGAGCCACACCTCGCTGATGGTCGGGTAGGCGGGGACGGCATGCCACAGCCGGTCCAGCGGCACTTCCCCGACAATGGCGATGGTGGCCGAGTGCAGCAGTTCCGAAACGCCCGGACCCGCGAAGGTCACTCCCACCAGCACCTTGCGGTCCTCGTCCACCACCATCTGCGCCCAGCCCTTGTAATCGTCGGCAAAGAGGGATGAACCGGCGACGGCGATCTCCAGCGATGTCTCCGAGGCGTTGATGCCGTCGGCCCGGGCCTGCTCCAGGGTCCGGCCCGCCATGGCCACCTCCGGATCCGTGAACACCACCTGCGGGACGGCGTACTTATCCGCCGTGGCCGTAAAGCGGCTCCACGGTGCCGGGTTCACGGCATCCGTTCCCGCCCGGGCCACAATGGCATCACCGGTGGCGCGGGCCTCGTACTTGCCCTGATGGGTCAGCAGCACCTTCCCGGCCGCGTCGCCGACGGCGTACAGCCAGCCGCCGTCGACGCCGGTGGCCCGGCCGGTATCGTCGGTGTCCAGTTTCCGCGGATCCAAGCCCAGTTCTTCCAGTCCCAGCCCCGCCAGGTTGGGGTGGCGTCCGGTGGAAACGAGCAGCCTGTCTCCGCTCACCGTGCCGCCGTCCTCCAGCGTCACCTCCACGCCGCCGTCGTCGGACTTCCGGACCGAGGCAGGGGAGGTGGAGGTGCGGACATCCACGCCGGCCGAGCGCAGGCCCTCTTCCACCAGGGCGCGGGCGGGTTCGGGAAAGGACTTCAGCAGCGGCCCGCGGGCGAGCAGCGTAACGGTGGAGCCCAGCCGGGCGTAGGCCTGCGACAGTTCGACGCCGGCGACCCCGCCGCCGATAACCACCAGCCGGCCGGGAATTTCCTGTGCGGAGGTGGCTTCCCGGGTGCCCCAATAGTCGACCGCGTCCAAGCCGTCGAGCGGGGGAGCGGTGGGCGTGGATCCGGTGGCCAGGACGACGGCGTGCCGGGCGGTGATCTGCAGGGTCCGGCCGTCGGTGGCGGCCACTTCCACTTCGCGCGGCCCGGTTAGGCGGGCGCGGCCCCGCACCAGCTCGATTCCGGCACTGTGCACCCACTCGACCTGGCCCTCGTCGTTCCAGTGCGAGGTGAAGGAATCCCGGCGGGCCAGTACGGCAGCGGCATCAAGGGTGCCGGTGACGGCTTCCCGTGAACCGGCCAGGGAACGGGCCTCGTTCAATGCGGTGCCCGGGCGCAGCAGCGCCTTGGATGGCATGCAGGCCCAATAGGAACACTCCCCGCCCACCAGATCCGCCTCAACGAGGACGGCGGACAGCCCGCCTTGAACAACGCGGCCGGCCGCGTTTTCGCCCACGGCGCCGGCGCCGATGACAACTACGTCTGTATGCATGGTCTCAGTCATGGATTGAGCCTTGCATCACGTGCCGGGAGGGGCAACCCGGCGGCGGTATGGGGAGGCACCGTGATTCGCACCGGGAAAACAAAAGACCCGGTCTGATCAAGTTTCCTTGATCAGACCGGGTCTGAGTGGTGCGCGCGAAGGGATTCGAACCCCCAACCTTCTGATCCGTAGTCAGATGCTCTATCCGTTGAGCTACGCACGCATAAGAACTACTCTATCAAACCTCTGGAGCCGATTTTCACCGGTGATTCTTCAGTTCTTCAAGACTCTTTCAAGTTCTTTCGTGGCTGTTTGGCCGTAGATAACTATAGCGGGCTTTCCGGGGCAACGCCAATTCGAGGAGGTGTCAGCTGCGTCACTAGACCGGTCTATGTGACGTTAGTCACACTGGAGTAGGCTGTGAGCCACATTTCTCTTGGATTTCAGGGTCCGTCTCTTCCGGCGGCGGTAAAGGTGCGATCTTTGCCGCCGGAGCGGTCGGTACGGCGCACTTAGCATCAAAACACACCACTGACCCAACGAAGGGAAGAGTCATGGGCGATGACGCGCGTCAGCTAGTTCTCGATGAGAGCGGCGAAAACGCTGCCAGCCAGCCGCTGGACACAAAGGGTGGGGCAGCCGCCCCAACCACCCACCAGGCCCTCCTAGCGTGGGTGAACGAAGTTGCCGAGCTGACGCAGCCGGACCGCGTGTACTGGGTAACCGGTTCCGAGGAGGAAAACCGGTCCCTGACCGATGAACTGGTGGACGCCGGCACCCTGGTCCGGCTCAACCCTGAGACCTTCCCGAACTCGTTCGCCGCGTTCTCGGACCCGAAGGACGTGGCACGGGTGGAGGAGCAGACCTTTATCTGCTCCGAAAAGCGGAAAGACGCCGGCTTCACCAACAACTGGATGGATCCGGGCGAAATGCGGACCAAGCTGGACGGGCTCTTCGCCGGGTCCATGCGCGGGCGCACCATGTACGTGGTCCCCTTCGTGATGGGCCACCTGGACGCCGAGGACCCCAAGTTCGGCGTCGAAGTCACCGACAGCGCCTACGTGGTGGCCTCCATGCGGATCATGGCGCGCATCGGCACCGACGTGCTGCGCAAGATGGAGGAACTGGACGCTTTCTATGTCCCGGCCCTGCATTCGGTGGGCTACCCGCTGGCCGAGGGCGAGCAGGACGTGCCGTGGCCGTGCAGCGACGAGAAGTGGATTGTGCACTTTCCTGAGGACCGTTCCATCTGGTCCTACGGATCCGGGTACGGCGGCAACGCGCTGCTGGGCAAGAAATGCTATGCCCTGCGCATCGCCTCGATCATGGCCCGGGACGAGGGCTGGCTGGCCGAGCACATGCTCATCCTCAAGCTCACCAGCCCGGAGCAGAAGGACTACTTCGTTTCCGCGGCGTTCCCCTCGGCCTGCGGCAAGACCAACCTAGCCCTCCTGGATCCCACGATCGAGGGCTGGAAGGTCGAAACCCTGGGCGATGACATCACCTGGATGCGGTTCGGCAAGGAAGGCGAACTGCGGGCCGTGAACCCGGAGTCCGGCCTGTTCGGTGTCGCCCCCGGCACCGGCTGGAGCACTAACCCCAACGCCATGCGCGCCATCGCCAAGGGCAACTCCATTTTCACCAACGTCGCCCTGACCGACGACGGCGGTGTGTGGTGGGAAGGCATGACGGATGAGGCACCGGCGCACCTGACCGACTGGCTGGGCAACGAGTGGACCCCGGATGCCGGGCACCCCGCCGCGCACCCGAATTCGCGTTTCTGCACCCCGATTGACCAGATCGACATGCTTGCGGACGAGTACCACTCGCCCAACGGCGTGCCCGTTTCCGCCATCCTCTTCGGCGGCCGGCGCAAGACCACCGTTCCGCTGGTCACCGAGGCCCGCGACTGGGCCAGCGGCATCTTCATGGGATCCACGCTCTCCTCGGAAACCACGGCGGCCGCGGCCGGCGCGGTGGGTGTGGTCCGGCGCGACCCCATGGCCATGCTGCCTTTCATGGGGTACGACGCCGGGGATTACCTGCGGCACTGGATTGAGCTCAGCGGCAAGGCCAACCAGGAGAAGCTGCCCAAGATCTTCCTGGTGAACTGGTTCCGCCGCACCGCCGACGGAGGGTTCGCCTGGCCCGGCTTCGGCGACAACGCCCGGGTGCTGAAGTGGGTCATTGAACGGCTCGAAGGCACCGCCGGCGCCGTCGAAACCCCCATCGGCTATGTGCCCACCGGGGACTCGATTGACCTCACCGGCCTGGACATGACCCCTGAGGACGTGGAGCAGGCCGTACGGGTGGACCCGCAGGAATGGGCCACCGAACTGGACGGTATTGACGAGTGGTACGCCCGCTTCGGTGCCACCCTGCCGCAGGAACTGCAGGACCGCCTCGACGAGCTCAAGGAGCGCTTCGCCGCAGCCTGAGACCGGTCAGCAGTACCAAAAGCAAAAGGGTGGCCCCGCCGGAACCGGCGGGGCCACCCTTTTGTTTTGCTGTTTTGCTGCTTTGACCCGGCGTGATCCGGATCCGTTAACTAGGCTTCGGGAGCCCAGACAATCCGGTCGCCGGATTCCCAGGTGGGCTCATTGAAGGTCCACTCGTCGCCGTCGTTGGAGTAGGTCTGGATGGCCGAAATGCATACACCTTCGGAGTGCTCGGTCACCACGTGGATGGCGTCCGTGTTTTCCTCCGGCAGGTGGATGTCGGAGAACACGGCCACGGCACGGTTCTCACCCTTCTGCTCGGTGAGCACCGTGTAGAGGTCATCGATCATGGCATCGGCATCGAGGTCTTCGTCGCTTTCTTCCGGCGCGACGGCGATCATGCGCAGCTCGCCGTCGTTCTGGACCACCAGTGCGGCGGGCAGGAAGGCGCCCTGCGCCTCGAGCTGCTCCTGGGTGACGCCCAGCGCGGTGCCGAGCAGGGAGTTCAGGTCCTCCTGGACCTGTGCGGACGGTTCGCTGCCGTTCAGTTCAACATCAGCCATGTTCTTATTTCCTCACTAGTTCAAGTACGTGGTCGCGGACGCGCTCCATGGTGGGCAGGTCCTCTGCTTCAGCGTTCAGCCGCAGGAAGGGTTCGGTGTTGGAGGCGCGCAGGTTGAACCACCAGGCGCCGTCATCGGAAGTGAAGGTCAGCCCGTCCATGGCATCAACCGTGACGCCCTCGCGCTCGTATTCGGCGCGGACGCGGGCGACGGCGGCCGGAACGTCTTCGACCCGGGAGTTCACCTCGCCGGAGGAGAAGTACGGCTCATATTCGCGGGCCAGGTCCGAAAGGACGCGGGTCTGCTCGCCCAGGGCGGCCAGGACGTGCATGGCAGCCAGCATGCCGGTGTCCGCATTGTAGAAGTCGCGGAAGTAGTAGTGCGCGGAGTGCTCCCCGCCGAAGACCGCCCCTTCGCTGGCCATCACGGCCTTGATGAAGGAATGGCCCACCCGGGTGCGGACGGCGCGGCCGCCGTCGTGCGCCACCAGCTCCGGAACGGCGCGGGAGGTGATCAGGTTGTGGATGATCACCGGGGTTTCTTCGCCGGACGCCTTGGCGCGGGCGATTTCCCGGCGGGCCACCAGGGCGGTGACGGCGGAGGGGCTGACCGGCTCGCCCTTCTCATCAATCACGAAGCAGCGGTCGGCGTCGCCGTCGAAGGCCAGCCCAATGTCTGCGCCGTGTTCGACGACGGCGGCCTGCAGGTCGCGCAGGTTTTCCGGCTCGAGCGGGTTGGCCGGGTGGTTGGGGAAGGACCCGTCCAGTTCAAAGTACAGGGGGATGATGTCCAGGGGGAGGCCCGGGAGGATGGTGTTGCCCAGCACGGCGGGGGTGGTCATGCCGGCCATGCCGTTGCCGGCGTCCACCACTACTTTCAGCGGGCGGATGCCGGAGAGATCCACCAGGTTGCGCAGGTAGCCGGCGTAGTCGGCCAGCACGTCGCGGACCGAGATCTGCCCGGTCTGCGCCCCGGCGGGAATGGCTCCGTCATTCAGGTACTTCTCAGCGAGCGCCTGGATGTCCTTCAGCCCGGTTTCCGAGGAGATGGGTACCGCTCCGGCCTTGGCCATCTTGATGCCGTTGTACTGGGCCGGGTTGTGGCTGGCCGTGAAGGTCACGCCGGCGGCGTTCAGCACACCGCAGGCGTAGTACAGCTCATCGGTGGAGATGAGGTCCAGCAGCAGCACGTTGGCGCCGCGCGCGGTGGCCCCGCGGGCAAAGTCGCGGATGAACTCCGGCGACGACGGACGCATGTCACCGCCTACCAGGACCGTCTGCCCGGCCAGGCCCTGAACGTCAACAAACGCGGCCCCTACGGCCTCGACGATCTGTTCAGTGATGGTCTCGCCTACGACGCCGCGGACGTCGTAGGCCTTGAAGGACGCGGAGAGGTCGAATGCATTGTTCACGTGGGCCAGTCTATAGGGGCGCCCGCCGAGGCGGTCTTGTCCACAAGCCGATTCCTGTGCAGAAAACAGTCAGACGGGGCTGGGATAGTGGAAGGTATGGAACGCACGGATACGCACGGCACCCCCTTCAAGTCGGAACATAATTCGGCACAGGACTCGATGCAGGACTCGGCGCAGGACGGGGCGCAGGACCGTGCCCCGGAATCCTCCGCACTGCACGCGGAGGCCGTGGAGTTGCTGCGCGCGCTGGTGGGCAATGATTCCGCGCAGTTCCACCAGGACCAGTTCGAAGCCATCGAAGCGCTGGTGTCCGGCGGCCGTAGGGCCCTGGTGGTCCAGCGCACCGGCTGGGGCAAATCCGCCGTCTACTTTGTGGCCAGCCTGCTGCTGCGCGCCCGCGGGGCCGGACCAACGCTGATTGTGTCCCCGCTGCTGGCCCTGATGCGGGACCAGGTGGCAGCCGCGGCCCGTGCCGGGGTGCGCGCCGAGGCCATCAACTCCGCGAACCAGCTGGAGTGGCAGGACATTTCCGCCAAGCTGGAAGCCGATCAGGTGGATGTGCTGCTGGTCTCCCCGGAACGGCTGAACAACCCCGGGTTCCGGGAACAGCACCTGCCCGAACTGATCCGCCGCTCGGGGCTGCTGGTGATCGACGAAGCGCACTGCATTTCCGACTGGGGCCACGACTTCCGCCCGGACTACCGCCGGATCCGCAGCCTGATTGAGCAGCTGCCCTCCTCCGTGCCGGTCCTGGCCACCACGGCCACCGCCAACAGCCGCGTGGTGAAGGACATCGAGGAGCAGCTGGCCTCCGGCGGCGAAGACGTGTTCACCATCCGCGGTCCGCTGGCGCGGAAAAGCCTGCGGCTGGGGGTACTGCGGCTGCCCAATGCCCGCTCCCGGCTGGGCTGGCTGCTCACCCACCTTGACGACCTGCCCGGCAGCGGCATCATCTACGCCCTGACCGTCTCCGCCGCTGAAGACACCGCCAGGCTGCTGCAGAAGGCCGGCCACCCGGTCCTGGCCTACACCGGGCGGACCGATCCGGCGGACCGGGAGGAAGCCGAAGCGGCCCTGAAGGAGAACCGGGTCAAGGCGCTGGTGGCCACCAGTGCGCTGGGCATGGGCTTTGACAAGCCGGACCTGGGGTTTGTCCTGCACCTGGGCGCCCCGTCCTCCCCGGTGGCCTACTACCAGCAAGTGGGACGTGCCGGCCGCGGCACCCCCAATGCCGACGTGCTGCTGCTGCCCGGTGCTGAGGACCGCGACATCTGGCAGTACTTCGCCACCTCCTCCATGCCCGCGGAAGGACCCGCCAGCGCGGTGCTCGCCGAGCTGGCCGGCGGCACGGTGCTTTCCACCGGTGTGCTGGAGACCCGGGTGAACCTTAAGCGCTCGCCGCTCGAGCTGCTGCTGAAGGTCCTGGCCGTGGACGGCGCCGTGGAGAAGGTGTCCGGCGGCTGGCGGGGCACCGGCCAGCCCTGGCATTACGACCGCGAACGCTACGAACGCATTGCCGCCGCCCGGGTACGCGAGCAGCAGGCCATGCTCGATTATGAAAGCACCGCCGGCTGCCGCATGCAGTTCCTCTCCGAACAGCTGGACGATCCGGCCGCGGCGCCGTGCGGGCGCTGCGACAACTGCGCCGGGCGCTGGTTCGCCGACGACGTCGCTGCCGAGGCCACCGAGAACGCCGGCAGTGCGCTGAGCAAAGTGGGCGTGGAAGTGGATCCGCGCGGCATGTACCCCTCCGGCATGGACCGGCTGGGGGTGCCGGTCAAGGGCAAGATCAAACCCGCACAGGCGGTGTCCTCCGGCCGCGCGCTGGCCCGCCTCACGGATCTGGGCTGGGGCGGACGGCTGCGGGAGATCTTCGCTCCCGGCGTCGAGGATGCCCCGGCCGATCCCGCCCTGGTCAACGGCTGCGTGCAGGTGCTGGCGCAGTGGGGCTGGGAGCAGCGGCCCGTGGCCATAGTCAGTGTTCCGTCCCGGTCCCACCCGCAGCTGGTGGACTCCCTGGCCCGCGGCCTGTCCGAGCTGGGCCGGATCCCGTATCTGGGCGCGCTGCTGGCCCCGCACGGCGGGCCAACGGGCGGCCCCGGCGGCAACAGTGCCTTCCGGCTGGCCTCGGTCTGGGACCAGTTTGCTGTTCCGCCCGAGGGCGCGGCCTGGTTCGCGGCCAACCCGGGACCGGTGCTGCTGGTGGACGATTTTGCGGACAGCCGCTGGACCCTGACCGAAGCGGGCCGGGTGCTCCGCGAGGCCGGGGCTGAATCCGTGCTGCCCTTTGTGCTGGCGCTGAAGGCCTAGGCGGGTTACGGGAATTGGCTAGGGCTGCGCCGCGTAGGACAGATCCAGGTCCCACTGCGTGGCTTCATCCCCGTCCAGCTGCCATACGTACTCGTTCTTGAGCTTTCGCCCGTCGGCGGTGAAGGGGCCGGTCCGGAAGTCGTAGAAGGCCACCGTGGGCAGGGATGAAGCGGGGGAGGTGCGGATGGCGTTGTTGAAGTCCCCGTTCATCCGGCGCAGCTCGGCGAGCACGTGCGGACGGAACCGCTCCGTGTCGAGCGCCCCGGATGCGGTTGCCTGTTCGGTCAGCTGCAGCGCAATGTGCAGCTGGCGGTTGCCTCCGTCGTCCTCATAACTGATGAGCCGGTGGTTTTCCACGGCGTCGAGCAGCGCCGGCTCGTTGTAGATGACGTCCCGCAGGGCATCAGGGGCCACCACGGCCCCGTTGAAGTCCACCGACAGGTCCGAACGGCCGTAGTGGAACAGCAGTGGCAGGTCCAGCAGCTGCTCGCGCAGCACGTCGTGGAGGCCGTACTCGCGCAGCACCGGCAACAGGTCCCGCACCCGCATCACATGGCCGCGGTCATGGATGTTGTAGCGGATCCGGGGGTTGATGTTCTCCCGCCGGACAATCGTCACCAGCAGCTCCCCGGCGTCGTTGGTCTCGATCAAATAGCCGTACGGGTTGAACTGGAAGATCATCGGCAGGACGCCGTACTCGTCCTGCTTGGTGATGCGCGCGGCCAGTTCCGGATGCCGGGCCACGGCCTGGCGCAGCGCCACGGAAAAGTCCGTTTCAATGGCCAGGTTGATCTCCAGGTCGGACGCCCCGTAGGAACCAAAGGCACCGTGCGTGTAGCGGTTGATGTGGGCGCGCATGTTCTCGCTGATGCCTTCACCGCCAAAGGCGGCAACTATGTCGTAGTCCTGCCAGTCCAGCCGGGGGTCCTCGAAGAGGGCCTTCAGGAAGGGCGGGTAACTGAGGATGATGTAGGTGAAACCCGGGCCGAACTCCCGCATGGTCTGAATGATCTTGTCCTTGTCCGGACCGATCGACTTGATCATAGTGACGTCGGTCAGCGACGAGGTGACGTTCATGCCGGTGGCCCACGCACCCAGGGAGAACGCATTGAGCACAAAGGGCTGCTTTTCCAGCTCGGCGGCGGTCCGGGCAAAGCCCAGCTGCAGCAGCTGCCGGGTGGCCTCGCGCTCGTCGGGACCCCGGACCCAGCTGGTGGGCACCCCTGAGCTGCCCGAGGATTCATCAACCACCACGCCGCGGCGGGGGAGTTTGCCGCCGATGCAGCGCTCGGCGGTGGTCCACGGGCGGATGTAGCTGTCCTTATCCATTTCCGGGATCTGCGCGAACTCGTCGCAGACCTTGCCGTTGCCGGTGAGCCGGCCCGGGAAGTCCTGCTTGGCCAGGAACTCCCGGTAAGCGGGAACCTTGCGGGCCGCCAGTTCAAAGGTGCGCCACGCCCGCCAGCGGCCCATGGTCCAGCGGAACGATTCGATTCCGGGCAGCAGGAGCAGCTTGTGGGTGGCAACCCGAGGCATAAAGAGGCGCACAAAGCGTTCCTGCAAGGCAACAAAGGCGAAGATCAACAGCTTTTTCACGGATGCAGCTCCTGGACGGGGTCAACGATCATGGCAGAAGCAGGGCGCCGGTGCGCCGGGGGTGGCGGGGTGCTGTGGCCAAACCGGAAGAGCATCCAGGCCATCCGCCCGTTACCCTCGGTTGCTCCTGCAGCTTGTACGAACTCGGTGTGCGAGCGAGGGTTGGTGATAACGGTGCCGAACGGATGCAGGTATACATTCCGGCGGGTGAAACCCAGCCAGATCTGCATAAACGTGCGCCCCGCCGCCACGTAGTCGGCGGGTCCGTTGAAGGGCCCCTCCAGCCAGCCCAGCTGGCGCACGCCCCGCATGGTGTTCAGATAGATCCGGCGGATGAGCGCCCCGATCACCGGTGCTTCCCACAGGCCCCGGTGGTGCATGGCGAAACGCAGCACTGGCCCGGGCATCAGCATGGTTTCGGCACTGAGGCCGTCACCGCTCTCCCGGGCTTCGGCGCGGGAGAAACGCAGCCACGTGAGGATTTCGCGGTGCACGGCGTCTTTGCGCAGATCGTCGAACAGGGTGGCTTGGTTGATGTGCACCACCTTGCGGACGAGGGCGGCGTCGCTGGTGCTGCGGAATTCCTGCCCGTGCCGGCGTGCCGTGGCCTCGGCCTCCTCGACAGCGGCGGGTGCCACCACGGTGTTGTCATACGGCCGGCGGGAGGTCTGCCGTGCCTGGAAGGCCTCGAAGGAGGCCACATCCTCCGCGTCGGGAGGCCGCGGCACCAGGGTGAGGTCACCGATGAGGTGAAGCCGGTCAGCGGCCCCGAAGTCCATGTCATGGTGGTGGAGGTCTTCACGGACGTCATATCCGCGGACCCGCGCGCACACACGGACAGATTCCAGGAAAACCCCTGCGCATACATGGCCGAACGGTATGCCAAAGGACTCCGCGGGCAGCCCCAGGTCCAGGTCGTAGTAGACCGTGGCCTCGGTCGGGCTGCGCAGCTGGATCTTCATCGGCTGTGAGTTGTGCGGTGACGGATATCGGTGGGCGTCCTCAATGATGGCCCCCCATGCATCGGATGCGAACATGCCCACACCATACTGTGAGCTGCCCCATGCCGTGCTTTATTCGGTGGGCGGTTCGGCCAAAACAGCGGCAGCGGGCCGCAGACGCGTCCCGCTGCCGCCGCCGGTCAGAGCCGGGTTTGGCGCGGCGCTACTTGCCGGCGAAGCCCAGCAGCGCCTCGTTGACCTCGGCAGCGTGGGTCCACAGCAGGCCGTGCGGTGCGCCGTCGATCTCCACGTAGTCCGCTTCCGGCACCAGCTTGCGGAACCGGCGGGCAGTGGCGTCGATCGGGAGGATGTTGTCCGCCGTGCCGTGCAGGATCAGCACGGGCTTGCCGCTCTCGCGGACGGCGTCGACGTCGGCGCGGAAGTCTTCGATCCAGGTGGGCACTACCGCGTAGGCGGCAACCGGTGCGCTGCGGGTGGCCACGTTCCAGCTGGCAGTGACGGCCTCCTGGCTGATCCGGCTGCCCAGGTTCTCCTCCAGGTTGTAGAAGTCGGAGAAGAAGTTGGTGTACCAGGCGAAGCGGTCTGCCCGGGCGGCTGCTTCAATCCCGTCGAAGACTTCCTGCGGGACACCTTCGGGATTGTCCTCCCGGGCCACCAGGAACGGTTCGAGCGAGGCGAGGAAGGCAAGCTTGGCGATGCGCTCGGACCCGTGCCGGGAGACATAGCGCGCGAGTTCGCCGGTGCCCATGGAGAACCCGACAAGGATCACGTTGTGCAGGTCCAGGGTTTCCAGCACGGTATTCAGATCTGCTGCGAAGGTGTCGTAGTCGTAGCCCGAGCCGGCCTTGCTGGACTGGCCGAAGCCACGGCGGTCGTAGGTGATGACGCGGTAGCCGGCGGCGAGCAGTTCGCGGGTCTGGCGCTCCCAGCTGGAGCCGTCCAGCGGGTAACCGTGGATCAGCACAACCGGCTGGCCTGTGCCCTGGTCTTCGTAGTAGAGGTGGGTGGTGGTGCTGTTCTCGGTGCCTGCGGCGATGTAACCCATGATGGACTCCTCTTTTCGGTACCCGCGAGAACGATCGTTCTCAAGGTGTGAACTAGACAATAGAGAACGTTCGTTCTCGCGTCAAGTAGACTGGAGAAATGACGAACGAAGACATTGCGGAGCGCGTCCTTTCGGCAGCCGATGACCTGTACTACCGCAAGGGATTCGCTGCCGTCGGGATGGACGAGCTGCGTACTGCCGCGGGCGTTTCACTACGGCGGCTGTACTCCCTGTATCCGTCGAAGGACGACATTATTTCCGCAGTGCTCCGGCGTAAACACGAGGAATGGGAATCAGCGGTTGAGGCACGCGTAGCCGTGGCAGGGGAGGCCCCGCGAGAGCGGCTGCTGGCCGTCTACGACTACCTGCAGGACTGGTTCTGTACCGGGAATTTCCGCGGCTGCGCGTTCATCAACGCCTTCGGTGAACTGGGCGGGACCAATCCTGCCGTGGCCGCACTCGCACGGGAACACAAGCAATCCTTCCAGCGGTACATGGCCGGCCTGGCCCGGGACCTCGGCGCCACGGAAACCCTGGGGGCACAGCTGGCGATCCTGGCCGAAGGGGCCCAGAGCACGGCTGCCATAGCGGGGGATTCCGCGGCCGCGGTGCAGGCCCGTGCCGCCGCGGAAGTCCTGATCGACGCCGCCCTGCGGCCTGCCGCCTGACTGTTCCGTTCTACGGCCGGGGTTCCGGCGGGGCACCAGGCCGGGGCATGCTAGATTTCCCGGAACCCCGGTATCCAACCGGGCCGCAGACCGGGGGACGGCATGGCCGCAGCATCTAACACGCGCATCGTCACGGCAGGCACAGCGGATGCGCGTCCGGCGGACCGACGGGCGGGCCGGTACCTTTCCGCAGCGACCGGAATAGGCGCGCTGCTGGGCACGGCCTGGCAGCTTGCCGGGGCCGGCAGGCTGCCCTTCCTCCCGCAGAACTGGGCCGGTACGCAGCTGATGAGTTTCGGCGCCGGTATCCTGGCCGCGGCACTGCTTCTCGCCGTCTGGTTCCTCACCGCCCGGGCGGAAACCCGTCAGGGCCTCCGGGTTCAGCGCGGAGCCATGGCCGCACTGGCTGCACTGGCCGTCCTGTGCATTCCCTTTACGCCGGACCTGGTCTTCAGCCCGGTGTTCGGCGGGGCGCTGATTCTCCTGGCCCTGCGTACGCGGGAGGCGCTGACCGCCGCGCTCGGCCTGACGGCACTGGCTGCCGCCGTGGTCCTGGCATTTTGCCCGTCCCTGACCGGCGCGGCACTCATCCCGGCCCTCACCGCGGCGGCCGCCGTCGCCGTCGTTGTGCAGCTAGGAAGCACCCGTGACGAGCCCCGCCGGGACCGTGCCGGCTACTCCCCGCGGTAGACCGGCAGGCGGCGCTCAGCGAACGCGGCGGTGGCCTCACCGAAGTCGCGGCTGGCCAGGAACGCGGTGTTCCAGACCTGGACATAGTCCAAGCCGTCCTGCACCGGTCCCTGCGTCCGCCGGTTCATCACCTGTTTGACGCCCTGCACTACCAGCGGAGGATTGGCCGCCACAGCGGCGGCCAGTTCGCGGCCGCGTGCGACGACCTCGTCCGCCAGTTCCGTGACCAGCCCCAGTGCATAGGCGCGGGCGGCATCAAAGTCCTCGCCGGTCAGGGCCAGGTGCCGGGTGGCTCCCTCGCCAATGATGGCGGGCAGCCGCTGCAGGGAGCCCAGATCCGCAACAATGGCCACTTTGACCTCCCGTACGCTGAACCGTGCGGCAGGGGAGGAAATGCGGATGTCCGCTGCCGCAATCACGTCAATGGCGCCGCCAATGCACCAGCCGTCCACTGCGGCAATGACGGGCTTGGCGCAGCGGGCCAGCGAGCTCACCGAGTCCTGGAGGGCCTTGATCCGGCGGCGGAAATCCTCGCGCAGTTTCGCGTCCATCCCGCCGGCAGCCAGCATCGGGGCGAAGACCGGGGCCATGGCCGGGAGGTCCAGGCCGTAACTGAACGTGCCGCCGGAACCGTAGAGCAGCACGGACCGGACGCCGTCGTTGGTGCTCAGCGCATCAAACACCTCGGGCAGTTCGGTCCAGAAGTCCGGCCCCATGGCGTTTCCCTTGGACGGGCCGATCAGCTGCACTTCCGCCACCCCGTCCCGGATATCGACTCGGAGGGACCGTAACTGGGTGGTAGTGCTGGCTGTCATGGCATCTCCGTTGATAGGCCGTGGCTGTGGTGAACGTCAATATACCGGCCGTTTTAAGGCGCGGAGAAAGCGAAGCTAGGATCGAGGTATGGAGCTCGCGGTGATTCTTCTTTTTGTCCTCTCAATAGCAGTTGTCAGCGCGCTGGTGGGCAGGATCCAGAAGCGCCGGGCAGCTGAAGCTCCGGGCGGCGACGGGGACAGTACCGGCAAGGCCCGGCCCGCAGCGCAGCGTCCCGCCCGGCCCCGTTCCACGGCGGAAACCGGCACCTCCCTCCAGGCGGCCAAGGAAGCGGCGTCGCTGCTGAACGCGGCCCAGCACCAGCAGGTGTACGCCGCGCTGGCGCAGGGCCAGCCCGTGAAGGCACTGAAGCTTTACGCACAGTTCACCGGTGCCGGCATCCGCGCCTCGGGGGCCGCCATCCAGAACATGGCCGCCCACCCGCAGCCGTACGTGCGGCCGATCCCGGAGACCGACGGGAAGCCTGCACCGAGCGCCGAAAACCCGACGCCGGCGGCGAAGCCGGATGAGCTGCAGGAAGAAGAAATCAGCAAGTGGGCGCAGCAGCTGCGCCCCGAGGACTTCCTCAAACCCTGACGTTCAGCGGTTTTTAGCGGCCGCCCTCGAGTAGCCGGGCGCGCTGGTTCAACCCGTCCGGGCCGTACGGATAGTTGCCCACCTGCGGCATGCTCAGCTCGGTCAGCCGCTGGGTTTCCTCCTGCGTGAGCGTCAGGAAAGCCGCGCCCAGATTGTCGGCCAGCTGGTCCGTGGTGCGGGCGCCCAGAATCACGGACGTCACCCCTGGGCGGTCCGCCAGCCAAGCCAGCGCCACCTGTGCCGGCGTCGCCTGGTGCACCTGGGCGACGGCGCGCAGCTCGTCGATAATCCGCCAGGTCCGCTCGTTGTGGCTGCGCAGGTCCCAGCCCTGGAACTGCCGGGTAGGGTTGTCGCCCACCCGGGTGTTGCCGGCGGGCACCGTTTCGCGGTCATACTTGCCGGTCAGCCAGCCGCCTGCCAGAGGCGACCAGGGCAGCAGGCCCAGGCCGGCGTCGAGCGCTGCCGGAACAATTTCGGACTCGATTTCCCGCTCCAGCAGGTTGTACTGCGGCTGCAGCGTAACCGGCAGCGCCCAGCCGTGCTCCCGGGCCGTGTAAACCGCCTTGGTGAGCTGCCAGCCGGTGAAGTTGGACAACCCGTAGTAACTGATTTTCCCGGCCGTTACCGCGTCCTGGAGGAAACCCAGGGTTTCCTCCAGCGGCGTGTAGGGGTCCCACGCGTGCAGCTGGTAGAGGTCCACATGGTCCACCCCCAGCCGGGTCAGGGAATCCTCCAGCGCGCGGCGCAGGTGCCGGCGGGACGTGCCCAGGTCATTGGCGCCGGCCCCCATCGGGAACCGGCCCTTGGTGGCGAGTACGACGTCGGCGGCGGCGCGGGGATTGGCATGCAGCCAGCGGCCGATGATTTCTTCGGAGGCGCCGGAGGTGTACACATCAGCGGTGTCCACGAAGTTGCCGCCGGCGTTGACGTAGTCGTTGAGGATGGCGTGTGAAGCCCGTTCGTCAGACTCGTTGCCGAAGGTCATGGTGCCCAGCGCATAGTTGCTGACTGCGGTGCCGCTGCGGCCCAGAAGACGCATTTCCATGGAAACTTCCTTCACGGTAGGGAGATGGCTGCCAGCCTATCCGCGGGGCCGGTCCGAGAGCAGTGCGGCGAACAACAACGAATCACGCCGTGTCCCGTTGACTTTCTTATGCGCCCGCAGCCTGCCCTCGAAGACAAAGCCGTTCTTCTCCAGCACACGCACCGAACCGGTGTTTTCCGGATGGCAGGTGGCTTCCACCCGCTCCAACCCCATGGGTCCGAATGCGTGGGCCAGCAGCAGGCCGGCGGTTTCGGTGCCGATTCCCCGGCCCCACATGTCCTGGTGCAAGGTGTAGCCGAGCTCGCCGGTGCTGTCGGCGGCACTTTTTACCCAAACACCGGCGGTGCCGACCAACCGGTCCTCGACCACTACGGCGAGGGTAAACAGGGTCCGCCCGGGCTGGCCGGCTTCAGCGGCGGCTGCGGCGATAAAGGCGCGGGTTTCGGCAAGCGTGTTCGGTCCCCAGATGGACCACTGAGTGACCGTAGGGTCGGACGTGAAGGCGTGCACGGCGTCGAGGTCGCCCGGCTGAATATCCCGCAGGGTGACGCGCGGTCCGGTGAGCTGGATGCTGTTGGTGGTCACAGAGGCGAATCTACCCGACCGCGGCGGTGTCATTTGTCCGGGTTCGAGGGGGCAGAATCGCGTCTTGAGGGGGCAGACGCAAAAAGTCCCCCGGAAAACCGGGGGACTAGTGGCGGAGACGGGGAGATTTGAACTCCCGGTGGGCTTTAGGCCCACACTTCATTAGCAGTGAAGCCCATTCGGCCGCTCTGGCACGTCTCCAACATGCGTCAAACCTGCAGATTTAACCTGCATATCCAGCATGGCCCGCAGCTTCCGCTGCCAGCCTGACAAGACTACCGGCAACTTGCCGGTTAGGGCAAAACGCCTCAGCCAAGTCCGCCGGTGAGCGCTTCCCAGAGGAATTCGTAGGACCTGGCGTGCATCCGGGCGGACTGCCGGTTGTCCGCCGCACCGGCGTGGCCGCCCTCCAGCGACTCGTGGAACCAGACGTTGTCCACGCCCAGCGCCTTCATCCGGGCGGCCATTTTGCGGGCCTGCACCGGCCCCACCCGGTCATCGCTGGTGGCGGTCCAGATCAGGGCGGGAGGGTAGTCAGCATCTTCCTTCAGCAGGTGGTAGGGCGAGAACGTCTTCACAAAGTCCCACTGCTCGGGATCGTCCGGATCGCCGTATTCGGCAATCCAGGAGTATCCGGCGGAAAGCTTGGTGTAGCGGCGCATGTCCAGCAGCGGCACGCCGCAGGAGACGGCCCCGAAGAGGTGCGGATAGGTGGTGAGCATGTTGCCCACCAGCAGGCCGCCATTGCTGCGGCCCGTGCAGCCCAGGTGCTCCCGTGACGTCACGCCGCGGGCCACGAGGTCCTGCGCGACGGCGGCGAAGTCCTCGTACGCCCGGTGCCGGTTTTCCTGCAGGGCGGCACGGTGCCAGGCCGGACCGTATTCCCCGCCCCCGCGGATGTTCGCCAGCACGTACACGCCCCGGCGTTCGGCTCCGCCGGCATCCGTGGTGCGCCGCTCCAGCCACCCGCGGCCCACTACGCCGCTGTAGGCCGGGGTGAGCGAAGCTTCGAACCCGCCGTACCCGTTGAGCAAGGTGGGGTTGCCGCCGTCGAGCACCAGGTCCTCCGGGCCCACCTGGAAGTACGGCACGCGGGTGCCGTCTGCGGATACGGCAAAGTGCTGCTCCACCGCGAGCCCGGTGGTGTCGAAGAACGCCGGCGAGGATTTCACGGCAACCGCCTCAGAGCCGGCCTCCCCGCCGACGGGCAGGGTGCCGCGGGACACGGTGGACGGGGTCAGGAACCCGGTGCTGACCAGCCAGTAGTCATTGCCGGCTTCCTCATCCTCGTCGTCCACCGCAAAGGCGTCCACGGCGTGCAGCGGCGGGCAGGCATCCAGGATTTCCGCGGTCCACCCGTCAGCCGGGTTCAGCACCAGGATCTCGGAGCTGACATCGCGCAGCACATTCAGCAGCAGCCGGTCCCGGGTCCAGCTCCAGGACTGCAGTGCGGCGGCGGCATCCGGGGTGAAGATCCGGTGCACCCGCCGGGTTCCGCCGGTGAAGTCCGCCAGCGACGCGGCCAGCAGGGACCCGGCCGGGTGGGTCTCGCCGTCGAGCTCCCAGTCATTGCGCGGGCGCAGCAGCAGCCACTGCCGGTGCACGTCCACAGTGACATCCAGGGGCACGTCCAGCTGCACCCACTCGCCGCCTTCGCGCAGGAAGGTGCGGCTGTTGTAGAAATCGATGATGTCCACGGCAATGTCGCGCTCGAAACCGGGTGTCTGGTCACGCTGCACCACGGCCATCATGTGGTCTTCGGGGACCTCGAAGTACGGTTCGGCGTCCTGCAGCTCCTGCCCCCGGCGCAGGACCCGGCTGGTGCGGGGGTAGGACGAGGTGGTCATGGAACCCGGACCGAAGTCCGTGCCCACGTACAGACTGTCCTCACCGGCCCAGCTGATGCGGCTTTTGGCTGCGGGAATGTCGAAGCCGCCGGGCACAAAGGCCTTCTCGACGACGTCGAACTCCCGGTACCGGGAGGCGTCACCGCCGTCGGGGGAGAGGACCACCAAGGCACGGCGGTAGGAGGTGCCGTCCGCGGGACGCAGGAACCGGGCGCCGGCCCACACCCATTCGGTGCCCTCGGCGGCGCTGAGCGCGTCCAGGTCCAGCAGCACCTCCCACTCGGTGTCCGCAGCGGTGTAGCCCTCCCACGTGGTGCGGCGCCAGAGGCCCTTGGGGTGCCCGGCGTCACGCCAGAAGTTGTAGTAGTACCCACCCCGCTTGGACACCATGGGAATGCGGTCCGTGGAGTCCAGGACTTCCAGCAGCCGCTCCTGCGTCCGCTCGAAACCGGTGCGGGACAGGAGGTCCTCGGTGATGCTGTTCTCGGACCGCACCCAGTCCAGCTGCTTGTCTCCGTAGATGTCCTCCAGCCAAAGGAACTCGTCGGTCTCTGCGGAATCCACGTTGCGGTTTGCCGGTGTCATGGGCCCCATCCTAGTTCCCGGCCGGCCCCGGCCAGCCCCGGCCGGCTCAGCCGGGGCATAGAGGGACTCTCCCTGCCGATACCCTAGATGCATGGATCACACGCAGAGTTTCCGGGTAGCTGTTATTGGCGCAGGCCCGCGCGGACTCTCCGTGGTGGACCGGCTGCTCAGCCGCCGGCGGGCGGCAGGGACGCAGGAACCGCTGACCATTGAGCTGATTGATCCGTTTAATCCCGGCCCGGGGCATGTATGGCGGACCGGGCAGTCCCGGTTGTTCCTGATGAACACTCCGGCGCTGTTCCCCACGGTGGTGCCGGCCGGCGACACTGTGCGGGACCTGCTGCCCTCCCCTGCAGGGCTCTCCTTCAACCAGTGGCGTGAAATGATGTCCGCCGGCACCCGCGCCGCCGCCGGCCTTCCGGCCGGTGACCGTACCGAACTGGCATCCCTGGGCCCGGCGGATTTCCCCAGCAGGGCACTATACGGACGGTACCTGGAGTGGACCTACGGGCAGCTGCAGGAAACGGCCGCTGCGGACGGAGTGGAACTGATCCACCGGCGAACCGAAGCCCTGGGCGTAACCCGGGCGGCGGACGGACGACTGGTGGTGGAAGTGGAGGGCCGGGAGGTTCTGGCCGCTGACGCCGTCGTCCTGGCCGTGGGCCACCTGCCGGCGCTGCTGTCCGCAGAGCAGGCCCGGCTGCAGGACGCCGCCGAGCGGCACGGCCTTACCTACCTGCCGCCTGCGGTTCCCGCCGACGTCGACTTCTCCCGCCTGCCCGCCGGTGAGCCGGTGCTGATCCGCGGACTCGGCCTGAACTTCTTCGACGTGATGGCGGCAGTGACCATAGGCCGCGGCGGCCGGTTCGTGCCCACCGGCCGGCCCGCCGGGCGCGCGCTGAGGTATGAGCCCTCAGGCCGGGAACCGCAGCTGGTGGCCGCCTCCCGACGCGGCACGCCCTACCGCGCCAAGGCCCGGCTGGAGTCCTACATTCCCCGCAGCATCCGGCTGCGTTGGTTCACCCGCGAAACCGCGCTCGCGTTCCGTGCGGACGGACTGTTGCCGGGCTTCGACCACGACCTGTGGCCGCTGCTGCACCGCGATGCCGTGTGGGCGTACTACTCCACGCTGGCCCGGGTGGCCGGCACGGAGCTCCGGGGGGAGCCGTCCGCCTTCCTGGGCGACCTCGAAGCAGCGCTGTACCTGCCGGGTCCGGAGTGGGACGCGGCGAAGGAAGCCGTGTTGGACCGCTACGTGCCCGCGGACCGGCGGACCAACCTCGAAGCACTGGCCCAGCCGCTGGGACGGCGTCCGTTCGCCGGCGCCCAGGACCTCGACGACGTCGTCCTTGCGTACCTTGAAGAGGACGCCGCCGGTTCCGCCGCCGGTGAGGACGATCCGCTGAAGATGGCCATCGGTGCCCTGAACGCCGGGCGGACCCTGCTCAAGTCGGTAGTGGCCGACGGCGGGCTTGCCGAAGCATCATGGCTTGCGGAACTGCGCGGCTGGTTCGAGCCGCTGGTGGAAGGCCTCGCAAGCGGCCCGCCGCCGGAACGGATTGAGCAGCTGGCCGCCCTGACCCGCGCAGGAGTGGTGCATTTTGTGGGCCCGGATCCGCGGTTCGACGTGGACGAGGCAAGGGGTGTGTTCACCGCATCCTCGCCCTGGGTCGGTACCGAGTACGCCGGACGCACGCTCATGGAGGCCATGATGCCGCCCAACCGGGTAGACCGCAGCGTTTCGCCATTGCTGGCCGGGCTCATCCGGGACGGCCTGGCCCGGCCAAAGGTCATGATGTCCGCGGACGGCACCCCCGTGCTGACCCCCGGCCTGGACGTCACTATGCCGCCCTACCGGACAGTGGGCGTCAGCGGCGAACCGGTGGAGAATCTCTTTGTGCTGGGCCTGCAGTTGTCCTCGGTGCAGTGGGGCACGGCCATCGCGGCCGAAGCGGGGTCATCCGCCGCGGAAGGCTCGCGCACGCTGCAGGATGCAGACGACATTGCTGCCGCAGTGCTCGCCGCCGCATCCGGTGTGCGGCGGGTTGGGGCCGGGTGGGACGACGCCGGGCGTGCCGCCGTGCCGGTAGTCAGTCCCCAGCAGGTCCTGGGGAAACCAGTCTGAAAGCTTGCAGTGGATGGGGAAGCGCCAGCCGATCCAGCGTTAACGACGGGGGGGGCCCCCCCCAAGGGGGGGGCGGCCGGGGGGGGGTTGCAGGGGGGGGGGGG